>JAITTX010000554.1 GCA_031286755.1 Paraburkholderia sp.
GGTGCATCAGCCGTTCACGCCGCTCGCCGCGCGCGTGAGTGTCGATGGCGGCAAAAGCCACGCGCCGCGCCTCGTCGCCGATTTCGGCGATGTGCCGCCCACGCCGCCCAACCAGTTGCGCTGGGATCCGCTGCCGATGCCCGCGGAGCCGACCGACTTCATCGACGGCTGGGCGACGATGGCGGGCAACGGCTCGGCGGCCTCGATGAGCGGTTGCGCGATTCATCTGTACGCGGCGAACCGCCCGATGACCGACCGCTTCTTCTACAACACCGACGGCGAGTTGCTGATCGTGCCGCAGCAGGGGCGTCTCGCGATCGCGACCGAGATGGGCAAGCTAGATGTCGAGCCGTTCGAGATCGCCGTAATTCCGCGCGGCGTGCGTTTCAAGGTCGACCTGCCCGACGGCGAGGCGCGCGGCTATATCTGCGAGAACTTCGGCGCGCTCTTGCGCCTGCCCGATCTGGGCGTGATCGGCTCGAACGGTCTCGCGAACCCGCGCGACTTCCTCACGCCGCGCGCGGCTTATGAAGACCGCGAAGGGCAGTTCGAGCTCGTCGCGAAGCTGAATGGCGAGCTCTGGCGCGCCGACATCGGCCATTCGCCGCTCGACGTGGTGGCATGGCACGGCAACTACGCGCCGTATAAGTACGATCTGCGCCGCTACAACACCATCGGCTCGATCAGCTACGACCACCCGGATCCGTCGATCTTCCTCGTGCTGCACGCGCCCACCGACACCCCGGGCGTCGACTCGATCGACTTCGTGATCTTCCCGCCGCGCTGGCTCGCGGCCGAGAACACCTTCCGTCCGCCCTGGTACCACCGCAACGTCGCGAGCGAGTTCATGGGCCTCGTGCACGGCGTGTACGACGCGAAGGCCGAAGGTTTCGTGCCGGGCGGCGCGAGCCTGCACAACTGCATGTCGGGCCACGGGCCCGATGCCGAAACGTTCGAGAAAGCCTCGAGCGCCGATACGTCGAAGCCCCACAAGGTGGGCGACACGATGGCGTTCATGTTCGAGACCCGCACGCTGATCCGTCCGACGCGCTTCGCGCTCGAAACGGCGCAGTTGCAGGCGCATTACTACGAGTGCTGGCAAGGCCTCAAGAAGCACTTCAATCCGGAGCAGCCATGAGCAACACCCTCCCCGCCGATCTGCAGACAACGCTCGATCCGCAGCGCAAGAGCTGGATCGACAGCGCGAACGACGCCGCCTGCGATTTCCCCATCCAGAACCTGCCGTTCGGCGTGTTCAGCACGGCAAGCCACGCGAACGCGCGCGTGGGCGTGGCGATCGGCGATTCGGTCGTCGATCTCGCGGTGCTGCACGAGGTGGGATTGTTGCGCTTGTCCACGGGGGCGCAGAACGTCTTCGCGCGCCCCGCGCTGAACGACTTCATCGCGCTCGGCCGTGATACGTGGCGCAGCGTGCGCGTGCAGCTTGCTTCGTTGCTTGCGCGCGAAACAGCGACACTGCGCGACGACGCGGCGCTGCGCCAGCGCGCGTTCGTGAAGCTCGCCGATGCGAAGCTGCATCTGCCCGTCGAGATTCCCGGCTATACGGACTTCTATTCGTCGAAGGAGCACGCGACGAACGTGGGTTCGATGTTTCGTGATCCGAAGAATGCGCTGCTGCCGAACTGGTCCGAGATGCCGATTGGCTATAACGGGCGCGCTTCGTCGGTGGTGGTGAGCGGCACGCCGGTGCGCCGCCCCAACGGCCAGTTGAAGCTGCCCGACCAGGAGCGCCCGGTGTTCGGCGCGTGCCGCAAGCTCGACATCGAACTGGAGACGGGCTTCATCATCGGGCGCGGCAATGCGCTCGGCGAGCCCATCGCGTGCGAGCAGGCCGAGGAGCACATCTTCGGCATGGTGCTGCTCAACGACTGGAGCGCGCGCGATATCCAGCAGTGGGAATACGTGCCGCTCGGGCCGTTCAATGCGAAGACCTTCGCCACCACGATCTCGCCGTGGATCGTGACGCTCGACGCGCTGGAGCCGTTTCGCGTCGCGCATCCGGTGCAGGAGCCGCAGCCGCTCGAGTATCTGCGTCACACGGGCCATCATGCGTTCGACATCGCGCTCGAAGTGCTGCTGCGCCCCGAAGGCGCGAGCGAGGCTACCGCGATCGCGCGCACGAATTTCCGCCACATGTACTGGTCGATGGCGCAGCAGCTCGCGCATCACACGGTGGCCGGCTGCAATACGCGCGTGGGCGATCTGATGGGCTCGGGCACGATCTCGGGCCCCACGCCCGACTCGTTCGGCAGCTTGCTCGAACTCACATGGAACGCGAAGAATCCGCTCGAATTGAAGAGCGGCGGCACGCGCGGCTTCATCGAGGACGGCGACGAGCTCACGCTCGCGGGCTGGTGCCAGGGCGCGGGTTATCGCGTGGGTTTTGGCACCTGTGCTGGCAAGATCTTGCCAGCGTCGAAATAAGGGCGCCGGCGCCGCCTCACTACGCCTTCACGCGCGCGAGCCCTCGCGCGCGTTCCCAGCGCAGCATGCCGAGGAACACCAGCGCGCATGCGAACAGCACCCACAGCATGGCATTGGGGCCCGCGCGCTCCATCAGCGTGCCGGTGACAATCGGCCCGCCGAAGCTCGCCGCGCTCCACGAGGCGCTCACGAGCGCGCTTGCCGAAACCAGCGCCACGCCTTCGAATCGCTCGCCGCACGCCACGATGGCGAGCGTGTAGATCGACCCCGCCGCCGCGCCCAGCACGAAGAGCAGGGGCCAGCGCAGCCACGGCACCGCGACGGCCAATGGCAGCAATGGCAGGAGCACCGCCACGAGCACGCCCATCAGCGCGTGCACGCGCTCGCGGCCGAGCCGGTCGGCGAGCCAGCCGATGGGGAACTGCATGGTGGTGTCGCCGAGCAGCACGACCGAGGCGAACAGCACCGCTGTTTCACTATCGATGCCGTGACCCATCGCGAAGAGCGGCAGGAGCGAGAGCGCGAGCGTGTCGAAGAGCGCGAAGAACCCCGTGGCGACGATGAGCGCGGGCATCCTCGGCAGGATGTGGCGCCAGCTGCCGTGCGGCTCGTGCAGGTCGGCGGCCTGCGCGGTCGTGCGGATCGCGGCGAGCGTCGGCAGCGCGACGAGAAAGATCGCGCCGCAAATCGCGAAGCGCCACGCCGTGAAGGCCTCGATCTGGCTCACGAGCACCGGGCCGGCCATCTGGAACAGCGTGAAGGTGGTTGCGTAGATGGCGACCACGCGGCCGCGGTTGCGGTCGTTGGCGAGCTCGTTGACCCACGCTTCGCTAATCGTGAAGAGCAGCATCAACGCGGCGCCGCAGATCATGCGCAAGAGCGCCCAGAGCCACAGGTTCGAGAAGAACTGCATGAGCACGGTGGCGATGGCGGCGGCGAGCACCGTGCTCACGATCACCTGGCGCGAGCCGAAGCGCGTGGAGATCCACGCGGTGGCCGGCACGACGAGCAGCCCGCCGAACGCCTGCGCGGCGGTGAGCAGGCCGACGATGGCGGTGCCGTAGCCGGCGTCGGTGAGGGCGAGGGCGGTGAGCGGCAGGGTCGCGCCGGAGCCGAGGCCGACCACGGCCACGCTCAGGATCAGTGCAAGGAAATCGCGGGTGAGGATGGTTTTCATCGGGCGAGATGCTACTACGGGCATGGGGGGTGCGTCGCGCGCGTGGCCCCGGATCCGCGCTTCGCCAGCGCAGCGAATCACTAGCCGTCGAGCGCATCGCCGTGCCGCCCCGCGCCCGCCGCGAAGCGCGCGGCAAGCTCGAGCCCTTCGTCCATGACCGCGCGATAGCCGCCCGCGCCTTCGCGGCGCAACGCTTCGGCGAGATCGGCCAGCGTGCTGTTTTCAAGGGCCGAGCGGCGGTCCGCGAGCAGGGCCGCCTGCGGGAATGCCGCGAGTTGCGCCGCGAGCGCCTCGGCTTCCTCGCGCGCGGTCCCGGGCTTGACGACGCGGTTCGCGAGGCCGAAGGCGAGGGCTTCCTGCGCGTCCACGGCGCGGCCCGTGAGAATCAGATCGAGCGCGCGCGACAGGCCGATGAGGCGCGGCAGGCGCACCGTGCCGCCGTCGATGAGCGGCACGCCCACGCGCCGGCAGAACACGCCGAGGACGGCGTCGTCTTCCACGATGCGCAGATCGCACAGGAGCGCGAGTTCGAGACCACCGGCAACGGCGTATCCCGCAATCGCGGCGATGACGGGTTTCGCGAGCGCCATGCGCGTGGGGCCGAGCGGCCCCGGGCCGCTGCCGTCGGCGTGGACTTCGTTGCGCCGCGCGTCGTCGTTGAGCGCGCCCAGGTCGGCGCCCGCGCAAAAGGTGCCGCCCGCGCCGAACAGCACCGCCGCGCGCCATTGCGGGTTGGCTTCGAAGCGCGCGAAAGCGGCGGTGAGCGCCCCGGCCACCGCGCGGTCGATGGCGTTGCGCCGCTCGGGCCGCTCTAGCACGATGGTCGCGACCTGTGCGCGCGCTTCGATACGCACGTGGTGACCAAAGGTCTCGGTGCTGGCGGCGTGGCTGGAGTTCGCGTTGCTCATCGGCTTCTCTCCTCGCATGCGCATGGCGTGGGCATGGCGGCGCGCTCGTGGCGTGCGCTCACGACGTGCATTCACAACGTGCATTCACGCTGCATAGGTCACGAAAAATTCACGAATCCCTCGTAGCTTAGGCCGCTTTTCACCTCACCGAGAGACGCGCCTTCCGCATGCCGCAGACGTCCCTGTCCACACCCACCGAGATGCCTTCAATTTCGTCACCGCCGCCGTCCGCGTCCGGCCCCCTGTGGATCGTTCCGGTGCCGGGACATTACCCGTACGATCACGTGCGCTTCAAGCGCGTCTTCGCGACCGACGGCACGCGCCACGAAGTGGTGAGCGTCGACCTGCACAAGCTGCTGGCCTGCGCGGACCGCGACGACACCGACTACGTGCTCAAGCCCGTGGATGACTGGCATGCGGGCAAGGTGCGCGGCATCCGCGAATTTCTCGACCCGCGCAACGAGCGGGTGCCGCAGATGCCCTACGTGACGATCATGACGCGGCGCGCGGCCGGGCTCGCGGGGTGGCTCGGTCTCGTGCACGAGGGCGTGGTGGCGTTTCGCAATGGCCAGCATCGCGCGCGCTACCTCGCCTGGGCGGGCGCAACATGGTTGCCGGTGGAAGTGCATGAGCGTGAAGCGCCGCTGCTGCGCGAATTGTGCGGCGCCGTGGAGCTGGACGAAAGCGGGCAGGGCGCGGCGCAGAGGCCGGCATAACGGCGCCGGGCAGGCGGCGTGCCGCTGTCCGGCTGGCGCCAGCGGTTGCCGGGCGTGTCGCCTGATGCATGGCCTGGGTATGGCCTGGTTTGCGGCCTGGTGTGTGGCCGAAAGGGATCTGACTGACGAGCGGCGAGTTCTCAGCCGCCGCTCGTCACGTGCAGCGCCGGACTGTTGCCGGGCACGCCGCTCAAGGGCCGCATCGAGGCGCCGGATGCCGAGGCCGGTACCGGCGTGGCCATCGTTCTGCCGCCACCGTCGAACGCGTGCTGGAAGTGCTCGATGGTGTAGTCGACGAAGCGCAGCGTTTTCGCGGGCAGATATTGACGGTCCGGATAGACGATCGACATGCGGGCTTCGGGGGCGTCGATCCCGTACTCGGGCAACAGGCGCGTGAGCGTGCCGGCGGCGAGGTCGTCGGCGACGAGCGATTCCGGCACGATTGCCACACCCATGCCCGCGAGCGCCGCGTGGCGCACCATCAGCATGCTGTTGACGGTATAGGCGGGCCGTAGCGTGACCTGTTGCGCGGGCTCACCGGGCTTTGCGAGCGCCCAGGTGGCGCTGCGCTCCTCGGGCGGCAACGTCACCGCAGCGTGGCGCGCGAACTGCGCGGGCGTGCGCGGCTCGCCGTGCTCGGCGAGCCAGGCGGGCGACGCGCATGGCACGAACGTTGCCACGCCGAGCGCCCGCTCGACGATCCCGGTGTCGTCGCTGCGGCCGTTGCGCGTGGGCGAGGCCGCGACGATGCCCACGTCGAACCCGTCTTCGACGAGAGTGATCTGCCGCTCGGCGAGCGTGAGGTGCACGTTCACGCGCGGGTAGCGCCGCCGGTAGCCGTCGATGAGCGGTGTGAGCGTGACAAGCGGCAGCGTGCCGGCCGCGACCACGCGCAGCGTGCCGCCAGGCTCGCGCTCGGTGTGTGCTAGCGCATTTTCGAGGTGGTCGAGTTCCTCGAGCACGCTGCGGCAGCCTTCGAGATAGCGTTGGCCTGCTTCGGTCAGCGAAAGATTACGCGTGGTGCGGTTGATGAGCCGGGTATGCAGGTGGGCTTCGAGCATGGCGACCGAGCGGGTGACCAGTGCATTCGAGACGTCGAGTTGTTGCGCGGCCCGGCGAAAGCTTTGCGATTCCGCAACCGCGACGAAGACGCGCATGGCGTGTATCTGGTTCATCGAATTTCGCCTTATATGCTGATTGCATTTACCGGGTTAAGGGGCGTTTCGTTCGGCATTGCGGCGGCATCGTCCTGCAATGGAAAACGCTTGCTGTGACCTGTGGTGGCGATATTGGAAAGAAAATAATATTGACAGTTGTAAAGAATTGCAATATTTATCTCAAATGGCACGGGCGTTTCACCCTTGTAAAGAAACTAAATTCCGGGTGGTGCAGGCATTAGAGTTGCGAAGGTGTCGTGAAAGGGATGTGAAGCGTGTAATCCGGATTCGTTATGTAATTCAGTGCGCCACATGCAGCGCCTGGCAATGCACGATAGCTTTGCCGGTTTTGGAGCAAGCCACCGTGAATCAGGGTTTGGGGCAATCCACCGTGGACTAGGGTTTGGGGCAATCCACCGTGGATCGGAGTCTGTTCGGCTGTTGATTCTTATTGTTTCGAAACGTTTTATTTTCGATGTTTTGATGGGCCGATTGCAGCTTCATCTGGCATTTTTTGCATAAGCTTGATTCAGGCGGGTAGGTTTCTTTTGCGCTTCGCGCAAGAATGTCGCGGAGTGCGGGCATAAAAGACGTGCATGCTGCGTGCATGTTTTTTTATGCATTTTTTTGAAAAACTAAAATGTAAATCGGCAGACCAGACATGATCGTCGAATTGCTAAAGTCGCAGCCCGAGATTGCCCTGTTCACGAGTCTCGCGCTTGGTTATTTGATCGGCTCCATTCGTTTCGGGCCGATTTCGCTCGGTGGCGTGTGCGGCACGCTGATCGTCGCCCTCGTGCTCGGCCAGACGGGCGCGCGCATCTCGCCCGATCTCAAGAACGTGGCCTTTGCCCTGTTTATCTTTGCGCTCGGCTTCACGGGCGGCCCGCAGTTCTTCGCGAACATCGGCCGCGGCTGGCGCTATGGAATCCTGTCGATCATCGAGATCGTCTCGGTCATGACGCTCATCATGATCGCGGTCGTCGTGATGAAGCTCGACGCCGGCACCGCGGCTGGCCTGCTGGCGGGCGCGGCCACCGAGTCCGCGGTGATCGGCACGGCCTCGGAGGCGATCGCGAAGCTCGGGCTCGGCGACGCCCAGGTGAGCACGCTGCAGGCGCACGTGGTGACCGCCTATAGCGTGAGCTATCTCTTTGGCCTGATCACCATCGTGCTGTTCACGAGCCAGATCGCGCCGCTCCTCATGCGCGTGAACATCCGCGAGGAAGCCGCGAACCTCTTTCGCAAGCTCGGCGGCGACGGCGTGCTCGACGAAGGCCAGCGGCTCGCGCTGCCGCCGCTCGAGGCCCGCGCGTTCGAGGTGGGGCAGGCGGCGGGCACCCAGGTCTCGGCATTCGAGGCGCGCTTCGGCAACAACGTCACAGTCGAGCGGATCATGCGCGGCAAGCGCCAGATCGACGCCGCCGCGCAGGCCGTGCTGCAGGCGGGCGACATCGTGTTCATCGGCGGGCGGCGCGAGGCCGTGGTGGAGGCGGCGGGCAGCCTCGGCGCCGAACTCTCGGGCGACGGCTTCGTGAAGCTGCTCGCGCAGCGCGTGGACGTGATGCTCACGCGCCGCGAAGCCGACGGCCTCACGCTCGCGCAAATGCGCGAGCGCGCCGAGCCGGAAGCGGGGCGCGGCATCTATGTGGGCGGGATCACGCGTCTGGACACCGTGGTGCCCGCGCTGCCCGGCACCGTGGTGCGCCGCGGCGACGTGCTCACGCTGGTTGGCGCGCCCAGCGACGTCAAGCGCGGCGCGAAGCGCCTCGGCTATGTGATTCAGCAGACCCAGAAGACCGACTTCGTCTACCTCGGCCTCGGCGTGCTCGTGGGCATGATGATCGGCCGCTTCGGCGTGAAGCTGGGTGGCGTCGCGCTCGAGCTCGGCACGGGCGGCGGGTGCCTGCTCTCGGGCCTGTTCTTCGGCTGGCTGCGCTCGCACTTCCCCGTGGTCGGCTCGCTGCCCTCGGCGGCGGCGCAGGTGCTCAAGGACTTCGGCCTCGCGACCTTCATCGCGGCCGTGGGTCTCTCGGCGGGCCCGGACGCCATCAAGCTCGTGCGCGAGTACGGCCTCGCGCTGCCGCTCGCCGGCATCATGATGGTGCTGATTCCGGGCCTGCTTTCGCTCTGGATCGGACGCGTGTTCCTCAACCTCGAAGCGCCGATGCTGCTCGGCGCGATTGCGGGCCAGCAGTGCAGCACGCCGGCCATCAGCGCGCTGGTTGGCGTGACCGGCAATTCGATCCCGGTGATCGGCTACACGATCACCTATGCGCTGTCGAATATTTTGCTACCGCTCATGGGGCCCGTGGTGGTCGGGCTCGCGACGAAATTCGGCTGATTTCCCCTAAGCGGTGCGCGCCGCGTTCTGCACGTGTGGCGCGCACCGAATCCGCTCGCGGTCGGTCATGGCCGCGTTACCCCTGAACTGGCGCGCTTTTGTCAGGCCGCCTCAACCCCAACTGGCCGTCCAGCTTCAACGGCAGCAAGCAGTTACTTCTACCATGTGAGGGCACGATGGAATGGCTACATGACATCTTTCACAAATCCCCTGAAATCGCCTTGTTTCTTTCGCTGGCCGTCGGTTATTGGGTCGGCCAGATCAACTTCGGGAAATTCCAGTTAGGCGGCGTGGGCGGCTCGCTGCTCGCCGCAGTCGTGATCAGCCAGGTGGGCGTGACGATCGACAACGGCGTGAAGTCGGTGATGTTCGCGGTCTTCATCTACGCCGTGGGCTACGACTCCGGCCCGGGCTTCTTCAACTCGCTGAACCGCAAGACGCTGCGCGAGATCGCGATGGCCGTGTTCATGGCGCTCGCGGGTCTCGCCACCGTGCTCGTCTGCGCGAAGCTCTTTCACCTCAACAAGGGCCTCGCCGCCGGTCTCGCCGCGGGCGGCATGACGCAGTCGGCGATCATCGGCACGGCCGGCGACGCCATCGCGCGCCTCGGCCTGCCGCCCGACCAGGTGAAGGCCATGCAGGCCGACGTCGCGATCGGCTACGCCGTGACCTACGTGTTCGGCTCGCTCGGCGCAATCATCGTCTGCGTGAACATCTTGCCGAAGTTCATGGGCCGCAGCCTGAAGGACGCATCCACGGACGCCGAGCGCGAAATGGCGGGCGGCGACGTGGCGGCGGCGCCGGGCCAGCTTGCCGCGCTGCCCGAGCTGTTCGGCCGCGTGTTCCGCGTGGAAGTCGCGGCCGGCAAGACGGTCAAGCAGATCGAGGTGGCCCAGAAGGATCTCGTCGCCATCGAGAAGATCCGCCGCGCGGGCAAGATCGTCGACGCCACGCCCGACTTCGTGCTGAGCCGCGACGACCTCGTGCTCGTCGTCGGCCGGCGTGAGCAGATGGTCGAAGTGGGCGAGCTGATCGGCTCCGAAATGCCGGACTCGGGCGGCATGAGCCTCGTGATGCAAACGCGCCAGGTCGTGTTCACCAAGAAGGGCATGAACCACACGACGATCGGCGAAGTGCGCAAGAACGTCGACCGCGACCTGCGCCACGGCGTGTACATCGAGAAGATCGAGCGCTCGGGGCAGCCCGTGCCGGTGCTGCCGGGCTCGAAGCTCGAGCACGGCGACGTGATCACCGTCTACGGCACCGCGACCGACACCAAGCGCGCCGTGCAGGCTGCCGGCTACGAGCTCGCCTACAGCAACAAGACCGACTTCATCTACATGGGTGTGGGTCTCGTGCTCGGCCTGCTGGTCGGCCTGATCGTCGTGAACGTGGCCGGTATTCCGCTCACGCTCGGCTCGGGCGGCGGCTGTCTGCTCGCGGGCCTGCTGTTCGGCTGGATGCGCGGCAAGCATCCGATGTACGGCGTGATGCCGCCGGCGGCATCGCAGTTGCTCAAGGACTTCGGCCTTGCGGCGTTCGTCGCGGTGGTGGGGCTGAACTCGGGCCTGCAGGCCGTGGTGACGATCAAGCAAAGCGGCATCACCATCTTCCTGCTCGGCGTGGTCGTGACGATCGTGCCGCTCATCCTCACCATGCTGTTTGGCCGCTACGTCCTCAAGTACAACAACGCGGCGATTCTCGCGGGCGCGCTGTCCGGCTCCCGCAGTGCGAACCCGGCCTTCGGCGGCATTCTCGACAAGGCCGAGAGCGCCGTGCCCACGGTGCCGTTCGCCATCACGTACGCGATCGCCAACGTGCTGCTCACGCTGCTCGGGCCGCTCGTGGTCGGTCTCGCATGACATGAAGTGAAACGGGCCGCGCCACGCGCGCCGGCCCGACGCATCGTTTCGTCCAATTCGCGTGCCGCCCGCGCGCAACGCCTCGAGCGCTCGCAACGGCGGCACACCCAACGTTTTCCCAATGGAGAGCATCATGGCAAAAGGTAAAGGCAACGACACGAAGGCCAAGGCAGGCCTCGACGCACTGAGCCCGTTCGAGCTCAAGGACGAGCTGATCAAGGCGGCGGGCGGCGGTGCAACCGAGCGCCCGGCCAACTTCTCGATGCTCAATGCGGGCCGCGGCAACCCCAACTTCCTCGCCACGATTCCGCGCCACGGCTTCTGGCAGCTCGGCCTCTTCGCCATGCGCGAGTCGGAGCGCTCGTTCTCCTACATGCCCGAGGGCGTGGGCGGCTTCCCGCAGCGCCCGGGCATCGTCGAGCGCTTCGATCTGTTCGTGCGCGAGAACAAGGGCCAGCCCGGCATCGACTTCCTCGCGGGCGCGGTGTCGTATGTGCGCGACCAGATGGGCCTCTCGGCGGGCGATTTCCTCTATGAGATGTGCGAAGGCATCCTCGCCTGCAACTACCCGGTGCCGGACCGCATGCTCAAGCTCTCCGAGATCATCGTCGGCCAGTACCTGCGCCGCGAGATGATCGGCAAGCATCCGTTCGTCGGCGAGTTCGACGTGTT
>JAITTX010000578.1 GCA_031286755.1 Paraburkholderia sp.
TCGGCGCGGTCCATGATCCTGCGCGCATGAAAAAGGTAAGGAACCAGTACGGAGACAAACATCAGCAGCAGCGTCAGGGCCACCAGCGCTTCGAGGAGCGTAAATCCGGAGCGCTTGTCAGCCCGATTGCCGCGTCTCGACGAGAACGCTGCCGGTGTACCCCGTGACTCGGACCGCAGACGCTTCCCCCTCGCGCGAAAGCCTCACCACCGTTCCGGAGGACGCGCCCTCCGGAAGAAACCGTACGACTGCCTGCTGCCCCGCCCAGTGCTCGTCCACACCTAGGATTTCGACGACCACGTCGCGCGGAATCTTAACACGATCGCCGCCATCCCCGACAAACGCGCGTTGCCGCCCATCGATAGAGACTTCGTGGCTGCGAGCGGTGAGGATGGCGCCAAGCCGCTCACGCCGGAACAACGCCGCCGTTTGCAGCGCAACGCCCTTGAGTTGGGCACGGCCGGTCCCCGGCATCGTGGCGAATGCGAGACCGGCAATAAGCGCGATGATTAGCATCACCGCCATCATTTCGATCAACGTGAACCCGGCCTTGCGGTCGTCGTCCGGCACACGATCGCGGATCGACATCGGACTTCTCAGGGTCATTGTGCGTACGACCTTCGCATCCGTGGCAACCAATTCAAGCGAGCGCGTGTCATCTTGCCAGATCGGTGATGCTCAGGAGCGCGGTCATGATCGATATGATGAGCGAGCCGATGAGCAAACTGACGAAGATGATGGCAATCGGTCCGACCGCTCCCATCAGCCGGTCAAGACCGGTGCTGAGCTTTTGCTCGTAGAAATGCGCGGCGTGGCGGGCGATCTGCGCCACATTTCCGGTCTCGTCGCCGACGCGCAGCATGCGCACTGCAAGTGGCGGAAGAAGGTCGGTTTCGGCGAGCGCATCGGCGAAACGGCGGCCATTGCGGACCTGCTCGTGAACGCGTCGCACCGTCGCCGCGTGACGCGGCTCGGTAACGATGTCGCCGAGGATTTTCAACGCGGTCGGCAGTGCCACGCCATTTTCGACGAGCAGACCGAGGGTGCCGATGAGGCGCGTGGCACGGCGATCGCGAGCAAGTCCGGCAAGACCCGGTACCGACGCCAGCGCCGCGATTATTGCTCCTCGCGTCTGTCGCCGCTTGAGCGCGAGCCAGGTGCCGAGGATGACAGCAATGGCGACGCCCAGAACCAGGTCGACATTGCCGCGCAGCCAGTCGGAAGCCCTCACCACAAAGGCTGCACCGGCATTGAGATGTCCGCCGAGGTCCTTGAATACCGGTTCGAACTGCGGCACCACGTAAAAGAGAAAGAATATCAGAATGGTGGTGGCCGAGCCGATGAGAAAGCATGGGTAGCGCACGGCCGCAGCGATTCTCTCGGTGAGCAATTGTCGCTGGGTTCGATCTTCGACGATGGCCCGGAGCACCGAGTTGAGGTTTCCGGAGGCCTCGCCGGCGCGAACCATTGCGATATGGGCCGGCTCGATGAGCGCAGGGTGCCGTTCCAAGGCATCAGCAAAGCTTTCGCCAGCCGAAATCGATTCAAGCAACGCACCGACAAACCGCGTCAAACCTTTGCCGGTGTCGCTGCCGAGCGTTTGCAGCGCCGCTTCGAGAGTCAACCGGGCCTCGACCAGCATCGCCAATTCGCGCAGGAAGATCGTGAGATCTCGAGATCTTACGCTACCTCCGAAAAACGCGCTCTTGCCCGCGAGCATGCCGGGCGTGACGGCCTCGGCCTCGATCGCCATATGTCCCAGATATTCGATGCGCCGCAGGACCTCCTGGCGCGACGGCGCGTCCACTTCCCCCGCCACGAACTCGCCGGCCGGCGTGACGGCGCGATAACGGAACTGCGGCATCGGCCAACCCTAAAGACTTGCGGTTACGCGAAAGACCTCGTCGATCGTCGTCACTCCAGCCCGGCATTTGCGGACGCCGTCGTCGATCATGGTGGTCATGCCCTCGCGACGTGCGATCTGCTCAAGCTCGACGGATTCGGTTTTCGGGCCGATCGCTTCGCGCACCTGCGCCGTGACCTCCATGGCCTCGAACAGGCCCTGGCGCCCATAGAAGCCGCTGAAGCCGCACCACTCGCAGCCCTTGGCGTCGTAAACGACGTCGCCGGAGCAGAAGCCCAATGCCGTGCAACGCTGGTCGCGAGCCAGGTCATCGGCAGACAGACGGCGCGGCGTCTTGCAATGCTCACACAACACACGCACAAGCCGCTGACCGACGACAATGCGCACGCTCGAAGCGATGAGAAAGCTTTCGACGCCCATATCGATGAGGCGGGGTATAGCCCCGGTGGCGGTATTGGTGTGCAGCGTCGTCAGGACAAGATGACCGGTGAGCGCCGCATGCACGCCGATATGCGCCGTCTCCGCATCGCGCATTTCCCCCACCATGATGACATCCGGGTCGTGACGTAAGAATGAGCGCAGTGCCGTGGCGAAAGTCAGACCGATCGCGGGGTGGATCTGCATTTGATGGATGCCGAAGATGTGGTACTCGATGGGATCCTCAATGGTCAGTATTTTACGTTTTGGTTCATTGATCGTGGCGAGCGATGCGGCAAGCGTCGTGGTCTTGCCGGAGCCGGTCGGCCCGGTAACGATGATCATGCCGAAAGGCGCCTGCAATGCGCCGCGCAAAATCTCACCATCGCGCTCCGACAGGCCCACTTGATCGAGGGCAACGAAGCCCGATCCTTTTCGCAAAAGTCGGACAACGGCGCTCTCGCCGTGCATCGAGGGCGCGGTCGCAACGCGCAGATCGATTTCTGTTCCCGCCACCACGATGCGGCTGCGTCCATCCTGAGGCAGCCGCCGTTCCGTAATGTTCAGGCCCGCCATGATCTTCAGGCGCGACACCAGCGCTTTGGCCATGCCGATCGGCGGCGCGGGCACGGCCTTCAAAAGCCCGTCAATGCGCAGCCGCACCAGAAGCGAGCTGTCAAAAGGCTCGATATGGAGGTCGGTGGCGCGCTGCTCGACCGCGAGCCTGAGCAGTTCGTCGAGTGCTCGCACCACCGGCGCACCGCGCGCAAGATCGCGCAAGTCGTCGAGATCGTCCGCCGTGGTCGCAACGTCTGCTGCGGCGGCGACATTGGCTTGTTCGGCCTCGAAGACCGTCGCCAGCGCCGCCTCGATGTCCTCCACCGTCGCGACTGCTATTGTCACAGCCTGCCGCAACGCGACCTCGGCGGCGCGTATCGTATCGTCCTCAGTCGGCCGCGCGATCG
>JAITTX010000004.1 GCA_031286755.1 Paraburkholderia sp.
TCGCCCACGCGCGGCGCGCGGTCGTTCAGATAGCCGTCCACCGGGCTCACGATGGTGGTGCGCTGAAGATTCAGGCGGGCGGTGTCCACCTGCACCTGGGCGTCGGCCACGGCGGCTTCGCCCTGGTCCACTTTGGTGCGGCTTTCCTCGCGCGTCTCGCTCGCGACGAGGTCGCCGAGCGTGAGATTGCGCGCGTATTCGCGCTTCGCCTGGGCGAGCGCGGCCTGGCGATTCTCGAGCGCGGCCTGGGCGAGGCGCAGCGCGAGCGAGTAGCGCGCCTGGTCGATCACGAACAGCACCTGGCCTTTCTTGACCGGCTGGTTGTCGACCACCTCGACGCTCGTGATGAGGCCGCCCACGTCGGGCGCGACCTGGATCACGTCGGCGCGCACGCGGCCGTCACGCGTCCATGGCGAGAACATGTAGTAGTTGACGATGCGCCACAGCACGAGCGTGGCCACGACGACGACGATGAGCGTCAGCAGGATCTGTCCCGCGGAGAACCAGGTTTTTTTCACGTTCACGTTAATTCACGAAGCGATGCGACACGATGATGACGGCAGCCAGCACGAACACATAAATGCCGAGATCGAAAATGGAACGATGCCACACGAGCCGGTAAAAGCCGACGCGGGTGAGCACCTTGCCGATCACGACATTGATGAGGTACGCGATCAGCATCAGCACGAGCACGGCGGGCACGAACACGCCGAAGAGGTCGATTTCGCCGATCATGGTGCGGGTGTCGAAAATAAGTAAAAAGGTTGCGCGCTCATCCATTGGCTCCAGATGCGCCGGTACCCGGGCGCTGGCCGGCCAGCGTGGGGTAGAGCGAAAGACGCAGGCCCACGAGCGCGTGCAGCGTGTCGCGCAGCCAGCGCTGCGTGAAGCGCACGGGCGGCGGTGTTGGCGCGCCGGCGGTGGATGGCTGGGCGCTCTGGCCGGCGGGGACCTGAGCGGCTTTATCCGCGTTATCGGCGGAGCCGGCTGCGTCGGCGGCTTCCTGCGCGCGGCTGCGCGCGGCCACCTGGTGCAGCGCGTCGTCGATGGTGGCGAGCAGCGCGGGCGGAGCGTTCCGGCGCTCGCTCGCCTGCGCGCAGCGCGCGTAATGATCGCTCACGCCCGCGAGCACGCGGTCGATGGCGGCGGGCACTTCGCCGTCGAGCTTGCGGCGCGAGCGGCGCAGGTCCAGCGCGTTGAGCGCGATGCGCAGGTCGCGAAAGCTTTCGATCGACGGATGGCGATGCTCGTCCGAGGCCGCGAGACGCGGGATCAGCTGCATGAGACGGTCGACCATGCGCGAGGCCAGATCGCGCTGGTCGGCGATAGGGTCGGTGCCGGCTGAGAGCGCCACGTCGGTCCAGCTCGAGCGCAACAGGCGCTTCGCCGCGAGCTCCGCGCCGAACGGGCGCGTCGCGAGCGTCCACAGGTAGGCGAACAACAGGCCCGCGACACCCGCGATATTGCTGTTCAGGAATACGAAGAAGTTGGCTTCGTAGGCGCCCTGGATGCTGATGAAGGTGGCCGTGTTCACGGCCACGAGCATGGTCACCATGTTGAATTGCGGGCGCGGGATGAGCGTGCCGATCAGGATGAACGGCCCCGCGAACAGCAGCACGAGCATCGCGAAGTCATGCACCTTGGGCAGCACCACGAACAGATAGAGGCCCGCGAACACCACGCTGGCCGCCGTCGCGACGAAGAAGCGGAACACCATGGGCGCGGGCTCGTCGAGCGCGGCGAAGAAGCAGCAGGCCACGGCCGCGAGCGTCACGGCGCCCGCGCCGTCGTGCCAGCCCGAGCTGACCCACAGCCAGCACGCCACCAGAATCGCGCTCATCGGCACGAGGCACGAGAACAGCATGAGGCCGCGGTCGTAGAAGCGCTCGGTGCCGCCGAGGCGCCAGTGCCGGTAGCGCGGCCGCCACGTGCCCGCTTCGTGCGCGATCAGCGCGCGCAGCGTGCGGCTGTCCTGCCAGACATCGATCACCTGGCCCAGCCGCCACAGCGCGTTCGAGAGCAGCGCGCCTTCCCAGCTCGTGAGGGCGTCGTGCGCGGGTTGCAGCGCGGCCACCCGCGCGCGCAGGCTCTCGGCCACGGGGTCGCCCGCGTCGTCGTGGATCTCGGCCGCGCGCGTGGGCAGCGGGGCGTCGAACCATCGGGCCGCGTCGGCGAGCAGCGCGTCGAGGCCCTCGGGCCACGTGTGCAGGTCGCGCCGCAAGGCGATCAGCGGGTCGGCGAGCGCGGAGATCATCGGCAGAAATAGCTGCATGCGCCCGCGCAGGTGCTGGGCGCGCGCGAGAATCTCCGGATGCGTGTGGTCGTAGCTCAACTGGCTCAGCAGGAATTCGAGCTGGTTGACGGTGGCGGCGAGCCGCTGGCGGCAGGCCGAGATCGCCTTGCCCGCGATCTGGCCCGAGAGCGTCTCGCGGCCATAGAAGGCGGCGTCGCGAAACCAGGCGTCGGCGCGCTCGATGAGCGTGGGCGCGAGCCGGCTCGGCAAGAGGTTGCTGCCCACCACGCTCGCGCAGACGATGCCGAGCGTGATCTCCTGGGTGCGCGCGATGGCCACGTCGAAGATCGTGGTGGGATCGGTCACGGTGGGCAGTGCGATGAGCGGCATGGTGTAGCCCGCGAGCATGAACACGTAGCTGCGCGCGGTGCGGTCCGAGATCGCGAGGTAGAGCATCGTGCCGGTCCAGAGCGCCACGATCACGCTGAACAGCAGCGGCGTTTCGACGAACGGCGGCACCAGCGTGATAGCGGCGGCGGCGCCGAGCGCGGTGCCGAGCGCGCGGTAGAGCGCCTTCGAGCGCGTGGCGCCCACGAACGGGTTCGAGACGATATAGACGCTCGCCATGGCCCAGTACGGGCGCGGCAGCTGAAACACCAGCGCGATATAGAGCGCGAGCATCGAGGCGGCGAAGGTCTTGACCGAGAAAAGCCAGTCGCGGATGGAGGGGT
This sequence comes from Paraburkholderia sp., assembly GCA_031286755.1. Lineage (GTDB taxonomy): Bacteria > Pseudomonadota > Gammaproteobacteria > Burkholderiales > Burkholderiaceae > Paraburkholderia. The sequence goes on from JAITTX010000004.1 coordinate 2,965, forward strand.
AAGTCATGAGGCCGCTTGCAGCTTTCAGTCGTGAAGGGGGGCGTCGGCCGGGTCCGGCGCGTTGAAGGCGTTGAGCACGCGCAGCGTGGTTTCCAGCTCGGCGCGGCTCACGCCCTTGAGCACGCGCGCGCGCAGCGCACGCAGGTCTTCCTCCATTCTCGCGGTGACGGCGCGGCCTTCGTTGGTGAGCGAGATGGTCTTGGCGCGCCGGTCGTCGGGGTCTTCGTCGCGGCGCGCGAGGCCCGCGGCGCAGAGCTGGTCGAGCAGGCGCACGAGCGAGGGGCCTTCGATGCCCACGTGCTCGGCGAGCGTCACCTGGCGCACGGCCTCGCCAAGGCGCCCGGCGGTGAGCAGCGGCGCGGCGCAGGCTTCGGAGACGTTATAGGCGGCGAGCGCGCCGCTCGTCGTGCGCCGCCATTTGCGCGCCGCCACGACGAGCGTGCTGCTGACGGCAAGGCGTAAGGTGTGAAGATTCGACATCGGCGCGATGATAGCGGAAATAAATTCGGTAGCAAACTATCTTTTTCGGCGGCCTGTAGCGGTCTTCCGGGCTGTCCTGCTGCCAGTGAAGACCTTTCCCGATGGTAGTGGAACGGGCGCGGACGTGCTTTTTCGGTGCCGCTCGGGTGCTGCTCAGGTGCCGCCCATGTGACGCGAAGGCCGCGCGCCGGAATTACCGGGGCCGGTCCGGATTCACCGCGCGGCCCAGCCCGCGAGCAGGGCGGGCAGTTGCGCCATGTCCGTGAACACGTGCGCGACGCCCGTGTCCAGCAGCGCCTGCGCGCTGCTGTGGCCCGGCGTGCCGGGGCTGTAGCCGAACACGGTGGCGCCCGCCGCGAGGCCGGCGCGCGCGCCCGTCACGGAGTCTTCGATCACGGCGCAGCGCTGCGGCGCGGCGCCCAGGCCCGCGGCGGCCGCGAGATAGACATCGGGATGGGGCTTGCTGCGCGGGGTTTCGTGGCCGCTGAAGATGCGGCCCTCGAAGCAGTCGAGCAAGTCGACCTTGCGCAGTTGCAGCTCCACCTTGGGGCGGTCCGCGCCCGAGGCCACCGCAATGCGCCCGTCGAAGGCCGCGTGCACGGCGCGCACCGTGGCCGGCGCGCCCGGTATCTCGACGAGGTCGCTTGCGAGCGCCGCGTTGCGGCGCGCGCGAAAGTGCTCGAGCCAGGTCTCCGTGATGCGAAAACCGGTGTGCCGCTCGATGAGCGCCGCCTCGTCCTTCACCATCTTGCCGACGAAAATGCCCATCGCCTCGTCGACGGAGAGCGTCCAGCCGAGCTCGCCCAGCATCTGGACCAGCACGACATGGGTGATGCGTTCCGAGTCGACGAGCACGCCGTCGCAGTCGAAGAGCACGGCGTCGAAGGGGGAGTGGGGCATGGCTGGGCGGGTCATCTGCGCGGAATGGCTTTGCCGCGCGGGGCGGACACAGGAGAGGGACGGGCACGAGAGCGCGATGATAACCGGGATGCGGCGCGGGCGTCGGATTCGCGGGCAGGTTCGCCTTTGTAGCGGACGCGGCGGGGCATGACCGCCGCCATGGCGGAATTCTTGACGCGCGCCAATGCTTTATGTCTTTTCGCCACCACAGCCACGTTTCGAGATCACAGGCGCGCCGCATCCTATGGCGGCTGTAAACGATTTGTAAAAATATTTGCTTTTCACCACTGAATTAAATCAATTCGGAACATCGAATTAAAACGGATTTAAAACATGAAAAAGACCATTCTTGCCGCCGTTTTGACGGGCGTATTCGCGACGGCAGCGCACGCACAGAGCAGCGTCACCTTATACGGGCTTATCGACGCGGGCGTGACTTACTCGAACAATCAGGCCGGCCATAGCGCCTGGCAGCAGACGAGCGGCACGGTCAACGGCAGCCGCTGGGGCCTGCGGGGCGGCGAGGACCTGGGCGGCGGCCTGAAAGCCATCTTCACACTGGAAAACGGCTTTGCCATCAACAACGGCACCATGCTGCAGAACAACCGTCTGTTCGGCCGCCAGGCATTCGTCGGTCTCGCGAGCGACCAGTTCGGCTCCGTCACGCTCGGTCGCCAGTACGACAGCATCGTCGACTTCGTTGCGCCGCTCTCGCTGGTCGCTTCGCCGTATGGCGGCGCGATTACCGCCCACCCGTTCGACAACGACAACCTGAACAGCACGGTTCGTGTCAATAATTCGGTCAAGTACACGAGCGCGAATTATGGCGGCTTGAAGTTCGGCGCCCTGTACGGCTTCTCCAATACGGCGGGTGAGTTTGCCAATAACCGGGCTTATAGCGTTGGCGGCAGCTATCGCTTCGGTGGCCTGAACGTTGCCGTGGGCTATCTGCAACGGAACAACGACATCAACAATCTGGCGGCCGCGACCACCGACCCCGGCGCGGTCACCGGCAGCACCGCCTTCACCGCGGGCACGCAACGCACGGCCGGCGCGGGTGTTGGCTATACGTTCGGCCCGGTGACGGCGGGCGTCGTCTATACGCAGACCAATCTCAGCAATGCGCTCGGCGGCAGCATCTCGGCGGCGCAGGCGGGCACCGCGGCACCGGTTCGCCTCCAGGCGAACAGCGCTCATCTGCAAAACATCGAGGGCAATGTGCGCTACGCGCTCACCCCCATGGTGACGCTGGCGGGCTCCTATACCTACACGCGCACGAATTTCGGCGCGGGCGAGAATCCCAACTACAACCGGGTCAACCTTCAGGCCCAGTACGCGCTGTCGAAGCGCACCAGCCTGTACCTGCAGGGCGACTGGCAGCACGTGAGCTCGAATCCGTACGGCTTCGGCGCCCACCTGAACGGCCTGAATTCGGCTTCGTCCACGCAGGACCAGGTCGCCGTCTCGACGGGGCTGCGCCACACCTTCTGATGTTGTGACGTCGTGCGACGATCCGGTGCTCAATGCGCCGGATCGCGCGCTACATGCCGCTTGCCGATTTGCCGGGCGCGGGCGGCGTGGATATCGCGCGCGTGAAGCGGGGGCTCGAGCTGAGCGTGCGCGATGCGAGCGCAAAGGCGGGACAAAACGCGGGACAATAGCGCTTTTGCTTCTTCGGCTTTTGCCTACCTTTCACGCCAGCATGCAGAACGATCCTCGCACCAACGCCCCTGCCACGTCCGATGCCGGCATCGAACCGGCTCGCGATCCGGACGCCGCCCCCGGGCTCCCCGGCCGCGCGAACTATACGCAGTTCGCGCAGCGCTACGCGCAAATGGCGCCGGAAAAGCCGCACAACGCGCTCTACGAGCGTCCGGCCACCGCCGCGCTGCTGGGCGAAGTGGCGGGGCTCGACGTGCTCGACGCGGGCTGCGGCCCCGGCATCGTCAGCGCCGAGCTGGCGCGCGCGGGCGCGCGGGTGCACGCATTCGACGTGACGCCCGCGATGGTCGAGCTTGCGCGGTCGCATTGCGCGGGCCTTCCCGTGGAGGTCGCGCAAGGCGATCTGGGCCAGCCGTTCGCATGGCTTGCCGAGGGGCGCTTCGAGCGCATCGTTTGCTCGCTCGCGCTCGACTATGTGGAGCATCTCGCGCCCACGTTCGCCGAGTTCCGGCGCGTGGCGCGGCCCGGCGCGCTGCTGGTGTTCTCGATGGCGCATCCCATGCGCGACTGGATCGACACGCGCACGCACGGCGGCCGCTCGTACTTCGAGACCACGCGCTTCGGCCTGCACTGGGCGGGCTTCGGCGAGCCCAAGCCTTATGTGGAAGCGTACCGCCGGCCGCTGGCCGACATCGTCAACGCGCTCACCGCGAGCGGCTGGGCGATCGAGCAGCTAGTCGAGCCGCAACCGCGGCCGGAGATGAAGGCGGTGGCGCCCAGGCTCCATGCGGAGCTCGCGCAGGCGCCGGCATTTCTCTGCGTGCGAGCGCGCCGCCTGCCTTAGCGCGCCGCCGAAAGCGATTCTTCGAGCGCGGCCACGCCAGCGGGCAGATCGACGTTCGCGCCCAGGTCGCGCATCGTGCGGCCGAGTGCGTGCACGGTGCGAAACAGATGGTGCTCGCGGCATTGCTCGCCCATCTGCCCGATGCGCACGATGGGGAGTCCGAACGATCCGGCGATCTCCACCTGATACTGCCGGGAGATATGGTCGCACACGTCGCGCGGCGTGACGCTCGCGGGCAGCGCGATGCCCACCACGGAGCTCAGGCGGCAGGTCTCGGGCGTATAGAGTTCGAGGCCGAGCGCCGTCACGCCGTTTTGCAGCGCGAGCGAGCAGCGCTGATGCCGCGCGAAGCGCTTTTCGAGCGTCTCCGTGCAGACGAGCCGCAGCGCCTCGTGCAGCGCGAGCACGCCCGAGACGGGCGCGGTGTAGTGATAGCCCGCGTTGTGCCAGAAGTTTTCGGCGAGCGTGGCGTCGAGGCACCAGTGCGTGTTGGGCGCGGTGCGCGCGCGCACGCGCTCCCAGGCGGCGTCGGAGAACGCGATCAGCGAAACGCCGGGGATCGACGAAAGCCCTTTCTGGCCGCCGGTGATGACGACGTCGATGCCCCATGCGTCCATTTCCAGCGGCATGGTGCTCAGCGTGCAGACCGCATCGACGACGACCAGCGCGCCCGCGGCCTTCGCGAGGCGCACGATGTCCTGCAACTGGCGGTTCCAGACCGTGTTGGAGGTCTCGCCGTGCACCACGGTGATGACTTCGGGGCGCGTGCGCTCGATGGCCTGCGCGCGCGCGTCGAGCGAGGCGATCTCGCGGTCGGCCACGTCGAGCGTGGCGACTTCGGCGCCCACGCGCCGTGCCATTTCCGCCATCCGGCCACTGAAGAAGCCGTTCACGATGGAGAGCACGCGAGTGCCCGGCCAGGCGAGATTCGACACCGCCATTTCCATGGCCGCCGAGCCGGGGCCGGCCACGCCGAGCACCCAGTTCGAGCGCGTCTGGAACACGTAGCGCGCCATGGACTTCACCTGGTCGATGACGCGCGCCATGGTGTCGCCGAGGTGGTTGATGACGACCGAGTTGGCCTTCGCGACCGCGTCCGGAATGGGCACGGGGCCGGCGCCCATCATGAGGAGCGGCTCGTCGGGCAGGATGCTGGTGAGCGGATCCACGCCCGGGCAGGGGACCGGCAACGCCGCCGCCGCGGCCGCCGCCCGTTGCGGGGTCAGGGAGTCGGTGTGGCGCGTGGGGTCGGTCATGATGAAGTCCTTTGCAGTGCTGGGGAGGGATGCGCGCACGTGGGCGGCGGGGAAAGGCACAGTGTTCTGCGTGGCCGCCCATTAAACCATATACAGTTGCGCGGATTTTTTCTGAACAGTGCACCGTGCACCGCGCCG
>JAITTX010000009.1 GCA_031286755.1 Paraburkholderia sp.
GGCGGCCGGCTCGCGGACCGCTCGCTCAACGGCAGCCTGATCGTGTTCCTCACGCTGCTGGTCGCCATCATGCTCGCGTTCCCGCTGCTGGCGCGCAATCACCTCGGCACCGCTATCGCGGTCGTGGTCTGGGGCATCGCCACCTTCGCCGTGGTGCCGCCCTTGCAGATGCGCGTCATGCGCGCCGCTTCGGAAGCGCCGGGGCTCGCCTCCTCGGTCAACGTGGGCGCCTTCAATCTCGGCAATGCCGTGGGCGCGGCCGCGGGCGGCGCGGCGATCTCGGCGGGCTTCAGCTATGCCGCGGTGCCCATCGTGGGCGCGCTGATCGCCGCCTCGGGGCTCGCGCTGGTGTTCGTGCAGATGGCCTTGCAGCGCAACCAGCCTCAGCGCAGTTCGGCGCGCGATCTGCCGCCCAGCAATATTTGACTTAAATTCAATTGTATTTCGCGTTTATCGCTGTTTTTCGCATAGATCGAAATGGGCACAATGCCTCCATCGACAACGCGTTTTTATCCCTGACACGGAGAACACCATGAGCAACATTCCCGCATTCGGCCTCGGAACCTTCCGCCTGCAAGGCCAGGTCGTCATCGACTCGGTGCGCAATGGCCTCGAAGTGGGCTACCGCGCGATCGACACCGCGCAGATCTACGGCAACGAAGCCGAAGTGGGCGAAGCGATTGCCGCCTCGGGCGTCGCGCGCAAGGACCTGTTCCTGACCACCAAGATCTGGGTGGACAACTATTCGCGCGAGAAGCTGATCCCGAGCCTCAAGGACAGCCTCAAGAAGCTGCGCACCGACGAAGTCGACCTCACGCTGATCCACTGGCCCGCGCCCAACAACGGCGTCTCGCTCGAGGAATTCATGAGCGCGCTGGCCGAAGCGAAGTCGCAAGGCCTCACGAAGCAGATTGGCGTCTCGAACTTCAACATCGAGCTCACGAAGCAAGCCATCGCCGTGGTGGGCAAGGAAAACATCGCGACCAACCAGATCGAGCTGAGCCCGTATCTGCAAGGCCGCAAGCTCGTGGGCTTCCTCCAGCAGGAAGGCATTCACGTGACGTCGTACATGACGCTCGCCTACGGCAAGGTGCTCGGAGACCCGGTCATTGGCGCGATTGCCGAACGCCGCCACGCAACGCCCGCGCAAGTGGCGCTGGCCTGGGCGCTGCGCCTCGGCTACTCGGTGATTCCTTCGTCGACGAAGCGCGAAAACCTCGCCAGCAACCTGCTCGCGCAGACGCTGCAACTGAGCGACGAGGACATGGCGGACATCGCGGCGCTCGAGCGCAATGGCCGCGAAGTGAGCCCTGACGGTCTCGCGGCGAAGTGGGACTAACGCAGAGCTAGTCGGCACCAACCCCTCTTGAACGTTCGCGGCGCACGCGCCGCGAACCCGAACAGGAAATACATCGTGAAGCATGATCCGCTGTTCCAGCCTCTCAAACTCGGCGCACTGACGCTGCCCAACCGCATCGTGATGCCGCCGATGACGCGCTCGCGCGCGAGCCAGCCCGGCGACGAAGCCAATGCGCTGATGGCCGAGTACTACGCGCAGCGCGCCGACGCCGGGCTCATCGTGGGCGAAGGCACGTACATCGCGCCGCTCGGCAAGGGCTACGCGTGGACGCCCGGCATTCACACGCCCGGCCAGGTCGACGGATGGCGCAAGGTGACGGACGCGGTTCATGCCAAGGGTGGCCGTATCTTCGCGCAGCTCTGGCACGTGGGCCGGCTGAGCCACACGAGCCTGCTCGGTGGCCAGCAGCCGGTGTCGTCGTCGGCGCTGCAAGCCAAGGGCGTGAACGTGTTCATCGCCAGCGGCGACGACGGTGTGCCGGGCTTCGTGCAGGCTTCCGAGCCGCGCGCGCTGAGCGTGGACGAAATTCGCGAAATCGTGGACCAGTACCGCACGGCGGCGCGCAATGCGATCGAAGCGGGCTTCGACGGCGTCGAGCTGCATGCCGCGAACGGCTATCTCGTCAATCAGTTCATCGACTCGAACGCCAACACGCGCACCGACGAATACGGCGGCGCGCTCGAAAATCGCCTGCGCTTTCTGGGCGAAGTGGCGCGCGCTCTCGTGGAAGGCACCGGCGACGCGCAGCGCGTGGGCATCCGCCTCGCGCCGCTCACCACGCTCAACGGCTGTGAAGACGCCGATCCGCAAACGACTTACCTCGCGGCCGCCAAGCTGCTCGGTGAAATCGGCGTGGCCTACATTCACATCGCGGAAGCCGACTGGGACGACGCGCCCCACATGCCGACCGAATTCAAGCGCCAGTTGCGCGCCGTCTATCCGGGCGTGCTGATCTATGCCGGCCGCTACACCGCCGAGCGCGCGCGCGACGCCATCGCGCAGGGCTGGGCCGATCTGATCGCCTTCGGCCGGCCGTTCGTGGCCAACCCCGACCTGGTGGAGCGTTTGCGCGTGAACGCGCCGCTCGCGCAGCACCAGCGCGAAACGCTGTTCGGCGGCGGCGCAAAGGGCCTCACGGACTATCCCGTGCTCGACGGCGCCGCGGCGGCCGCGTAAGCGTAGCGCCGAGGTATCCCCTGAAGCCATGGCAGTCGAAACCGCGTGCGCGGTTTCTGCAAGAAAAACGGCCCGATCGGCGTAAGCCGATCGGGCCGTTTCGGTCGGGCTGACCATCTCATTACGGCGGATCGATCAATCGATCCGCCGCTCATCAGCCAACCTCCTCATGCGGAGCCTGGCGCTCAGGCCTCCAGTTGCTCGAGCACCTTACCCTTGGTTTCAATGCCGAGAAAATGCACGGTGATGGCCGCAAGGAACGGCACAGCGGCAAGAATATAAAACGCCACATCCAGATTACCGCCGATCATCGTCTTCGAAACGATGGTGGGCGCGAAGATGGCCGCCACCTTGAGCCACGCGCCGCCCATGCCGCA
>JAITTX010000057.1 GCA_031286755.1 Paraburkholderia sp.
CCGAGGCGCTTGCCGTCTTCGATCTTCGAAGGCGAGGTGGTGAACAGCACCACGTGCGCGCCCATCGCGTGGGCGAGCTTCACGCCCATGTGGCCGAGGCCGCCGAGCCCCACGATGCCGACTTTCTTGCCGGGGCCCGCGCCCCACGTGCGCAGCGGCGAATACGTGGTGATGCCCGCGCACAGCAGCGGCGCGGCGCCCGCGGGGTCGAGGTTTTCGGGCACGCGCAGCACGAAGGCTTCGTCCACCACGAGCTGCGTGGAATAGCCGCCGTAGGTGAGCTCGCCGCTCACGCGGTCGAGGCCGTTATAGGTGCCCACGAAGCCGTTCTCGCAATACTGCTCGAGGCCTTCCGCGCAGCTCGCGCAAGTGCGGCACGAGTCGACGAGACAACCCACGCCCACGAGCTCGCCCACCTTGAAGCGCGTGACGTTCTTGCCCACTTCGGTCACGCGGCCGACGATCTCGTGGCCCGGCACGACCGGATAGAGCGTGTTGCGCCATTCGTTGCGGGCCTGATGCAGGTCGGAATGGCACACGCCGCAGAACTGCACGTCGATGCGCACGTCGAGCTCGCGCAAGTCGCGGCGCTGGAATTCGAACGGGGCGAGCGGCGAGGCAGCGTCGCGGGCGGCATATCCGTAAGTGGTGTACATGGGCGATGACTCCTGAGGCTTGAAGGGGCTTGCTTGCAGAACGGGTCTGGCAAAATGCGCGCGCAAAGGTCCCGGCGCAGCGCACCTGGTGGCGCTGGGTTCACTGGGTCAATGGGTGTTGCGGCAGGGTTCCCATGCTAAGGATCGCGCTCCACCCAGGGAATACCTGAATCTATCGAAGACTTGCCTGATTCTCCTGGCGCCCAGCGCGCGCGAGCGTTCGGTGATAGATTGGCAAGCCTGTTTCTCCGCTTCTCACGATGAATTCAGGAGCGCCACTGTCATGAAAAGTGCACAAACCGACGACGCCGCGCAGCGCCGCATAGTCGAGCTGCTGCTGCAGCTCACGCAACGCGACGGCGTGCATCCCACCTCGATCGACTGCGTGCGCCTGTTGCGCGGCAGCGAGAGCCACCCGCGCAGGCCGGTGATGTACGAGCCGAGCATCGTGATCGTCTGCCAGGGCCGCAAGCGCGGCTTTCTTGGCGACCGCGTGTTCATCTACGACGCGCAGCAATACCTCGTGCTCTCCGTGCCGCTGCCGTTCGAGTGCGAGACCGAGGCCACGCCCGAAAAGCCGATTCTCGCGATTTCGATTCGCGTCGACCTGACCATGGTCGCCGAGCTGCTGATGGCGCTCAACGACACGCGCGGCAGCGCCGTGGCCGAGCCGGTGGGCATCTACGCGACGCCGCTCGACGCGCCGCTCTCGAACGCCGTGCTGCGCCTCGTCGAAGCGCTGGCGCAGCCGAGCGACGCGCGCATTCTCGGCCCGTCGATCGTGCGCGAGATCTGCTATCGCGTGCTGAGCGGCGAGCAGGGCGACGCCATACGCGCGGCGCTCACGCATCAGCACCACTTCGGCCGCATCGCGAAGGCGTTGCGCCGCATTCACACCGACTATCGCGGCGACCTCGACGTGGAGACGCTGGCCGCCGAGGCCGGTATGAGCCTCGCGGTCTTTCATGCGCACTTCAAGGCCGTCACCTCGACCTCGCCGATGCAGTATGTGAAGACCACGCGCCTGCATCAGGCGCGTCTTTTGATCACGCACGACGGCATGAACGTGAGCGCGGCGGCCACGCGCGTGGGCTACGAAAGCGCCTCGCAGTTCAGCCGCGAGTTCAAGCGCCTGTTCGGCTGCAGCCCCGCCGACGACATGCGCCGCGCGCGCAATGCCGCCGAAGCCGCCGCGCCGCGCGTGGAAGAGGCGGCGCGCTACGCAGGCGCCGCCGTGTGAGCGCTACGCCGATTAATCGATCCGCGGGAATAATCAGGATTTCGAAGGAATGACGCTGAGATGAGCGACGCCGACATGACCGATGACTTCAAGCACGCGGCGAAGTTGCCTGAGAAGTTGTCCGCGCAGTTGCCCGCGCAGTTGTCCGCGCAGTTGCCCGATTTGCCGCGTCTGCTCGTGCTGATTGCGCTCACCGACGCCGACCGCGCCGAACTCGGCCAACACTTCGACCTGCTCTACGCACCCGGCGCGCCGCAGCGCGCGCAAGCCATCGCGCAGCAGGGCGGCACGGTGCGCGCGGTGCTCACGAACGGCACGACCGGGCTCGCGGCCGGCGAAATCGACCAGATGCCCTTGCTCGAACTCGCAGGCGCACTGGGCGCGGGCTACGAGAATCTCGCGCTCGATCATGCGCGCTCGCGCGGCATCGCGCTGTGCAACGGGGCGGGCGTGAACGCCGATTGCGTCGCCGATCACGCGATGGCGCTGCTGCTCGCCGCCGTTCGCGCGGTGCCGCGGTTCGACGCAGCATGCCGGGCGGGTGTCTGGCGCGACGCGCTGCCGATGCGGCCCACGCTCACGGGCAAGCGTCTCGGGATCGTCGGCTATGGGCAGATTGGCGCAAAGATCGCCCGGCGCGCCGCGGGCTTCGAGATGGCGGTCGGCTATCACAACCGCGCGCCGCGCGAGGGCGTGAGCGCACGCTATTTCGACACGCCGCTCGCGCTCGCGCATTGGAGCGATTGCCTCGTGGTGGCCACGCCGGGCGGCGCGCAAACGCGGCACCTGGTCGACCGCGCGGTGCTCGACGCACTCGGGCCCGAGGGCTTTCTCGTCAACGTTTCGCGCGGCAGCGTGGTCGATACGGCGGCGCTCGCCAGCGCGCTCGAGCAGGGCGCGCTGGGCGGTGCCGGCCTCGACGTCTACGAAGGCGAGCCCGCGCCGCCGCAGGCGCTCGTGGCGCTCGAGAACATCGTGCTCACGCCGCACGTGGCCGGCACGTCGCCCGACGTGCGCGCGGCCGGCATCCGCCACTTCATCGAGAACGCCGCGCGCTGCTTCGCGGGTGCGCCGCTGCTCACGCCGCTTTGAGCCGCCCTCCGCTTTGAGCCACCGTCTCCGCCTGGCTATGTCTATGTACGCTGGGCCACGTCCAGAAGAAAGTCTCCACGGCGGCGGCCCTGCGCGCGTGCGCCCATGCCGTATCATTTGCGGTTGAGCGACGAGGCCTCGCTCGCCGCCCGGCGCGTCGCGCCTGGCCGGTAGACCTCCCCGCCCGGGCGCCATGAGACGTTTTACGCATGCAAACATTGATCGAGGCATTGCAACGAACCGCCGACCTCGTGGTGAATCACTTCTATGAGGAACTGGCGCGCTTGCCCAAGTCCCGGCGCATCCTCGAAATGCTGTCGGCGCAGGAGCTCGCGCACCTCAAGGAGCGGCAGGCGCAGAATCTCCTCGCGCTCGCGCGGCCTGGCCTGAGCTCGCAGGAGCATGCCGCGATGGCGATGCGCATCGGGCGCATCCATGCCATCGTGGGGCTCGACAAGGAAGAGCTCGTGCGCAGCCGCGGCATCCTCCAGGAACTCGTCTACAAGCAGGTCGGGGGCCGCGTGAGCAGCCAGGCGCTCGCGCGCTACACACGGCGCCTCACCTCGGACACGGCCTGGCAGCTCAAGGCCTGGCAGGCCGTGGAGGATTCGCAGCAGGAGGTGCTTCAGCGCATCACGCGCATCGTCTGGGCGGCGGGCAGCTACACCCATTTCATCGACCAGGTGATTGGCGCGCTCTCGGTTCACGACGAGGTGGCCGCGTGCGCGATCGGCCGCCCCGACGCGGCCGGCATGTTCCATTTCGAGGCGGGCGCGGGCGGCAGCAGCCAGCGCGGCGGCGGGCTGCTCGCGGCACTGGTGGCGCAGGGGCACGATATCAGCGTGCGCGCCGGGCACCCGTGCGGACAGGGCGCCGTGGGCCGCGCCTGGCGCAGCGGCAAGGCCGAGCGCGTGGTGAACTATCAGACCGACCCGCTCGTCGCTCGCTGGCGCGAGATGACCGCGCGCGAGGGCTTGCGCTCCGCCGTCGCGCTGCCGCTCGCCACGCCCGGCCAGCCGCCGATCGCAATCCTGATGCTCTACAGCGCCTGGCCGGGCGGCTTCGTCGGGCCGGACCAGGTGGCTTTCGTCGAGCTATTGCAGACGTTGCTCGGCTGCGCGGTCACGCGGCTGCGGGCCCACGACGGCATGCCCGGCGCCGCCGTGCCGGTGAGCGTGCGCCAGCATTGGGCCGCGCTCGTGCGCACGGGCGCGTTGCAGATGCACTACCAGCCGCTCCTGAATCTGGCGAGCGGCCGCTGCGGCAAGGTGGAGGCGCTCGCGCGCCTGCGCGACGGTGAACGGTTGCTCACCCCCGACGAATTTCTTTTCTCGCTGGCTTCCGACGATCTGCTCGAACTGTTCGCGCGCGGGCTGCACCAGGCGCTCGCCGACCGCCGCCAGTGGCTCGCGGCGGGACACGATCTGGACATCTCGATCAACCTGCCGCCCGCCGCGCTCAACGACATCCGCTATTTCGAGGCCACCCGCGAGGCGCTTCAGGCCCATGCATGCCCGAGCGCGCGGCTCACGCTCGAGGTTCTGGAAACCGAGGCCTTTTCGCTGGACGAGGGAGAGCGCTCGATCCTCGCGAAGTTTCGCGCGCTGGGCGTGCTGCTCGCGCAGGACGATCTCGGCTCGGGGCATAGCGGGCTCGCGCGGCTGCGCGAACTGCCGTTCGACTGGATCAAGATCGACCGCGAGATCGCCCATCTCGATGGCGACACGGCGCTCGACGCGTTGCGCGTGGTGTACCAGGTCACGCGTCTGGGCCATTCGCTCGGCAAGCTGGTGCTGGCGGAAGGCGTCGATTCGGCGGATCTGCTGGCCGCGCTCGCGATACTCGGCGTGGACGGCGCGCAGGGCTACGTGATCGCGCGGCCCATGCCGGCCGCGCAACTGCCTGGCTGGATTGCCGGCGCCGAAGCGCATGGGGTGTGCGATGCGCGGGCGAACGAGAGCGTGCTGGCGCGGCTTGCGCGCTTCGTGGTGTGGGAGGAGCGTGTGCTGTTGATCGCGGCGGCGCCCAGCGCGGCGCGCGATCTGCTGAAAGCAGCCGGGTTTGTCGCGCTCACGCCGCTGGCAGAGGCGCTCGTGGGCCTGGGCGACGTGCTTCCCGCGAGCGAGGCGCGTGATGCGCTCCAGCGCGATCTCCTGCACGCGTTGCTGGACGGCGGCCGCGAGAGCGCTGCGTGGCGCGCCGCGCTCTCGCGCCTCATGAGCGCGATCGTGGCGACGGCACGAGAGGCCGTTGTTCCCGAGCCGGTGCCGTCGCACCTTCACTGAGCGGGCAGGACCCGCACCCGGCGCGCGTCCTGTTCGCGTTTTCTCCGCGCCTTACTTGGTCATGGCGATGGCGACGTCCGCTGCCGCCGCCGCTGGCTGCTTGCGCTGCAGCACCGCGATGCACACGAGCGACACCGCCGCGAGCGCGCTATAGAAGAGCGCCAGCGGCCACCATTGTCCGGGGAAGTCGTGCGCAAGCAGTGTGCCGACGAGCGGCGTGAGACCGCCCGCGAGCGCCGCGCAACATTGGTAGGAGATCGAAATAGCCGAATAGCGCACGCGCACCGGGAAGGCGTTCGTCATGAAGCCCGCCATCACCGCATACGAGCTCGACATGCACATCACGGCGATGGCGATGCCGATCACGATGGCGGCCGGCTTGCCCGTGGAAACCAGCAGGAACATCGGGTAGGGCGAGAGCATGGCGAGCGCGGCGGCGAGCGTGAGGAAGCGGCCCGAGCCCACGCGCTGCGCGAACCAGCCCGAGGCGAGCTGCGTGAAGAGCTGGATGAAAGCGACGACGAACAGGCAGTCGAGAATCAGCGCGCGGTCGAGGCCGAGCGTCTGCGTCGTGTAATTGAGCATGAAGGTGTTGACGAACCACGCGCCCGCCACGCCGATCACATTGGCGCCCAGGCACAGCAGCACGACGCGCCAGCTATCGCGCAGCACGTCGAGGATGGGCAGCGCGGCCGTGCGGCGTTGGGTCTTGAGCGCCTCGAACTCGGGCGATTCGCCCACGCCCGAGCGGATCAGGAGCCCCACCACGAGCAGCACCGCGCTCGCGATGACCGGCAGACGCCAGCCCCAGGAGAACAGCGCGGCGTGGTCCAGATGCGCGACGCTGCGAAACGCGAGCAGCGCGAGAATCAGGCCCGCGGGGCTGCCCAGTTGCGCGAACGAGGCGAGGAACGTGCGCTTTTCCTTGGGCGCGTGCTCGCCCGCCATCAGCACCGCGCCGCCCCATTCGCCGCCGATGGCGATGCCCTGCGCGATGCGCAG
>JAITTX010000083.1 GCA_031286755.1 Paraburkholderia sp.
ACCATCAAGATCAATCCGGAGAAGATCCGCGACGTGATCGGCAAGGGTGGTTCGGTGATCCGCGCGCTGACCGAAGAAACCGGCACGACCATCGACATCTCCGACGACGGCGTCGTGACCATCGCTTCGACGTCGAGCGAAGGCATGGCCGAAGCGAAGAAGCGCATCGAGAACATCACGGCTGAAGTCGAAGTGGGCCAGGTCTACGAAGGCGCGGTCCTCAAGCTGCTCGACTTCGGCGCGATCGTGAACCTGCTTCCGGGCAAGGATGGTCTGCTGCACATCTCCGAGATCGCCAACGAGCGCATCAAGGACATCAACGACTACCTGAAGGAAGGCCAGATCGTGAAGGTCAAGGTCATCCAGACGGACGAGAAGGGCCGCGTGCGCCTGTCCGCCAAGGCGCTGCTCAACGAAGCAGCCGCTAACGGCGCACCGCAGGGCGAACCGCAGCAGTAAGGCGGTTCGCACAAACGGCCGGCATGCGATGAGCGCGCCGGCCGTTTTTTTATGAGAATGTGGGATTGAGGTTTAGGCCCTACGGAGACGCGAGATGAAGGCTGTTGAGATTACCGAATTCGGTGCGCCGGACGTGCTCAAACTGACCGAGCGCCCGACGCCCGAGCCGAAGGCCGGCGAGGTGCTGATCAAGGTGAGCGCGTCGGGCGTGAATCGCCCCGACGTATTTCAGCGCAAGGGTTCATACGCGCCGCCGCCGGGCATTTCCGATTTGCCGGGGCTCGAAGTGGCGGGCGAGATCGTTGGCGGAACGATCGATGAAAAAAACAATCCGTTTGGCCTGAAGCTCGGCGATCGCGTGTGTGCGCTGATTGCGGGCGGCGGCTACGCCGAATATGCCGTCGCGCCGCTCGGCCAGTGCCTGCCGGTTCCGACGGGGCTCACGGACATTGAAGCGGCTTCGTTGCCCGAGACCTACTTCACGGTGTGGAGCAACGTGTTCCAGCGCGCCTTGCTCGGCAAGGGAGAGGGCGGCGAGAACGAGACCTTGCTCGTGCAGGGTGGCTCGAGCGGGATTGGGGTCACGGCCATCCAGATCGCCCATGCCCTGGGTTTTCGCGTTTTCGCGACCGCGGGGTCGGACGATAAGTGCCTGGCCTGTGAGCAACTGGGCGCCGAACGCGCAATCAACTATCGCCACCAGGATTTCGTGGAGGTCGTGAAGGCGCTTACGAACGACCGTGGCGTGGACGTGATTCTCGACATGGTGGCCGGTGGTTATGTGTCGCGCGAGCTTTCCGCGCTCGCCAACGGTGGCCGCATCGTGCTGATCGCGACGCTCGGCGGTTCGAAGGCCGAAGTCAACATGGGCGAGATTTTGCGTCGCCGCCTGACGATTACCGGCTCGACGCTGCGTGCCCGTTCGGTCGAGTTCAAGGCGCAGATCGCGCAGGAATTGAAGGCGAACGTATGGCCCTTGCTCGAAGAGGGCCGGATCAAGCCGGTCGTATTCCGTGTTTTCCCCGCTGCGCAGGCGGCCGAGGCTCATGCGCTGATGGAGAGCAGCGAGCACATCGGCAAGATCATGCTCGATTGGGGGCAGATGGCCTGAATGCGCGTTCAAACACGCGCTATGCGGCCGCCGCACGGCTCGATGGTGGGTTCGTGCTTGATTTTTCGGGCTTTTTTGACGCTTTTTTCACGCATCCGGAACGGCCCGGTTTGACCCACCTCGATTTCACGCAGTAAAATTCTGCGTTTTGCGTCCGCTTTTAACAGCAACCGGAACAATGACGAATCAACGATCGAAGCTCGTAGTCGGTAACTGGAAGATGCATGGCCGCCTCGCGGCCAATGCGGCATTGCTCGAAGGCGTCGCGCAGGGTGTGCGGTCGCTGCCCTCGGACGTGCGCGTCGGCGTATGCGTGCCGTTTCCCTATCTCGCGCAGGCTCAGGCGCTGCTCGGCGGCAGCCGCGTAGTCTGGGGCGCGCAGGACGTGTCCGCGCACGAGCAGGGTGCTTACACGGGCGAAGTCGCCGCGGGCATGGCCGCCGACTTCGAAGCAGGATTTGCGATCGTCGGTCACTCGGAGCGTCGTGCTTACCATGGCGAAAGCTCCGAACTCGTCGCACAGAAGACGCAGCGCGCGCTCGCGGCCGGCCTCACGCCGATCGTCTGCGTGGGCGAGACGCTGGAAGAGCGCGAGGGCGGCACGACCGAGAAGGTAGTCGGCGCGCAGCTCGACGCGGTGCTGGCGGCGTTGTCGGTCGAAGATGCTGCGCGCATCGTCGTGGCGTACGAGCCGGTTTGGGCCATCGGCACGGGCAAGAGCGCGACTTCGGAGCAAGCGCAGCAGGTGCATGCTTTCCTGCGCGCGCGGCTTGCCGCGAAGGGCGCACAGGTGGCGGACGTGCCGCTGCTGTACGGCGGCAGTGTGAAGCCGGAAAATGCAGCGGAGCTCTTCCGTCAGGCCGATATCGATGGTGGTCTGATCGGCGGCGCTGCGCTGAAGGCGGGAGATTTCCTCGCGATTTGTGCGGCCGCTGCGGCGGGCGCGAGCGTCGCGGGATAAAAATAAGGCTTGGGCGGGGTGCCTCCAGCGAGGTCCGCGCCGGCTGCACATGCGCATGCCTCCGGGGAGGCTGTGCTCAACAAGGACTCAGGTGAGTGTGATGCTGTATTTGAAAACGTTGATTATCGTCGTGCAGATTCTGTCGGCGCTCGGGGTGATCGGCCTCGTTCTGCTGCAGCACGGCAAGGGCGCCGATATGGGCGCGGCCTTTGGCAGCGGTGCGTCGGGCAGCCTGTTCGGCGCGACCGGCGCGGCCAACTTCCTGTCGCGCACGACCGCCGTTCTCGCAACGGTCTTTTTCGTCTCCACGCTTGCTTTAACCTACTTGGGGTCGTATCATTCGAAGCCTTCGGCGGGCTTGCTTGGCGCTGCGGCAACGGCTCCGGTTGTTGCTTCGGCCCCGGTTGCCGCAAGTGGTTCTGCGGCGTCGGCTGCAAGCGCTCCGGCCGCGGCGTCGCCGGCAGCAGCGGCATCGAACCCGGGCAACGACGTTCCGAAATAATTCTGAAAAACTTGTTTTTGTGCATTGAACAAACAGCGGGAACAAGTTAGAATTTAAGTCTTGAAGCGATTCGCGGGTTTCAATAAATTGTTGTCCCGGATTGCATGTAGTGCCGACGTGGTGAAATTGGTAGACACGCTATCTTGAGGGGGTAGTGGCGAAAGCTGTGCGAGTTCGAGTCTCGCCGTCGGCACCAATGTTATCTAAAAAATGCCAGCCGCTTGCTTCAGCTTCGGCTGGCATTTTTGCTTTATACGTCGTGTTTGTTTCGATCGCAGCGCGAAGTACGTAAAAAGTGATTCCCGCAGGGCGACTTGAAGTTCCTGCGGAACCTCAGAACCAACCGATAGAGGATAGCCTTGAATCTCGCTCCCTATTACCCCGTCCTGTTGTTCCTTCTCGTAGGTATTGGCCTGGGCGTGGCGTTGGTGAGTATCGGCAAGATCCTCGGTCCCAACCGGCCCGACAGCGAAAAAATTTCACCGTACGAGTGCGGCTTCGAAGCGTTCGAAGACGCACGCATGAAGTTCGATGTACGGTATTACCTCGTGGCCATTCTCTTCATCATCTTCGACCTTGAGACGGCGTTCCTGTTCCCGTGGGGCGTTGCCCTGCGCGACATCGGCTGGCCGGGCTTCCTGTCGATGATGCTGTTTCTGCTCGAATTCCTGCTGGGCTTCGCCTACATCTGGAAGAAGGGCGGTCTCGACTGGGAGTGAAGGGGTTAATCGCCGGATGGCATGGGCGGCGCCGCGGGTACACCGCAGCCGTCCGTCTGGAGTGGAAAGCACATGAGTATCGAAGGGGTCTTGAAGGAAGGGTTTGTCACCACGACGGCTGACAAGCTGATCAACTGGACGCGCACTGGCTCGCTATGGCCTGTGACGTTCGGTCTGGCGTGTTGCGCGGTCGAGATGATGCACGCGGGCGCGGCCCGTTACGACCTCGACCGCTTCGGCGTGGTGTTCCGCCCGAGTCCGCGCCAGTCCGACGTGATGATCGTGGCCGGCACGCTGTGCAACAAGATGGCGCCTGCGCTGCGCAAGGTCTACGACCAGATGGCCGAGCCGCGCTGGGTGATCTCGATGGGGTCGTGCGCCAACGGCGGCGGCTACTACCACTATTCGTATTCGGTCGTGCGCGGATGTGATCGCATCGTGCCGGTCGACGTCTACGTGCCGGGTTGTCCGCCGACTGCGGAAGCCCTGGTGTACGGGGTGATCCAGCTGCAGGCGAAGATTCGCCGTACCAGCACCATCGCCCGTCAATAAAGGCCAAGCGCCTCCCCAGAATATGGCAAGCAAACTCGAGACCCTGAAAGCGAACCTCGAAGCGGCCCTTGGTGCGCGCGTCGTCAGCCTCACCGAAGCGCTCGGTGAGTTGACCTTGGTCATAAAATCAGTAGATTACCTCGGCGTGGCGACGGAGCTCCGCGACAATCCGTCGCTTCGCTTCGAGCAGTTGCTCGACCTGTGTGGCGTCGACTATCAGACATACGGCGACGGCGCGTGGGAAGGCCAGCGCTTTGCGGCGGTGTCGCATCTGCTCTCCATTACGAACAACTGGCGTCTGCGCTTGCGCGTGTTCGCGCCGGACGACGAAGTGCCCATCGTCTCCTCGCTCGTCGATGTCTGGAGCTCGGCCAACTGGTACGAGCGCGAAGCGTTCGACCTGTTCGGCATCGTCTTCGAAGGCCACCCCGACCTGCGCCGCATCCTGACCGACTACGGTTTTATCGGTCACCCGTTCCGCAAGGACTTCCCGGTCTCCGGTTACGTCGAAATGCGCTACGACCCGGAGCAAAAGCGGGTGGTCTATCAACCGGTCACGATCGAGCCGCGCGAAATCACGCCGCGTGTGATCCGCGAGGATCGCTACGGCGGTCTGAGGAAACACTAAGAGGGTCGCATGTCAGAGATCAAGAATTACACGCTCAACTTCGGCCCGCAGCACCCGGCAGCGCACGGCGTGCTGCGCCTCGTGCTCGAGCTCGACGGCGAAGTGATCCAGCGTGCCGATCCGCACATCGGCCTGCTGCACCGTGCGACGGAGAAGCTCGCCGAAAACAAGACCTTCATCCAGTCGGTGCCGTACATGGACCGTCTCGACTACGTGTCGATGATGGTCAACGAGCACGGCTATGTGCTTGCCATCGAAAAACTGCTCGGCATCGAGGTGCCGATTCGCGCGAAGTACATCCGCGTGCTGTTCGACGAAATCACGCGCGTGTTGAACCACCTGATGTGGATCGGCTCGCACGGGCTCGATGTGGGCGCGATGGCGGTGTTCCTCTACGCGTTCCGCGAGCGCGAAGACCTGATGGACGTCTATGAGGCGGTCTCGGGTGCGCGCATGCACGCGGCTTACTATCGTCCGGGCGGCGTGTATCGCGATCTGCCCGACGCCATGCCGCAATACAAGGCTTCGAAGATTCACAACGAGAAGGCGCTCGCCCGCATGAACGAGGCGCGCCAGGGCTCGGTGCTGGACTTCATCGACGACTTCTTCACGCGCTTCCCCGCTTGCGTCGACGAGTACGAAACGCTTCTCACCGACAACCGTATCTGGAAGCAGCGTCTCGTGGGCATCGGTGTGGTGACGCCGGAGCGCGCGATGCAGTTGGGCCTCACTGGCGCAATGCTGCGTGGCTCGGGCATCGAGTGGGACCTGCGCAAGAAGCAGCCCTACGAGGTTTACGACCAGATGGATTTCGACATCCCCGTGGGCGTGAACGGCGACTGCTACGACCGTTATCTCGTGCGCGTCGAGGAAATGCGTCAATCCACTCGCATCGCGAAACAGTGCATTGAGTGGCTGCGCAAGAATCCAGGTCCGGTGATGGTCGACAATCACAAGGTCGCGCCGCCGTCGCGCGTCAACATGAAGTCGAACATGGAAGAGCTGATTCACCACTTCAAGCTCTTCACCGAAGGTTTCCACGTGCCCGAAGGCGAAGCCTACGCAGCCGTGGAGCATCCGAAGGGTGAATTCGGCATCTACCTGGTGTCGGATGGCGCGAACAAGCCGTATCGTCTGAAGATTCGGGCGCCGGGTTATGCCCACCTGTCCGCGCTCGATGAAATGGCGCGCGGTCACATGATTGCCGACGCGGTCACGATCATCGGCACGCAGGATATCGTGTTCGGCGAAATCGACCGCTAAGCAGCAAAAACTGCCCATGCGCCCGATCAAGAAGGGTGCGCGGGCGAAATACCGGGAACGCCACGTCTGTCGCAGCGAGCAGGTACGCTTCACGCGCGGCAGGGGTTTGTCTGGCGGGAATTGAAACGGTAGGAATTGAAAGAGTCGTGTCTGAAAATGATCTCAGCTGAAGGCCTGAAAGAAATCGATCGCGCGTTGACGAAGTACCCCGCCGATCAGCGACAGTCTGCCGTGATGGCGGCCTTGGCCGTTGCTCAGGAAGAGCATGGCTGGCTGTCCCCCGAACTCATGCAGTTCGTGGCCGACTACATCGGCATGCCGCCTGTCGCGGTCCAGGAAGTCGCCACTTTCTATACGATGTTCGAGACCCGGCCGGTCGGCAAGCACAAGATCACGCTCTGCACGAACCTGCCGTGCCAGCTCGGCCCGGATGGCGGCGCGGAAAGCGCGGCCGAATATCTGAAGCAGAAGCTCGGAATCGACTTCGGCGAAACCACGCCCGACGGCAAGTTCACCTTGAAGGAAGGTGAGTGCATGGGCGCGTGCGGCGATGCGCCGGTGCTGCTCGTGAACAACCACCGCATGTGCAGCTTCATGAGCCGCGAGAAGATTGACCAGCTGCTCGAGGAGCTTTCGAAATGACTTCGTTGCACGACCGTCACATCAAACCCCTGATTCTCGCGGGCCTGAACGGCGAGAACTGGCATCTCGAAGACTACGTCGCGCGCGGCGGCTACAAGCAGCTGCGCCGCATTCTCGAAGAAAAGATTCCGCCCGAGCAGGTCATTGCCGACGTGAAGGCCGGTGGCCTGCGTGGCCGTGGCGGCGCGGGTTTCCCGACTGGCCTGAAGTGGAGCTTCATGCCGCGCCAGTTCCCGGGCCAGAAGTATCTCGTCTGCAACTCGGACGAGGGCGAGCCGGGCACGTTCAAGGATCGCGACATCCTGCGCTGGAATCCGCATTCCGTGATCGAGGGCATGGCCATCGGCGCGTACGCGATGGGTATCACCGTGGGCTACAACTACATCCACGGCGAAATCTTCGAGGTTTACCGCCGTTTCGAGGCTGCGCTTGAAGAAGCGCGCCAGGCTGGTTATCTCGGCGACAACATCCTCGGTTCGGAATTCTCGTTCCAGCTGCACGCGCACCATGGTTATGGCGCGTACATCTGCGGCGAGGAAACCGCGCTGCTCGAGTCGCTCGAGGGCAAGAAGGGCCAGCCGCGCTTCAAGCCGCCTTTCCCGGCGAGCTTCGGCGTGTACGGCAAGCCCACCACGATCAACAACACCGAGACCTTCGCCGCAGTGCCTTTCCTGCTGAGCGTCGGTCCGCAGGCGTACATGGAGCTCGGCAAGCCGAACAACGGCGGCACCAAGATCTTCTCGATCTCGGGCGACGTGGAGCGTCCGGGCAACTACGAGATTCCGCTCGGTACGCCGTTCGCGACGCTCATGGAGCTCGCCGGCGGCATGCGTGGCGGCAGGAAGCTCAAGGCCGTGATTCCGGGCGGCTCGTCGGCGCCGGTCATTCCGGGCGACCTGATGATGCAGACGGACATGGACTATGACTCCATCGCCAAGCAGGGTTCGATGCTCGGTTCGGGTGCGGTCATCGTCATGGACGAAACGCGCTGCATGGTGCGCTCGCTGCTGCGTCTGTCGTACTTCTACTATGAAGAGTCGTGCGGCCAGTGCACGCCGTGCCGCGAGGGCACGGGCTGGCTGTATCGCGTGGTGAATCGCATCGAGCACGGCCAGGGCCGCCAGGAAGACCTGGACCTGCTGAACTCGGTGGCGGGCAACATCATGGGCCGTACGATTTGCGCGCTCGGTGACGCAGCGGCCATGCCGGTGCGCGGCATGCTCAAGCATTACTGGGACGAATTCGAATACCACGTGCACAACAAGCGTTGCCTCGTCGGCGGACATGCCGGCTCGCATGCGGCCTCCGAAACGGTGGCCGCCTGAACGGCGGGTTGAAAACGGTAACGGCGTGTTGGGTGCGAGCCGCGTGGCGGAACGCAACGGCGATGTGACGGGGAATACCGCTGGGAAATTGAGCGGTAACAGGTTAGGGATGATTAACCATCATGGTTGAACTTGAAATAGACGGCAAGAAGGTGGAAGTGCCCGAAGGCAGCATGGTGATCCAGGCTGCGCAGCGGGTCGACACGTATATTCCGCACTTCTGCTATCACAAGAAGCTGTCGATTGCGGCCAACTGCCGGATGTGTCTCGTCGATGTCGAGAAGATGCCGAAGGCCGTGCCCGCGTGCGCGACACCGGTGTCGCAAGGCATGGTCGTGCGCACGATGTCGGACAAGGCCGTGCAGGGTCAGCAAGCCGTGATGGAATTCCTGCTGATCAACCACCCGCTCGATTGCCCGATCTGCGATCAGGGCGGCGAATGCCAGCTTCAGGATCTGGCGGTCGGTTATGGCAAATCGGCGTCGCGCTATAGCGAAGAAAAGCGCGTCGTGTTCCACAAGAACGTCGGCCCGCTCATCTCGATGGAAGAGATGACGCGCTGCATTCACTGCACGCGCTGCGTGCGCTTCGGCGACGAAATCGCCGGTGTGATGGAACTCGGCATGCTCGGCCGCGGCCAGCATTCGGAAATCACGTCGTTCGTCGGCAAGACGGTGGATTCGGAACTCTCCGGCAACATGATCGACCTGTGCCCGGTCGGTGCGCTCACGAGCAAGCCGTTCCGTTTCTCGGCACGCACATGGGAGCTGTCGCGCCGCAAGTCGGTGAGCCCGCACGACTCGACGGGCGCCAACCTCGTCGTGCAGGTGAAGAACAATCGCGTGATGCGCGTGCTGCCGTTCGAGAACGAGGCCGTCAACGAGTGCTGGATTTCGGACAAGGATCGCTTCTCGTATGAAGGCCTGAACGCCGAAGACCGCCTCACGCGCCCGATGATCAAGCAGGGCGGCCAGTGGGTCGAGACAGATTGGCAGACCGCGCTCGAATACGTGGTGAAGGGCATCAAGGGCATCAGCGACGAACACGGCGAGAACATGCTTGCCGCGCTTGTCAGCCCGCATAGCACGACTGAAGAACTCTATCTCGTGAAGCAGCTCGCGGACGCGATCGGCACGCCGAACGTCGACTTCCGCCTGCGCCAGAGCGACTTCTCGGCACCGCCCGCGGGCGCGCCCTGGCTCGGCGCCAGGATTTCGGACCTCTCGTATGCCGACTCGGCGTTCGTGATCGGCTCGTCCCTGCGCCGCGACCATGCGTTGTTTGCCGCGCGTCTGCGCCAGGCAGCGAAGGGCGGCGCAAAGGTCTCGTTCCTGCAGGCGTCCGCCGACGGCTCACTGATCCCGAACGCGCAACGCATCGTCGCGGCGCCTTCGGCGTGGCTCGACGAGTTGGCTTCGATCGCCTCCGCCGTTGCCGAGGCGAAGGGCGTCGCGCTGCCCGAGGGTTTTGCCGGCGCGCAGGCGAACGACGCAGCGAAGCAGGTCGCCGCATCGCTCGCGAACGGCGAGCGCCGCTTCGTGCTGCTTGGCAACGCCGCCGTCCAGCATCCGGAATTCTCGCGTTTGCACGCTGCCGCGCAGTTCATTGCCGAAGCAACGGGCGCGACGCTCGGCTTCCTCACGGAAGCCGCCAACACGGTTGGCGCGCATCTCGTGGGCGC
>JAITTX010000111.1 GCA_031286755.1 Paraburkholderia sp.
GCTCAATCCAGGAAAGGGCTTGTGAGAGGACCACGCTCCGGCGCTGGCCTAATCGAGAACGATGCCCGTCTGCCTGAGCGCATCGCGCAAGCCGAGCCCTGGATACTTGCTCTCGACGACGCGCATGTCACTGCGCGTTTCCTCGATGAGCCAGTCGCGCACATGGGCGACGATGGGCCTGAGCGGCCGGTTGGGCGGCGTGAGCAGGCAGCAGCGCCGGCTCGTCACGATCAGCTCCTGTTCGGCCGGCACCAGCGCGCCTTGCGCGAGCCAGTGCGATGTCACAGTGAGCCAGCCGAGCGCGATACCCTGGCCCAGCAGCGCGGCCTGCACCACGATCGCGTAATCGTTGAAGCTCAACATGCTCTGCGCGTGCCGCCGCTTCGAGGCGAAGGCCTGAAAGCGTTCGTGCCAGCCGCGCTCCTCATCGTCCATGATGATGACCGTGTCGCCGTGCTCGCGGCCCGCGTCGCTTAGCGCGTGCTCGTGATAGCGCGCATTGCAGACTGGCAGAAGCGTCTCAGGCATCAGCAGCACGGCGTTTTCGTCGATCTCCTCGTCATGCACGAAGCGCATGCCGAGATCGACATCGACGAGCGGGCCGCCAATGCGCCCCGATATCAATTGAAACCGCAGATCGACCGAAGGAAACGCCTGGTGCAACCGGCTCATGCGCGGCATCAGCCAGTGCGTGGTGAAGCCGGTCGATACCGACAGCGTGACCGTCTCCACGCCGGTCGCACGCGTTTCGATCTCGCGTATCGCATTCTCTATGCCGCTGAATCCCTCAGAGATCTTGGAATAGAGAATCTTGCCGTTTTCGGTGAGCTCGATACCGCCCCGCACACGTTCGAATAACTTCACACCAATGTGATCTTCCATGCGCGCCAGCATGCGGCTCACGGCAGGCTGACTCACATAGAGCTCCTGCGCCGCACGCGTGAAGTTTCCGCATCGTGCGGCCGCTTCGAACACGAATAGCGCGTTGGCGCTCGGCAATTTTCTGCGAAGGTTTGGCATGACCTGATGTTATGCCTCATCCAACAATTTTGGAATTGCCGCCAAAAAGCTCGCGCCTTATATTTTTTCCAACTGATGCTTTGACCGTGAGAGCCACACCATGGATGCACGTGCTAAAACCGGAGTGTCAATCAGGGGTGCTACCAGGCGCTATGGCGCTGTGACAGCGCTCGACGACGTCTCGCTCGATATCGCGCCGGGTGAGTTCGTCTCGCTGCTCGGCCCATCGGGATCGGGCAAAACAACGTTGCTCGGCATCCTGGGCGGCTTCGTTCAGCCGAGTTCGGGCAGCGTGTGGGTTGGCGAACGAGACATTACATTTGCGCCGCCGCACAAGCGCAATATCGGCATCGTGTTTCAGAACTACGCGCTGTTTCCGCACATGACGGTGGGGGAAAACGTGGCGTTCTCGCTGCGCGCGCGGCGCGAGCCGAAGTCGACGTGGGCGAGACGTGTTGCCGAAGCGCTCGCAATGGTCGAGCTCAAGGGCTATGAAAGCCGCAGCGTGCATCAGCTTTCGGGCGGGCAGAAGCAGCGCGTCGCGCTGGCGCGCGCGATTGTGTTCCAGCCGCAACTCATTCTGATGGACGAGCCGCTCTCCGCGCTCGACAAGCAATTGCGAGAGACCATGCAGATCGAGCTGCGCAGGCTGCATCGGCAACTCGGCGCGACCATTGTCAACGTAACGCACGACCAGCGCGAAGCGCTCACCATGAGCGATCGTGTGGCTGTGCTAAAGGATGGCAAGCTCGTCCAGATCGACACGCCCGAGCGCCTTTACGATCGCCCGTGCGATGCCTTCGTGGCCAGCTTCATCGGCGAGGCGACGCTGCTCGACGTGAGCCGCGCGGGCGACAATGCCGTGCGCCTGGGCAACACGCTCCTGCGCACCGCGCACCCGCTGCCGCGCGGCGACAAACTCCTGCTCGCCGTGCAAACCGAGAAGCTCATCATCGACGGCGAGAACCGTCATGCCGACGCCAACCGCCTGTCGTGCCGGGTCACAGAAGTGCTGTATCAGGGCGAGAGCCTGCGCGTGTTCGCGTCGCTTGCCGACGGCACCGCAATCAGCCTCAGGCAGCCGGGCGGCCACGACGCGCGGCAAAGAATTCCCGCGCCGGGCGCAGCCATGACGGTTGCGCTCGATCCGCAGGACACCATCGTCGTACCCGCATAAGTTCATTCCCCGCCTGTGCACGGGCGATTTCGACGCAAACGCAGATACGCAACCCGTAGAGGATGAAGCAATGAAGCTCACCGATTTCAAGGTCCTGACGTTCGATGTCGTCGGCACGCTGATCAACTTCGAGGCGGGCGTGCTCGACTCCGTGCGCCGCCTTGGCGGTCCGAAGGCGCAGGACCTGACCGATGACCAGATCTTCGCGCCGTACATGGAAGGCCGCGCGAAGTTCTATGGCCGCTCCAGCCATGAAATGGCGAACGTCTACCTGCATCTCGCGAAGAAGCTCGGCCTGCCCGACAGTGCCGAGTGCGCCGCGGCGTTCCAGCGCGACGTGCTCGACTGGCCCGCGTTCGAGGACTCCGTCGCCGCATTGAAGCGCCTGCGCAAGCACTTTCGCCTCGTCGCGATGACCAACGCGGACCGCGTCGCGCTCTCGGCCTACGCCCACACGCTCGGCGACCCGTTCGACGACACTGTGTGCTGCGATGAAACCGGCGTCGCCAAGCCCGACCCGCAATTCTTCGCCTATAACCGCGGACGCCAGGCGGCCTTCGGCTACAAGTTCAGCGAGATTCTGCACACGGCGCAAAGCCAGTATCACGACATCGGCATCGCGACGAAACTCGGCTACTCGACGTGCTGGATCGAGCGTCGTCAGGGCATGAAGGGCTACGGCGCCACGCCCACGCCGGAAAGCTTCACGACGCCGACCTGGAAGTTCGCGACGCTCGCCTGCCTCGCGGACGCCGTGGACGACGAGCTGCGCGCCGCAGCCTGACGATGCGCGCGCCGACGAACTCACCGCGCCCGCATGCCGAATCGCTGTGGCGAGCGATGGCCGGCCGCGTGCCGAGCATGGACGAGCCGGTCAGCACCGGCGCGCCGCTCGCCCGCGATCTCGACGTCGAAGTGGCGATCATCGGCGCGGGCTATTCGGGGCTGAGCGCCGCCCATGCGCTGCAACAGCGCGGCGTGGACTGCGCGGTGCTCGACGCGAATCCGGTTGGTTGGGGCGCGAGCGGGCGCAACGGCGGCGTGGTGTCGTCGAAGTTCCGCCTCTCGTTCCCGTCGATCGCAAGCTCGCATGGGCTCGACGTCGCTATACGGATGCACCGGCTCGCGCATGAAGGTGTGCGCGCGGTGCAGTCCCTGATCGACGAGTTCAAGCTCGATCGCGCGCGCTTCGAACATACTGGCAGCCTGCGTTGCGCGCATACCGGGCGCGCGCTGGCATCGATCTGCGCAGAAGCGGACTGGGTGCGCAACACGCTCAAGGACACCTCGATGAGCGTGCTCACGCGCTCGCAGGTCGAGCACGAAACGGGATCGAAGGGCTTCGTCGGCGGCGTGCTGAGCGCCGATGCGGGCACCATCCTGCCGCTCGAATACGTGCGCGGCATCGCGGCGGGCATCACGGCGCGCGGCGTGCCGGTCTACGAGTCGACGCCGGTCATCGACATGAAGCGCGCAGACAACGGCCGCGTGCTGCTGCGTGCGCCAGGCGGGACGGTGCGCGCGAAGCAGGTGATCGTTGCGACCAACGCGTATTCGAACCTGACCGATGCGACGTCGCAGTACCATCGCGAACTCGTGCCGTTCAGAAGCGCGATGATCGCCACCGCGCTGCTGCCGCCCGAACTCGACGCGCGCCTGATGGTCAACGGCCGCAGCTACACCGAAACGCGCCGCATGATGAAGTGGTTCCGCAAGGTCGATGGCCGCATGCTGTTCGGCGGCCGCGACGCGTTCGGCAAGGAAGGGGAGCTGACTGGCTTCGACGCGCTGCAACGAGCGATGGTCGCACTCTTTCCCGACCTCGCGCACGTGCCGGTGCAATACCGCTGGTCGGGCTATGTCGGCATGACGTTCAACGCGCTGCCGCACGTCGGGCGCAGCGACGACAGGACGACATTCTGTCTGGGCTATAACGGCGCGGGTGTAGCGATGGCGAGCCTCATCGGCCAGCACGCGGCGGCGCTCGCGCTGGGCGAAAAGCCCGAGCTGGCCATGCTCGCGCAGGAGGGGCTCCGGCCCGTGCCATTTCACGCGCTGCGCGCGCCGGGCGTCAGGCTCGTCGCTGCGTGGTATCAGTTTCTCGACGCCGTGGGTGCATGAATGACAACAGCCAAACGGATGTTTCAGGACCCGACCATGCTTCACGCTACCACCATCGATCCCGCCGTGCGTTACCAGCGGCGCGAAGATCGCATGATGCTGCTGCTGATGGTGCCGGCCCTGCTGACGATCGTGGTGCTGCTGGTGGTGCCGCTCGCGTGGCTCTCGTGGCAGTCCATCTATCACGACGGCGCCTTCACGCTGGTCAATTACCGGCGCGTGTTCACGGGCGCCTATCTCGACACGTTCCTGCTCACGTTCAAACTCAGCTTCATCGTGACAGCCGTGACCTTGCTGCTCGGCTATCCGGTAGCGTATTTCGCGGCTTCCATCCCGCCGCGCTGGAGCGCGCTCGTGCTCGGCATGGTCATCCTGCCGTTCTGGACCAGCGTGCTCGTGCGCACCTATGCCTGGCTCGTGCTGTTGCAGCGCACCGGCCTCATCAACAAGGCGCTGCTCGGCATGGGCCTGATCGACCGGCCGTTGCAGCTTTCGTACAACCAGTTCGGCACGGTCATTGCGATGGTGCATATCCTGCTGCCCTTCATGGTGCTGCCGCTCTATTCAGCCATGCAGAAGATTCCCGCGAACCTGTCGCAAGCGGGTGCGAGCCTCGGCGGCTCACCGCTGCATGTGTTCCTGCGCGTGTTCCTGCCGCTGTCGATGAGCGGCGTGCTCGCGGGCGTGACGCTCGTGTTCGTGCTGTGCCTCGGCTTCTACATCACGCCTGAGCTGATGGGCGGCGGCAAGTCGATGATGGTGTCGATGATCGTCAGCCGCAACGTCGAGATCTACAACAGCTGGGGCGCGGCGAGCGCGGTGAGCGTGGCGTTGCTGATCTGCGTGTTCGCGGTCTTCTATGCGGTGAGCCGCGTGATTCCGCTCGAAAAGACGCTGGGAGCCAAGTGATGCAGATGAGTAGCCGACTTTCGTTCGGGCGCGTGACGCTGGGCGCCTCGGTGATGCTGATCCTCGCGTTTCTGATGGTGCCGGTGATCATCGTCGTGCCGCTGTCGTTTTCCGACGCGCGCTTTCTGACCTTCCCGCCGCCCGGCTATTCGCTGCGCTGGTATCACGCGTTTTTCGACAATCCCGAGTGGATCGCGGCCGCGCGAACGACCTTCATTGCCTCGACGTCCGCCGCGCTGCTCGCCACGCCACTCGGCATCATGGCCGCTTACGGCATTCAGAACGGCTCGCACTGGTCGATGCGCTACCTGCGCACGCTGCTGATGCTGCCGCTGATGGTGCCGATCATCATCGTGGCGGTGGGCGTGTTCTTCGTCTACACGCAGGCGGGCTATGTGAACACGCTCAGCGGCCTGATCGTCGCCGACACCATGCTCGGCCTGCCTTACGTGCTGATTTCCGTTGGCGCCGATCTGCGCACCTTCGACCGCACCCAGGAAATGGTCGCGCGCAGCCTCGGCATGAACCGCCTGCGGGCCTTCATGACGGTGACGCTGCCGCAGATCAAGGCAAGCGTGATCTCGGCCATGGTTTTCGTTTTTATTCAGGCGCTCGATGAAACCGTCGTCGCGCTGTTCGTCTCGGGCGGCAGCAATCAGACGCTCACGCGACGCATGTTCGTCACCTTGCGCGACGAGATCGACCCGACCATTGCCGCGATCAGCACCATGCTCACGGCCATTACGCTGTGCCTCGTGCTGATCGTGGTCGTGAGCCGTCGCTCAGCGGCGGCGGCGCGCGCCTGACTCTGCTGGAGCGAGCCTTTATGCAGCATCTGCAGCAGTTCTATATCGACGGCGAGTGGGTCGAGCCTTCGGGCGCGAGGCGGCTGGCTGTGATCGACCCTGGCACGGAGGAATCGCCAGGCGAGGTCGCGCTCGGCGACACGCGCGACGTCGACCGCGCGGTTGCGGCGGCACGGCGTGCGTTCACCAGCTTCTCGCAAACGCACGTGCGGGAGCGCGTTGCGTTGCTCGAACGCATACTCGCCATCTATCTGGATCGTTATGACGAGATGGCTGCGATCATCTCGCGCGAGATCGGCGCGCCGGCGCAGTTGTCGCGCGCGTGGCAGGCCGCGCCAGGCAAACGTCATCTGGAGGAAACGCTGCGCGCCTGCGCGCAGTTTCGCTGGCAACGGCTCAAGGGCACGACGCTCGTCAATCACGAGGCGGTGGGCGTCGCCGCGCTCATCACGCCCTGGAACTGGCCGATCAACCAGATCGTCTGCAAGGTGGCGCCCGCGCTCGCGGCGCATCCCGAGGTCGATATGGTGTCTTTCACGGGTTCCACGCGCGCGGGAAGCGTGTACGTGAACTACCCGGCATGGGACCCGGCGTCGCCATTTGGCGGCTACAAGCAGTCTGGCAACGGACGCGAGTACGGCGAGTGACGCGCGGGCAACGTCACCTCGTCACTGCGCGCCACGGCCTTATGCGTGGCGACGCAGCAGGTCCGCTACCCGTTCCGCCATCATGATCGTCGGCACATTCGTGTTCG
>JAITTX010000121.1 GCA_031286755.1 Paraburkholderia sp.
GTCTGGTACACGTGGATCGCCAAGCTCGGCATTTTGAACATGGCGTTCTTCTTCATGCTCACGCCGCTGTTCAATCACTGGCAGAGCCTGATGGCGATCTACAACGTGCCGAACATCGAGGTGGACAGCCTCTGGCCCGGCGTGACCGACAAGCCGTTCGTGTCGTTCCTGATTTATCTGGTCGCGCTCGATTTCGCGGGCTACTGGTATCACCGCTGGCAGCATCGCTTCGGCGTGTGGTGGGAGTTGCACGCGGTGCACCACAGCCAGCAGCAGATGTCGCTCTGGTGCGACGATCGCAATCATTTCATCGACGACATCGTCCAGGCCGCGTTCTTCGCGGGCATCTCGCTGTTCATCGGCGTGCCGCCCGCGCAGTTCGTCGTGCTCATCGCCGTGAGCAACTTCCTGCAGAGCGTGCAGCATGTGAACGCGCGGCTCGAATACGGGCGGCTGCTTGAGCGTGTGCTCGTGAGCCCGGCGTTTCATCGGCGTCATCATGCGATCGGCTACGGCCACGAGGGCACGCGCTATGGGTGCAACTTCGGCGTGCTGTTTCCCTGGTGGGATGTGATGTTTCGCACCGCCTCCTGGAACAGGGCGCCCGAGCCTACTGGCATCCGCGACCAACTGCCCGCGCCGCACGGCCGTGGCGTGAACTACGGCGAAGGGCTGCTCGCCCAGCAATGGCTCGCGCTCGTGCGCGTCGCCCGGCGCCTTGCCGGCAAGGGTTATCCGCTGGGCGGGCCGGCGAATTGAGATTACGCTGGGGCGCTCTGCTGGTGCGATAATCGCGGTTTCTTGTGTTTCGCGTTTCCTTGTGTTCGTGTCGGTCTATTAGCGTCGCCCCTGTGCGGGGCGGCACCTACTTTTCTTTGCAGCGGCAAAGAAAAGTAGGCAAAAGAAAGCCGCTCAAACCGCCAGTGTGACGCCGTCCACCACTTGCCCGTGATCGGAGCGGTTCCGGAGCATCTGTCGCCACTCGCCCATTGCCGGAGTGACAAAGGGCTCATTCCTCCGGCGGCGCTGCGCGCCCCGTGGGGCATAACCCCAAACCAGAGGGGCGCATGTGTATTCGCTTGTTCGTGCAGCACGGTGGGTTTCCCATGCAAACCCGGCCGCTGCGCGCGTAGCGAGCAGCGGGATGGATGAGCCCTTTGTCACTAACGTTGAAGGTGCGAGGTGACGGATGCTCCGGAACCGCTCCGATCACAGGCAAGTGGTGGACGGCGTCACACTGGCGGTGTGAGCCGCTTTCTTTTGCCTACTTTTCTTTGCGGCTGCAAAGAAAAGTAGGTGCCGCCCCGCACAGGGGCAACACTAATAGACCGACACGAACACAAGGAAACGCGAAAAAAACGCGAAAAAAACGCGAAAAAAACGCGAAAAAGCAAGACCTGCGCCCCAACCAGACAAGCTCCACGACCGAGAGGGGGCTCCCCCTCCTGAAAGGAGGGCGCGCGGAGCGCAACCCCGTCCTACGATGGGTTTAGACACGATGCAGCAGTAACAGGAACAACCAGGAGACAGAAGATGGCACATGCGATCAGGTTCCACGAAACCGGTGCGCCGGAAGTCATGCGCTGGGAGGAAGTGGACGTGGGCGCGCCCGGTCCGGGCGAAGTGCGGCTGCGGCACGAAGCCGTTGGCCTGAACTTCGCGGACACGTATTTCCGCAGCGGCCTTTATCCGGTGCCGCTGCCCGCTGGCATGGGCGTGGAAGCCGCTGGCGTGGTGGAGGCGGTGGGGGCGGGCGTGACCAATGTCGCGCCCGGCGACCGCGTCACCTACACCGGCTTCATCAACACGCTGGGCGCCTACAGCACCGAGCGGCTGATTCCGGCCGCGCCGCTCATCAAGCTGCCCGATGCCATCGCCTGCGAAACAGCGGCGGCCATGACCATGCGCGGCCTCACCTCGGCTTACCTCATGCGCCGCATCTGGCCGCTGCAAGCCGGCGAGACGATCCTCGTGCACGCGGCGGCGGGCGGCGTGGGCCTGATCCTCTGCCAGTGGGCGAAGCTGCTCGGCCTGACGGTGATCGGCACGGTGTCGACCGAGGAAAAGGCGGCG
The DNA here is from genome assembly GCA_031286755.1 of Paraburkholderia sp. GTDB lineage: Bacteria > Pseudomonadota > Gammaproteobacteria > Burkholderiales > Burkholderiaceae > Paraburkholderia. The sequence continues at coordinate 2,074 of JAITTX010000121.1, forward strand.
GTGGCTCGCGCGCACGGCTGCGACCACGTGATCCTCTACCGCAGCGAAGACGTGGCGAAGCGCGTGCGCGAACTGACCGATGGCGTGGGCGTGTCGGTGGTCTACGACAGCGTGGGCCAGGACACCTTCATGATGTCGCTCGACTCGCTCAAGCGGCGCGGCCTGCTGGTGTGCGTGGGCACGGCCTCGGGCAAGGCGCCCGCGTTCGAGCCGCAGGTCCTCGCGATGAAGGGCTCGCTCTACGTCACGCGCCCCGCGCTCGCCGACTACATCGCCGATCCCGCCGAGAAAGCCGCGCTCGCCGAAGAGATCTTCGGCCACGTCGCGGCGGGGCGCATCAAGATCGAGATCAACCAGCGCTACGCGCTGCAGGACGCCGTGCAGGCGCACCACGACATCGAAGCGCGCAGGACGACGGGTTCTTCCGTCTTCACGATCTGAGGCCGGCCATCATGAAAGTCGAGCAACTGACCTGCGCGATCGGCGCGGAACTGGTGGGCGTGCGTCTGGGCGACGCCGTGCGCGACGATGGCCTGTTCGAGGCGATCAAGGCGGCGCTGCTCAAGCACAAGGTGCTGTTCCTGCGCGAGCAGCAACTCACGCGCGCCGACCATGTGGCTTTCGCCAGACGGTTCGGAGAACTGGAAGATCATCCGGTGGCAGGCAGCCACCCCGACCATCCGGGCCTCGTGCAGATCTACAAGACGCCCGAGCAGCCCAACGACCGCTACGAGAACGCGTGGCACACCGACGCCACGTGGCGCGCGGCCCCGCCGATGGGCGCGGTGCTGCATTGCGTGGAATGCCCGCCCGTGGGCGGCGACACCATGTGGGCCAACATGGCGCTGGCCTGGGAAAACCTGCCGGAGCACGTGAAGGTGCAGATCGCGGACCTGCGCGCGAGCCACAGCATCCAGGCGAGCTTTGGCGCCGTGATGCCGATCGAAAAGCGCCTCGCGCTGAAGGCGCAGTACCCGGACGCCGAGCATCCGGTGGTGCGCACGCACCCGGAAACAGGCGAGAAGGTGCTGTTCGTGAACGGCTTCACCACGCACTTCGTGAACTACCACACCCCCGCGCGCGTGCGCTTCGGCCAGGACGGCAACCCGGGCGCGGGCCAACTGCTGCAGTACCTCATCAGCCAGGCGTACATCCCCGAATACCAGGTGCGCTGGCGCTGGCAGCCAGGCAGCGTGGCGATCTGGGACAACCGCAGCACGCAGCATTACGCGGTCATGGACTACCCGCCTTGCCACCGCAAGATGGAGCGCGCGGGAATCATCGGCGACGTGCCTTATTGATCGGCCCCGGCACGAGCGCTACCCGACATCAGAACCCGATACTGGAGGAAGACATGCAATTTCTCGACGATTCGCTGCACCCGGAGAACATGGAAAAAGTGGTCATCACGGTTGCGCCGTATGGCCCCGAATGGATGCCGGAAGACTTCCCGGAAGACATTCCCGTCACGATGGAAGAGCAGATTCAAAAGGCCGTGGACTGCTACAACGCGGGCGCGACGGTGCTGCATCTGCACGTGCGCGAACTGGACGGCAAGGGCTCCAAGCGCCTCTCGAAGTTCAACGAGCTGATTGCCGGCGTGCGCGCGGCGGTGCCCGACATGATCATCCAGGTGGGCGGCTCGATCTCGTTCGCGCCGGAAGACGACGGCCAGGCCGCGAAGTGGCTCTCGGACGACACGCGCCACATGCTCGCGGAACTCGAGCCGAAGCCCGACCAGGTGACCGTGGCGATCAACACCACGCAGATGAACATCATGGAGCTGCTCTACCCCGAGTATCTCGCCGGCACCTCGCTCGCGAATCCGGCGCTGCAGGCCGCCTATAGCGAAATGACCGTGCCGGCCGGCCCGCAGTGGCTGGAGGAGCATCTGCGCCGCCTGCACGCCTCGGGCATCCAGGCGCACTTCCAGCTGACGGGCATGCATGCGCTGGAAACGCTCGAACGGCTGATCCGCAAGGGCGCCTACCTCGGGCCGGTGAACCTCACGTGGATCGGCATCGGCGGCGGCTTCGACGGCCCGAACCCGTTCAACTTCTTCAACTTCGTGCACCGCGCGCCCGATGGCTGCACGTTCACGGCGGAGTCGCTGCTCAAGAACGTGCTGCCGTTCAACATGATGGCGATGGCGATGGGCCTGCACCCGCGCTGCGGCATCGAGGACACGATCATCGACCAGCACGGCAAGCGCATGTCCTCGGTGCAGCAGATCGAGCAATGCGTGCGCGTGGCGCGCGAACTCGGGCGCGAGATCGCGTCGGGCAAGGAAGCGCGCGAGATCTATCGCATCGGCACGTTCTACAAGGACGCCGACGAAACGCTGGCCGCCAACGGCTATGTGCCGAACCGCAAGTCCGCGGGTCTCGGCCTTGTGAAGTCGGCGGCCTGATCATGGCGCGCCGCGAGCCCACGATCGTCATCGTTCCGGGGTTGCGCGACCACGTCGCGCAGCACTGGCAGACGCTGTTCGAAGCGCGCCTGCGCGCGCATAACCGGCCGGTGGCCGCCGTGCCGCCCATGGGCCGCGACGATCTCGACTGCGCGGCGCGCGTCGAGGCCATCGAGGCCGTGGTCGCGAGCATCGACGCACCTGTGATCGTGGTCGCGCACAGCGGCGGCTGCGTGATGGTCGCGCATTGGGCGCGCCGCTATCCGCGCGCGATCGCCGGCGCGCTGCTGGCCGCGCCGCCGGACTTCGATGTGGCGATGCCCGAAGGCTATCCCACGCTCGAAGCCCTCGACGCGAGCGGCTGGCTGCCGGTGCCGCGCGCGCCGCTGCCGTTCGCGTCGATCGTGGCGGCGAGCCGCAACGACCCGCTCGCCCGCTACGAGCGCGTGCTCGAACTCGCGCGCGCATGGCGCAGCGAGGTGGTCGATCTCGGCAACGTCGGCCACCTGAACCCGGCCAGCGGCTTCGGCGAATGGCCCGGCGCCGACGATCTGATCGCCGCGCTCGCGCGGCGCGCGGCAAACGCTGCCTCCCCGGCCCGGCAAGGCGAGCCGCAAACCGCACCGGACGAGCTGGAGATGTCGCGCCGCGTCTGACTCATGCCCGCTCGCGCGCCAGGCTTCGCGGCGCATGAGCGGGTGCCGGACCCCCTGCACTTTCGCGAGGAGAGCGCGATGGAGCTTAAAGGCAAGGCAGCAATCGTCACCGGCGCTGGCCGTGGCGCAGGAGAAGGCATCGCGCGCGTGCTGGCGCGCGAGGGCGCGCAAGTCGCGGTCGTGGACCGCGATCTCGACGCCGCCCAGCGCGTGGCGGCGGCGCTCGTGGCGTCCGGCGCGCGGGCCGTGGCGATACGCGCGGACGTTTCGAAGAAGGCCGACGCCCAGGCAATGGCGGAGCAGACGCAAGCTGCGTTCGGCGCTATCGACATCCTCGTGAACAACGCGGGCGTGGGCGGCACGGCTTCGTTCATGCGCGACGTCACGGAGGAAAACTGGGACCGCGTGATGGACGTGAACGCCAAGGGCATCCTGTTCTGCTGCCAGGCGGTGCTGCCGGCCATGACTGCGGCGGGCCGGGGCAAGATCGTCAATATCGACTCGATCGCGGGCATGCGCATGGCGTTCTTCAGCAGCGTCGAGTACACCGCCTCCAAACATGCGGTCACGGGGCTCACGCGCCATCTCGCGTGGGAGCTCGCGGACCTGCGCATCAATGTCAACGCCGTCTGTCCTGGCGGCATCCTCACTCCCGCCATCGAAAGCTACGCCACGCCCGAGCGGCGCGCGGCGCTCATCGAGCGCGTGGTGCCGCTTGGACGGTTCTGCGCGCCCGGCGACATTGGCGAGGCAGTGTCGTTTCTCGCCAGCGCTCGCGCGGATCTCATCACGGGGCAGTTGCTCGCCGTGGACGGCGGCGCGCTGACCGGATACGGCGAGGACCTGCGCGCGGTGCTGCGCACGCGCGTGAGCGAGGCGCAGACCCCGGCCTAGAACGGGGCGCGGATCCTCGCGCAATTCCAGCCACGGATCCAGGCACGGGTCCAGGCAAGAGCGGGCCGACACACCGCCCGCCACAGCAGCAAATAAAAAAACACCTTCGGAGACAAACATGCAGACGCAAGAGCAGCAGTTGCGCGGCAAGGTCGCGCTCGTGACCGGCGCGGGCAGAGGGATCGGCCGGGCCATCGCGCTCGCCTACGCGCGGCATGGCGCTGCGGTGTGCTGCGCGGCGCGCTCGCTCGGGCAGGTCGAGGAGACGGCGGCGCGGATCGCCGCCGAGGGCGGCCGCGCGCTTGCGGTGAGCACGGACGTGGCCGACTTCGCGAGCGTCGAGCGCATGGTGAGCGAGACCGAGCAGGCGTTCGGCGGCATCGACATCGTCGTGATCAATGCGGGCGTGGGCGGCGGCCAGCAGCCGGTCGAAGCGAGCGACCCGCAGACGTGGCGCACGACGATCGAGGTGAATCTCATTGGCGCCTATCACTGCGCGAAGGCCGCGATGCCCGCGCTCAAGCGGCGCGGCGCCGGCAAGATCATCGCGGTGGGGTCGGGCCTCGGGCAGCGCGGCGTCGCGGGCGTCTCCGACTACGCCTGCTCGAAGGCCGGGCTCGCGATGCTCACGCGCGTGCTCGCCCAGGAGCTCGCGCCCGCGGGCATCAGCGTCAATCAACTGATTCCGGGCCCCGTGGTCACGCAGATGACCGGCGCGCGGATGGCGCGCGACACCTTCGCGGGCGAGTGGGCCAAGTCGCCCGAGGACGTCGTGCCGCTGGCGCTGTTCCTGGCGGCGCAGCCCGAGCCGGGGCCGAGCGGGCAGAGCTTCAGCCTGATGCGCCGCGATGCGTGAAGGGCTTGCCTGACGCCCCGGTCTTGCGGCTCGGGCGCGCCAATCGATAATTCAAGGAGACGAAAGTGGGAATGCAAGCGACCGTCACGCTCGGCGACGCCGACGCGGGCGCACCGTCCGTATCCCGGGCCTATGCCTGGTCCGTGTTCGCGTTGACCTTCGGGCTGCTGCTCGCCGACTACATGTCGCGTCAGGTGCTCAACGCCGTTTTCCCCCTGCTCAAGGCCGAATGGATGCTCACCGACACCCAGTTGGGCTCGCTGAGCAGCATCGTCTCGGTGATGGTAGGTGTCCTGACTTTTCCGTTCTCGCTGCTCGCCGATCGCTGGGGGCGCGTGCGCAGCCTCATCGTGATGGCCGTGCTGTGGAGCCTCGCCACGCTCGGCTGCGCGCTGTCGGCGAGCTACGGGCAGATGTTCGCGGCGCGCTTCTTCGTGGGCGTGGGCGAGGCGGCCTACGGCAGCGTCGGCCTCGCGGTCGTGCTCAGCGTGTTCCCGGTGCACCTGCGCGCCACGCTCTCGGGCTCGTTCCTCGCGGGCGGCGCGTTCGGCTCCATGCTGGGAATGGCCCTGAGCGGCATCGTGGCCGCGCATTTCGGCTGGCGCTGGTCGTTCGCCACGATGGCGGTGTTCGGCCTCGTGCTCTCCCTCATCTACCGCATCGTGGTGACCGAGCGGCGCCTCGCGCCCGAACGTGCGCGGGCCGCCGCCCGCGCGGCGCGGCCCCGCTTCACGCCGCGCGGCCTCGCGCAGGCGCTGTTCGCCTCGAAATCGGTGGGCTTCGGCTATGTGGGCTGCGGCCTGCAACTGATCCTGCCGGGCGCGATGTTCGCCTGGCTGCCGAGCTATCTCGTGCGCACCTACGCCATGCGGCTCGATCGCGCGAGCGTGCTGGCGGCGGGCTTCGTGCTGATCTCCGGCATCGGCATGATCGTGTGCGGGGTGCTGACCGACCGCATCAGCCGCCGCAGCCCGGCCCGCAAGTGGACGATGGCGGTGGCGTACTGCGTGCTGGTGTTCGCGGCGCTCGCCACGGCGTTCCGTCTGCCACCCGGGCCGCTGCAACTCGCGCTGATCGGCGCCGGCATGTTTCTGGCCTCGGGCGTGTGCGGCCCCACCGGCGCGCTGGTGGCCGAGCTCACGCTGCCCTCGATTCATGCCACGGCCATGGCGCTCTGGGCGCTCGCCAACAATCTGCTCGGTCTCGCGGCCGGCCCCGTCGTCGCGGGCATGATCGCCGACCGCATGGGCCTGCACGTGGCGCTGGAGTGGAT
>JAITTX010000223.1 GCA_031286755.1 Paraburkholderia sp.
ACGCGTTGTTTCGACCGCCATGTTTGGGGTAACGACCTCCCACCCGGGAACTTTAGAGGGACACATGCAAAAATCTGATCTTTTGCGAATCCGGGGCGCGGGAAAGCTTGAGGCACAGACCTCAGATCGTGCCCTTAAATGCATTAATCCATTGATTTTTATGAATAATTCATAAACCGGGAGCGGCCGGAAGGGAAACCACGGCAGCTCTGGCTTCGGGGGTTACGTGATCAGACACGATCCCCCGCCCGATGCGGCAAGACGCGGCTCGCCATAGCTATGGGGCGCGCCGGATGCTCCAAGGTTTTTCGCCAAACGGACGAGCGAAGTGAACGATCAATGGAACCGAGACGACTGCAACGAGCGACGAGGCGGAGAAGATTCTTCGCTAAACGCAAATCAGCAACATCGCCATCATTCATTTAGATAAGAGCGATTATTACCACGACGAAAACACATTATTGCATTTAAGCTTTTCGCTCTAAATATTTCCTGAAAAATCAATATGGACGCAGCAGAACCCCAGCAATGTTGGGGACATAGCGACTATCAGCCGCTTTCTAGCCGTGCATTCACGCAATACGATTGATACGCGCATTTCAAAAAATCAGGCAATTTTGCTTGAGTGAAAATGGAGAAATTGGCAAATGAACGTATCAATGGTTGAAGCTTTTCTTTGTATGAATGATGAAGATGGAGATCGCCAACAGATGATTGACGCTGCCTATTGTCTCGATGCCACTGCGGCCTTGCCGGCCGGCTCAACCATAAAAGAGCGGCAGCCACGCAGCCTCGTCGAGCGCGGATATTCTCATTGGTACACCAGCACGAGCGCCGCCACGCGGCACTAAATATGAGCCAGGGGGCACGGCAGAGCCCTTCAATCTCTCTGCCACCCCAAGCACCGCCGCTAATCACCGCTAGCGCGTGATATCACCCGGCACGAGATGAATGCGCTTCTCGGTTGCCCCTTCAACAGCCGCACGCGTGTAGAGCAACGGGAAATACTTGCCGTCAAGCCACATCTGCGCGAGGTCGCGATAGTGCGGGTTGTCCGGGTCGCCTGACTCGCCCGGCAGATTCACCGCGCGCGAGTTGTCCCAGTTGCCCACGTCCACGATCACGCGGAACGACGGCCCGTTCGTCTGCCGGAAATCGCTCGCCCGATAGGTGGACTGGTTCGGCGTATATGCGCTGCCCCCTTTCGGCAGCGGCCCGACGTTCAGCTTCGCGCGCATCTCGTCGTTGACGAGGCCCGCGAACGGATGCGCGTTGAGGTTCGTCTGCAGCTTCCCCCACGCCCACGCATGCTCGTCCGAGCCCTGCAGCTTGATCATCTCGTCGTAGGCGTCGCGCAGGCTCGTGAGCAGCACCGCGTCGCGCTTCGCGTTCGCGTTGTCGCCGAATCTCGCCTCCGGATGTTCGAGCGTGTCGAGCATGACCGCCGTGTCCGGCGCGCCGAACGCGTGCGCCGCGTCTGCAGGCAGCACCGCCTCCTTGAACTTGCGGCCGAGGTGGCGGCTCAGCCAGACCTCTTCGAGCGCCGCCTGCGCCGAGTCGGCGCGCATCTGCGCATCCCAGCCGTGCAATAGCGCAAGCGCCGCGCGCGTGTGCGGATCGTCGCTGCTGAGCGGCGCGAGCAACGCGACGAGCCGGCGCGCCGGAATGGAGACGATGTCGTTCTGCAAGCGCTCGCTGTCCTCGATCGACACCTTCGGCAACGACTTCAGCACTTCGTCGATGCGCTGATGACGCGACCCGTTGGTCCACTCGAAGCCGAGCTTGCGCTGCGCATAGGGATAGCCCGCGGGCAGATTCATTTCGTTCGACGTCGTCACGTAGCCGCTCGACGGATCGTAGGCGGCCGGCAGGTCGTCGCGTCGCCAGAAGCCGGCCCACTCGTAGCGGCCGTCACCGGGCACGGGCAGGAGTCCGTCCCAGTTCGGCCGCTTCGGTGTGAGCCCGCTCGGCAGCCAGCCGATGTTGCCCTGCGCGTCCGCGTAGACCTGATTGACGGTCGGCGCGCCCCACATCGCAAGCGAGCGCCGGAATTCGCCGAAATTTTTCGCGCGCATGTAGCGGATCGAATCGAAGTACGGCGACATTCCCGGTTCGAGCCATGCGGTGCGTACCGCGAATGCGCGATGCTTCGCGGCCTCGGTGTAGATCACGGGGCCGTGGCGCGTGAACGCGAACTCGGCATCGACGGTCTTGCCGCCGCGCACCGTGATTTTCTCGTGCACGATGCGCATGGGCTCCCAATGCCCCTTGTATCGATACTCATGCGGGTTCGCCGGATTCAACTGGTAGACGTACAGGTCTTCCTGGTCGATGTTGAAGATCGTCAGCCCGTACGCAATGTGCCCGTTGTGGCCGATCGAAATGCCCGGCGCGGAAGGCTCGCCCCCACCGATGATGTCCAGCGTGGGCGTGCTGATCTGCTGGATGTAGCGCAGGCTCGGCGCCGCATACGCGCGATGCGGGTCGTTCGCCATGATGGCGCGGCCCGTTGTGGATTTGGCCGGCGCGATCACCCAGTTGTTGCTGCCTTCGGTCACTTCCTCGGGATTTTCCGCGGCGGCGATCACGGTGGTCGATGCGTCGGCGCTCTTCAGCGATTCGCGCGTCACGGTCACATTTTGCGTCGCGAGTTCGAAGACCTTCAGCACGTCGTCCGGCAGGCATGGGTCGAGCCCCTCGGGCATCGTCGTCTGCCATGGCGGTTGCAGACCGAAGCGGATGGTGTCGGCGGCAAGCGTGCTCTTGCACGCCACCTTGGCGCGCGCGACCTCGCTCTTCAGGTTGCGCGTCAGGCCGTGGCTGCGAATGCGCACGACGTCGTCCGCCGACCACCGCGCGGGCCAATAGCCAACCTTGCGGAACTCGTACGGCATCTGGTCCGGATGCGCCGCGAGCCAGTCGATGTATGCGTTCACGCCGGCTGCGTAGCGCGTTGCAATCCGCTTCGCGTCGGGGCCGTAGCGTTGCCATTCGGCGGCCATGTCGCCGCGATAGAGAAACAGGCGCGTGGCCTTGTCCTGCTCGACGTAGGCCGGGCCGAACGCTTCGGAGAGCTGACCGAGACCGCGCCGCCGCCACAGATCGATCTGGAACAGCCGGTCGCGCGCGGCGTTGAAACCCTGCACGAAGAACGCATCGCTTTCGTTGTCCGCGAAAATATGCGGCACGCCCCAATGGTCGATCAGGATGTCCACCGGATGCGCAATGCCCTCGACGGTGATCGTTT
>JAITTX010000233.1 GCA_031286755.1 Paraburkholderia sp.
CCTTCTTGAACGGGATGGCCGACGGATTGCCGGGGCCGACCATCGCGCCGGTGCGCAGCGGCAGCTGCGAGTTCTTCATCAGGTAGGCGAGCATCAGGCGGTCGTTGAGCGCCGCGTCCAGACGTCCGGCCGCGAGGTCGCGCAGGTATGCCGGCGCACCGGGATAGGTCTTCACGTCGATGCCCGGCACCGACTTCGCCATGTCCATGTAGTTGGTGCCCAGACCCACGCCGAGCTTCTTGCCCTTCAGGTCTTCGAGCGACTTGAACTGGCGCGTGTCGTCCTTGCGCTGGATGAGCTGCGCGGCCGAGTACGTGTACGCCGGCGAGAAGTCGAGCACGGCCTTGCGCTGGTCGGTGACGCCCACCTGGTTGACGATCACATCGAACTTGCCGGCCTGCAGACCGGCGATGATGCCGCTCCACTCGGTCGTGACGAATTCGGGCTTCAGGCCCATCTTCGCGGCCACGGCCTTGGCGATGTCGACGTCGTAGCCAACCAGCTCGCCGTTGGGCGCCTTCGAGTTGAACGGCGGGAACGTGCCTTCGAGGCCGATGCGCAGCGTGCCGCGCGCCTTCACCTGGTCGAGCAGGTCTTCGGCGTGGGCGCTCGCTGCAACGAACGATGCGCCGACGAGTGCGAGCGCGAGGAGCTTTTTCAGCAAGGCGACTTTCATTGTTTTCCTCTTGTATTGCTGCGGTTTTGCGGCGTTTCTGATGCGCCACACATGGCCTGAAACTATAGCCTCACGCGCGGCCCGAAGCCAGCGCCCGTGCGCATTCGGCAACGAGTGCCGGGCCGCGGTAGATGAAACCCGTATAGACCTGCACGAGCGAGGCGCCCGCGGCGATCTTCGCGCGCGCGTCCGCACCCGAGAAGATGCCGCCCACGCCGATGATCGGCACCTGCTCGCCCAGTTCGGCGCGCAGCTTGCGGATCACCTCATTCGAGGCGTCGAAGACCGGGCGGCCCGAGAGACCACCGGTTTCGTTTGCGTTGGGCAGACCTTCCACCGCGGCGCGCGAAAGCGTCGTATTGGTTGCGATCACGCCTTCGATCTTGTGGCGCAGGAGCGTGTCGGCGATCTCCTTGATCTGCTCGTCGTCGAGATCCGGCGCGATCTTCAGCGCGAGCGGCACCAGCTTGCCGTGCATGTCGGCCAGACGCTGCTGCTTGTCCTTGAGCGCGGCGAGCAGGGCGTCGAGCTCGCCGCCGCCTTGCAACTGGCGCAGATTCTTCGTGTTGGGCGACGAGATGTTGATCGTCACGTAGCTCGCGAACGGATAGACGCGCTCGAGGCAGAACAGATAGTCGTCGGCGGCGCGCTCGATCGGCGTGTCGGCGTTCTTGCCGATGTTCAGGCCAAGAATGCCGCGATAGCGCGCGGCCTGCACGTTCTTCACGAACTGCTCGACGCCCTGGTTGTTGAACCCCATCCGGTTGATGATGCCGCCCGCCTCGGGCAGGCGGAAAATGCGCGGCCGCGGGTTGCCCGGCTGCGGCCGCGGCGTGACCGTGCCCACCTCGATGAAGCCGAAGCCCAGTGCGGCGAATCCGTCGATGGCGGCGCCTTCCTTGTCGAGGCCCGCGGCGAGGCCCACCGGATTGCGGAACGTGAGGCCCATGACGGTGCGCGGCGAGTCGGGCACGCGCGACGCGAGGAGGCTTGCCATGCCCGTGCGGCCCGCGGCGCCGATCATGCGCAGGGAGAGGTGGTGGGCATCTTCGGCGTCCATGCGAAAGAGCCGGTCGCGGACGAGCGGATAAAGGGTACTGAACACGGGGAAAAGGCGCGGGCGCCGGAAAATGAGAACCCGCTATTTTAGCGATAAAGTTCGCCGCGCAGTTCGCCGCACCGTTCGCAACGAATTGGGCGCGGGCGGATCAGCTTTCAGGGCCGAGGGCGCGCCAGACGCCGTCGAAGAGGCCTTCGAGCGGCTGAAAGCGCGCCTTGTAGGCCATTTTCGGGCTTTCGCGAATCCAGTAGCCGAGATAGACGTAGGGCAGTTGCAGACTGCGAGCCTGCTCGATTTGCCAGAGGATGTTGTAGGTGCCGTAGCTTGCGTGCGGCGCGTCGGGTTCGAAGAAGGTGTAGACCGAGGACAGTCCGTCGCCGAGGATGTCGATCATGCTCACCATGCGCAGCGTGCCGGGCTCGTCGGGGCGCAGCGGATCCGGTTCGCGAAATTCCACGAGGCGCGAGTTGATCCGGCTTTGCAGCAGGAACTGCTCGTACTGGTCGCGGCTGTCGCGGTCCATGCCGCCGCCCGCGTGCCGCGCCGACTGGTAGCGCATGTAGAGCGCGTAATGCGCCTCGTCGTAATGGAGCGGCGCGACCGTTGCCACGAGCTCGCCATGGTGCTTCCAGGCGCGGCGCTGGGTGCGGTTCGGCGTGAAGCGCTCGACCGGCACGCGCACCGGCACGCAGGCGCGGCAGCCGTCGCAGTAGGGGCGATAGGTGAAGACGCCCGAGCGGCGGAAGCCCGCTTTCACGAGATCGGTGTAGACGTCGGAGTTGATGAGGTGGCTGGGCGTGGCCACCTGCGAGCGCGCGATGCGCCCCTCCAGATAGCTGCAGGGGTAGGGCGCCGTTGCATAGAATTGCAGCGCGGAAAGCGGTGAAAGCGGCAGCTCGTTCGGATGCGTCACGTTGGCAGCTCTCGTAGCGGTTCGGATCGTCGCGCAGCGCCGCCCATGGCGGATCTGGCGGATGCGACGTTTTCTCTCTGAATACTAACATCGACGCCAGACGCGCATCCATCGAATTGCACGCCACCGCGCTTGCGTGGCGGCCATGCGCGCGGCTCAGAGCATGGGCACTGTGCTGTTGTCGGCGTGGTCCTGGCGGACCCAATCGGCGAGCACGCCTTTGTCGAAACGCCAGTCGATCGTATGTGCGCCCACGGTTGCGCGCACATGCGCGATGAACGCCTTGCGGCCAATTTCGCGCCCGCCGAGCGAAGCCAGATGCGCGGTGTTCTGCTGGCAGTCGATCATCTCGACGCCGTGGCGGCGCAGATGCGCGACGAGCGCTGCGAGCGCGATTTTCGAAGCGTCGGTGACGGAGGCGAACATCGATTCGCCGAAGAACATCTTGCCGAGCGAGACGCCATAGAGGCCGCCCACGCGCTCACCGCCGAACCAGGCTTCGATGCTGTGCGCGTCGCCGATGCGATGCAGGCTCGAATAGGCGTCGATCACGTCGGAGGTGATCCAGGTGCCGCGCTGGCCGCGTCGCGGTGCGCTGGCGCAGGCGCGCATCACGGCGGCGAAATCGTGGTCGACGCGAATTTCCCAGGCCGGGTCGCGCAGCACGCGCTTGAGCGTTTTCCTGAGCGAGGGCGAGACCTTGAATTCGTCGGGGCGCAGGATCATGCGCGGATCGGGGCTCCACCAGAGCACGGGCTGACCGTCCGAATACCACGGAAAAATGCCGTGCCGATAGGCGTCGACGAGGCGCGAGGGCAGCAGGTCGGCGCTTGCGGCGAGCAGACCCGGCGCGCCGCTCGACGCGCCAAGGGCGCGCTCGACGGGCGGGAACGGGGCGTCGGGCGAAAGCCAGGGCACCATCGCCGTAAAGCGGATCAGCCGTCGCGCAGGGAGCGCAGGACGTCACCCGTGTGCAGCCCGTAGCTACCCGACTGGCGGTCGGCGAAGAAGAAACGCAGGGTCTGTCCAACGGTGGGGAATGCGATGTCGTCCCACGGAATTTCGTGCTCCTCGAACAGGCGCACTTCGAGGCTTTCTTCGCCCGCCTCGATATCGAGGTCGAGCAGGCGCGCGAGATAGAACAGATGCACCTGATGCACGCGCGGCACGTTGAGCAGCGAGAAGAGGCTTTGCACCTCCACGCGCGCGCCGGCTTCTTCCAGGGTCTCGCGCGCGGCGGCTTCGGAGGTTGTCTCGCCCATCTCCATGAAGCCCGCGGGCAGCGTCCAGTAGCCGTAGCGCGGCTCGATCGCGCGGCGGCACAGCAGCACCTTGTCTTCCCATACGGGAACGGTGCCGACCACGTTGCGCGGATTCTGATAGTGAATGGTGCCGCAGTGCGAGCAGACGTAGCGTTCGCGATTGTCGCCGGGCGGAACGAGCAGGCTGACCGCCTGACCGCAAGTCGAGCAGAATTTCATGGGCACGATAGGGGGATGGGTGATGCGAGTGTATCACCGCAGGCGAGCGTGACGGGAGCGGGCGCAAATCCCCGGTATCTGGGCTGATTGCTGCGGTGCGCGCGATGCAGATGCCGGTGCTGAAAAACAAAAAAGGGTTACACGCGGATGCGTTGTAACCCTTGATTGCGCTGACCGGATCGAACTGCTTTGAAGCTTTGGTTGCGGGGGCAGGATTTGAACCTGCGACCTTCGGGTTATGAGCCCGACGAGCTGCCAGACTGCTCCACCCCGCGTCCGTCAGAGAAAAGAATTATAGGGTAAATCCTGCGGCAACGCAACA
>JAITTX010000337.1 GCA_031286755.1 Paraburkholderia sp.
TAGCCGACGTCCATGATGTCGACGAGTTCGCCTAGCGGCGCGCGCTCGACCGCCTCCGCGAGCATGCGGTCGAAATCGGGCAGGCCCGAGGCGGCGCGCGTCTTGAGCGGTCCCGGCGAGAGCGCATGCACGCGGATGCCGAGCGGCCCGAGTTCATACGCGAGATAGCGGCACGACGCTTCGAGCGCCGCCTTCACCGGTCCCATCAAACTGTAATTCGGCACGACGCGATTCGCGCCGTCGTAGCTCATCGCGAACAGCGTGCCGCCGCGCGGCATGAGCGGCGCAGCGCGCTTCGCCATGCGGATGAACGAGTGGCACGAGACGTCCATCGCATAGGCGAAGCCCTGTGCCGACGATTCGAGCAAACCGCCCTGCAGATCGGCTTTCGGCGCGTGCGCGATGGAATGCAGCACGATGTCGAGCGAGCCCCAGCGCTCGCGCACGGCGTCGAAAACGGCGTCGAGCTGCGCGTCGTCCTCGACATCGAGCGGCAGCAGCAGCGTCGCGCCTAGCTGGTTGGCCAGCGGCTCGACGTAGGGCTTTGCCTTGTCGTTGAGGTAAGTGAGCGCGAGTTCCGCGCCCAGTTCGGAAAAGGCGCGCGCGCAGCCATAGGCAATCGATTCGGCGTTCGCCACGCCAGTCACGAGGGCGCGCATGCCAGCGAGCGGTCGGTCCGGAAGAGTCTGCATGGATTGCCTCGACGATGTGTCGCGAATCGCGCGGCTTCGATCCCCGCTCGAAGTCCGTCCGGTTCGTGGTGTGGTACGCGCACGCGCGTGGCTTTCATGCGCGCCGCTCCACCGGGCCTCGCACCGCGCTCTCATGCATGCGCGGCGCGCTCTCTCAGGTTCCTTTGTTCATGCGCAGCGCCATGGCCTTGCGCGCAATGCGAGCGCGAAAGGCCATGGCAGGTCTGCGTCACTTCTTGCTCCTCGCGGGCGACGCGCGGCGTCGCGCCGCCGTCGGGCGCGCGCCAGGCGTCGAAGCAGGCGCGCTCGCGGCGGCACGGGCACGCCGTGCGGGAGCCGTCTTCACTGCGGCTTTCGGTTCAGGGGCAGCGGCGGGTTGGGCCGGCGCCGCGGCCACCGCCTTCGCGGGCGGTCGGGCCGCGCGCCTGGGCTTGGCAACCGGCGCGGGCGAAGGCGTCTGCGCGGCGGCGGGTTTCGTTGTCTTCGCAACTTTCGTTGCCGGCGCCGTCTTCGTTGCCGTCTTCGTTGCTGTCTTCGCTACGGCCTTCGTCTTCGGCGCTGCTGTCTTCGTCGGGGCCGTTGCTTCCACGCGGTTGCGCGCCGGTGCGGCTTGCGCCACCGGCTGCGCGGGCGAAGCCGCAGGAGCAGCCCCGGCTGGCGGCAACGGCGCCTTCTCGCTGCCCGGCTCCACGCCCAGCACGCGCTGGACCTGGGCGAAACGCTCAGCACGCTCGCCTTCTAGCGGCGCATAGGCCGTCGCCACCTGATACACCACCGAAAGCAGCAGGCGGCGCGTGCGCAGGTCCGGCAGCAGTTCCGGGAGCGCCTCGATGGCAGCGTTCGCGTCGAGCTGCACGATCGCGCCCTGGCGGCGCGCCGACTCCTTCAACTCGGCGATGCTCGGCTGGCGATCGCCCATGTATTCGCGCGCGAGTTCGCGCATGCGCTGGAACGGGCGGTACTGCACCACGCGCATCTCGTCGGCGAGATAGGCCATGATGCGCATGAACGCGTCGACGAGCGTGCCCTTGTGCACATGCTCGCGCGCGGCGCGCAGGCGCTGCTGCGCGAGCTCCTTGCGCAACGCCGTGAGCGGCGGCGCGACCGGGTCGAGCGGCGTATTGGGCGCGACGCCCACCCACGCCTGCACCCACGGCGCCGTATAGACGCTGTAGAACATGCTTTCGATCCACGCGTCGCGTGCGTCGCGCCAGGTGTCCCACGCGCCTTCGATGCTCGCCGAGACCTGCTTCTCGATCAGCGTGAACGGGTTGTCGGGCGCGGCGGGCAAGCGGTGCGTACGCACTGCCTCAGCCATGGCAGGCAGCACGCCGAGTGCCGGATTCGCGTCGCTGAACAGGCTGCGCTCCACGCGCGACGGGTGCGCCTCGCGCAGGAGATGCGCCGAAAGCGCGTTGCTCGACGCGCGCACGAACGGCGAGACATACAGGTCGTAGAGCCGCTGATTGTTCTCCGCGAAGCGGCGCACCACTTCGAACGGCTGCTCGTCGTCGCGGCCGTCGTCGAGCGCGAGAATGTCGTCGAGGGTGCGGCGCTCGAAGCGGATCTGATAGCGCCCGTCGAGCGCTTCGAGCCGCCCGGCTTGCGGCGTGGAGTCGGTGATCTTCGCTTCGTAGAGGCCGGGCGGCAGCACGTCGATCAGATCGAGCGCCGAAAATAGTTCGGTGTGCTCCTTATTCGCCACGCTCGCCGAAACGAAGATGCCCAGATGCCCCACCTTGTCGTGCAGGCAGTAGACGATCACCTGCTCGTTCGCGACGATCTCGTCCACGCTCGCGTAGAGATCGGGAATCCAGTTGAGCGCCTGCTGCGGCGGCGTGATGTTGTCGCCCCACGAGGCCAGCACGATGATCGGCGTGCGGATGTTGCGCAGGTCCACGGGCGCGCGCGCGTGCTTCGCGTAGACCTCGTTGCGCGTGAGGTGATTGCCGACGAACAGGTTCTGCACGATCCAGTCGATCTCGGCGCGGTTCAACTGGTAGTGGCCGCCCCACCAGCGCTCGAATTCCAGAAAGCGTTCGCGCTCGGTATCAACCTTCGCGTAGAGGTTGTAGAACTTGCCCCAGAACGTGTTGGCCGGATTGAGGTTCTCGAAGTTCGTGACGAGATGCGCGCCGTCGAAGTGGCCGTCGCCGAGATCGGCGGCGAGCGACGACATCCACGAGCCGCCCAGCATGCCGCCCGAGTAGCGCATGGGGTTCTTGCCGCGCACGCCGGCCCAGTAGGAAAGCGGCGAGCCCGCAAGCATGAGCGGCCCCACCAGCGAGGGCGCCGACGCCGCCACCAGCGCCGCGGCCCAGCCGCCCTGGCAGTTGCCGATCACGAAGGGCTTGCCGTCCGCTTCGGGGTGCAGTTCGCGCACCTTGCGCAGGAACACGACTTCCGCCTCGCCCACCGACTGGATCGTCTGCGTTTCGGTGGGCATCGGGAAGAAGGTCACGAAATAGCAGGGATGCCCCTTGCGCAGCGCGATGCCCACTTCGCTGTCCATCTTGAAGCCCGCGATGCCGGGGCCGTGCCCTGCGCGCGGATCGATCACGACGAACGGGCGCATGCGCGCATCGGTCTGCGCGCCGGCCTCGGACTTGATGCGCAGGAGCGCGTAGTTGCACGGCTCTTGCAGTTCGCGGCCATCGACGATCACCTCATAGTCGAATGCGAGCACCGGCGGCATGCCAGCCTTCTCGTGCATATAGGTCTGGTTGCCGCGCTCGCGCAGCACGTCGAGGAACAGGACGCTGCGCTGCCAGGCGTCGAACAGGTAGTCGAACAGCGGCTGGATCGCGGCGGGCGCCGCCGCGGGCAGCGCGGGCATGGCGGGCATGGATGCCGCCGCCGAGGGCTCGCGCGTCACGCTGAGCGCGGCGAACGGCGACGCCGCCGAGGAGAACGCCGTGCTCAGGGCGGAACCGAGCGCAGAACTGAATGCGGAACCCAGCGACGATTGCACCGCGCCGGCGGATTCGGCTAACGCGTCGGAGAAGGCATCGGCGAGGGGCTGGAACGGCTGGAAGGACTGAAGGGCCTCGAAGCCCGGCAGCGGCCAGAGGGGCCAGAGCGGGGAGGCGGTGGAAGCAGATGAAGAGTCGGATGAGGGCGCAGGCGAGAAGGCGGATACTGCCACGTGACGAATCTCCTTTATAACGGGGCGCGCCTGGCCGCCCGCAAATCGCGGACGAACGCGCGCGGCAGTCATGTTGCACTGCAGTATTTCAATGTAGGCAGGGCTGGGCGCAAAGTCAAGGCGGGCCGGATCGCGGTATCGCGCCATCATCGCGCCGCGGCATGAAGACGGCGTGACAGAAAACGCCAGTGTGCCTGTCTCCGGCCGTTGTATGGGCGATGCATGCCGGATTGGACGGCGCGCGGCCCGCAGCAACTGCACACCTTGCGGCCGGCGCCAAACGCGCTGGACTACACTGTTAGCGCTTTGCGCGCCGCAGCATGAAAGCGTGGCGGCAGCGCGCCGCGCAATCACGGTTCAGCTTGCCTTGTATCGAACGAGAGACAGACATGACTGCAACACCCGACAAGTATTCCGCCCTGCTGGCCCGCTGCGCGGGCCTCGCGCCCGTGCCCACCGCGGTGGCTCACCCTTGCGATGTCTCGTCGCTCACGGGCGCGCTCGACGCCGCCAGGCTCGGCCTCATCGAGCCGATCCTGGTTGGCCCCGAGGCGAAGATCCGCGCGGTGGCGGCGGAAGCCGGGCTCTCGCTCGAAAACGTCGCGATCGTGGACGCGCCGCACAGCCACGCCGCCGCCGAGCGCGCGGTGCAAGCGGTGCGCGAGGGCGAAGCCGAGCTGCTCATGAAGGGCAGCCTGCACAGCGACGAGCTGCTGCACGAAGTGGCGCGGGGCGCGAGCGGCCTGCGCACGGAGCGCCGCCTCTCGCACGTGTTCGCGATGGACGTGCCCGCGTATCACAAGCCGCTTTTCATCACCGACGCCGCCGTCAACATCTTCCCGAAGCTCGAGGATAAAGCCGACATCGTGCGCAACGCCATCGATCTCGTGCAGGCGCTCGGCATCGCCGCGCCGAAGGTCGCGATCCTCGCGGCAGTGGAGACAGTCTCCGAGAAAATGCCTTCGACCATCGAGGCGGCCGCGCTGTGCAAGATGGCCGAGCGCGGCCAGATCAAGGGCGGTCTGCTCGACGGCCCGCTCGCCTTCGACAACGCGATCAACGCCGAGGCCGCGCGCATCAAGGGCATCACTTCGCAGGTCGCGGGCGACCCCGACATCCTGCTCGTGCCCGATCTCGAAGCGGGCAACATGCTCGCCAAGCAGCTGACCTTTCTCGCCGGCGCGGAATCGGCCGGCATCGTGCTCGGCGCGCGCGTGCCCGTGATCCTCACGAGCCGCGCCGATACGGTGCGCGCGCGCATCGGCAGTTGCGCGATCGCCGTGCTGCTCGCCCACGCGCGGCGCACGCGCATGACCCCGGAGGCCTTGTGACCATGGCGTCGGCTCCCCACTCCTCCCCGGCTCACACGCAAGACGAAGGCCATATCGTGCTCGTCGTGAACGCGGGCTCGTCGAGCATCAAGTGCTCGGTGTATCGCGTCGTCGACGACCCTCACGCGGAAGGCGGCGCGCGTGCGCTTCACGGCGCGGGCGGCCAGATCGAAGGCATCGGCGTGGCGCCGCGCGTGGTCGCGCACATGGCCGACGGCCGGCTCATCGTCGATGAAAAGTTTCCGGTCGCGCAGGTCGCCGACCACGACGCCGCGTTCCGCCTGTTGCGTCTCGTGCTCGCGGTGGGCCTGCGCGACACGCCGCCCGCCGCGATCGGGCACCGCGTGGTGCACGGCGGCGCGCAGTTCAAGGACGCCGTGCTCATCGACGACGCGGTGATCGAGGCGCTCGACGCGCTCACGCCGCTCGCGCCGCTGCATCAGCCGCACAATCTCGCGGCGATCCGCGCAGTGCGCTCGGCCGCGCCCGACTTGCCGCAGGTGGCCTGCTTCGACACGGCCTTCCATACGAGCAACGGCATCATGGCGCAACTCTTCGCGCTGCCGTACCACTACTACGAGGAAGGCATCCGCCGCTACGGCTTTCACGGCCTCTCCTACGAGTACATCGCGCACCACCTGCACGCGGTGGCGCCCGACATCGCGCGCGGCCGCGTGGTGGTCGCGCATCTGGGCAACGGCGCGAGCCTGTGCGCGATGCAGGACGGCAAGAGCGTGGAGACGACGATGGGCCTCACCGCGCTCGACGGCCTGCCCATGGGCACGCGCTGCGGCGCGCTCGACGCGGGCGCGGTGCTGTGGATGATGGCGCGCGGCATGAGCCACGACGAGATCGAGAAGCTGCTCTATCACGAATCCGGCCTCAAGGGCCTCTCGGGCGTGAGCAGCGACATGCGCGAACTGCTCGCGAGCGACAGCGAGCGGGCGAAGCTCGCCATCGGCTTCTACACCTACCGCATCGCCCAGGAGGTGGGCAAGCTCGCCGTCGGGCTCGGCGGGCTCGATGCGCTGGTGCTGACGGGCGGGATCGGCGAGCACGCCGCGCCCATTCGCGCGCAGGTGTGCGAGCGGCTCGCGCCGCTCTTTGGCGTCGCGCTCGACGCGGCGGCCAACGAAGCCGGCAAGGAGCGCGTGAGCGCGCGCGAGAGCCGCGTACCGGTCTTCGCCATTCGCACCGATGAAGAAGGGATGATTGCGCTGCACACGGCGCGGTTGTTGCGCGGGGCGTCGCCGCGCTGATGGGCTGATGCGTCGATGAGTCGATGCGGCAGCGCCGCATCGGCGTGGCTAGAACCTCAGGCGAACTTCAGCCGCTCGCCCACGCCGAACGGCGCGCCACTCGCGATTTCGTTCAGTGCGTGCACCTCCTGCTGCGCATCGTCGCGCAGGCGCCTGGGCGCCTCGCAGTGCACCAGCGTATCGACGAAATACTTCGCGCGCGGCCATGGGCCGAAGCCCGCCGCCGTGTTGATGTGCCCCGCGTCGCCGAGATTCACGAACGCGCTGCCCAACTGCCGCGCGAGGCGCTGCGCGCCTTCGAGCGGCATCCACGGGTCGGTTTCGCTGCCGATCAGGATCGAGGCCACTGGAAGGCGGTGCGCCTCGAAGGCCCCGGCGAAGCGGAATTTTTCCGGGCTCGCGGGCGCGACGAGCAGCACGCCCGCCACGTCGGCGGACACGGGCCCCTGCTGAAGCGCATGCGCCGCCACGAGGCAGCCGTAGCTATGCGCCGCGAGCACGAACGGCCCGCGCTCGCGCGCGAGCAGCCGCGCGAGCGCCCGGCTCCAGAGCGCCAGATCGGGGGCGTCCCAGTCGTCCTGCTCCACGCGCAGCGAGCGCGCGAACTGCCGCTCGAGCCAGCTTTGCCAATGCGCGCCCTCGCTGCCGTGCAGGCCCGGCACGGTGACGAGTCTGGGCGGCCAAAGGGAAGCACACGAAAAAGCGGCGCACGAAAGCATGATTTTTTCCTCGCTTCGACGGTTCGTGAACGGATTGTGGTTCGCCGCCCGCACGCGCCAAACCAATTTTTTTTGCTTTGCTTTTTCCCGCCCCGCCCGGGCCGCTCCGGACCCGCCGCGGCGCGCCGCCACGGCGCGGGCCTTGCGGAGAAAGCCGGCGGCCCGCGGCATGAAAAAGTAGAATGTGGCGACTCATCCCGCTCATCTCACCGTCATCACTCTCCGCAGGGGAAGAACCGCGATGAAAATTCTGTTCTGGCTCCCGCAAGCCGACGCCGCCGCCTGGCTCAACGGTCTCTCTCGCGCGCTACCCGGTGCCGAGCTGCGCGAATGGCAGCCCGGCGATACGGCCCCCGCCGATTACGCCGTCGTCTGGCACCCGCCGCGCGAGCTGTTCGCCGCGCGCCCGGGCCTGCGCGCGGTCTTCAATCTGGGTGCGGGCGTCGATGCGATCCTCGCGCTCGAACGCGATCATCCGGGCACCTTGCCCAAGGACGCGCTGCTCGTGCGCCTGGAGGACTCAGGCATGGCGCCGCAAATGGCCGAATACGTGCAGCACGCGGTGCTGCGCTATCTGCGCCGTTTCGACGAATACGCGCTGCAGCAGGCGCGCCGCGAGTGGCACGTGCTCGCGCCGCATCCGCTCGATACCTTCACGGTGGGCGTGCTCGGCCTCGGCGTGCTGGGCGCGCAGGTCGCGCGCGCGGTGGCGTCGCTCGGCGTGCCGGTGCGCGGCTTCTCGCGCAGCGCGAAAACCCTCGACGGCATCGAGACCTTCTCGGGCGAGCTGCGCGGCCCGCAGTTCGATGCGTTCCTGAGCGAAGTGAAAGTGCTCGTGAACCTGCTGCCCGCCACGCCCGACACTGAAAACGTGCTCGACGCGCGCACCTTCGGCAAGCTCCCACGCGGCGCCTATCTCGTGAACGTCGCGCGCGGCGCGCATCTGGTGGAGGAGGATCTCGTCGAGGCGCTGGCGAGCGGCACGCTCGCGGCCGCCACGCTCGACGTGTTCCGCCACGAACCGCTCGCGCCCGAGCACCCGTTCTGGCGCGAGCCACGCATCACGATCACGCCGCACAGCTCCGCGCTCACGCTGCGCGATGAGGCGATCTCGCAGATCGCGGACAAGATCGAGGCGCTCGCGCGCGGCGAGACGGTGAGCGGAATCGTGCACACCGCACGCGGATATTGAAGCGCGCGGCGTGTCCGGGCGCGCAAGAACACTGGCTAGACGCTGATTGAACCCAGCGTGAATACATTGCAGGAGACAGACATGGCAACACTACCCACCGCAGTCAAGATCGTCGAAGTCGGACCGCGCGACGGTCTGCAAAACGAAAAGGAATTCGTGCCCACCGCCGTGAAGATCGAGTTGATCGACCGGCTCTCGAAGGCGGGCTTTCCGAATATCGAAGCGGCCTCGTTCGTTTCGCCGAAATGGGTCCCGCAAATGGCCGACGGCGCCGAGGTGATGGCCGGCATCGCGCGCCGCGAAGGCGCGCTCTATTCGGTGCTCACGCCGAACCTGCGCGGCTTCGAAGGCGCGCTCGCCGCGCACGCCGATGAAATCGTGATCTTCGGCGCCGCGAGCGAAGCGTTCTCGCAGAAGAACATCAACTGCTCGATCGCGGAGAGCATCGAGCGCTTCGCCCCCGTGGCCGAAGCGGCCAAGGCCGCCGGCCTGCGCATTCGCGGCAGCGTCTCGTGCGCGCTCGGCTGCCCGTACCAGGGCGAGGTGCCAGTGGCCTCGGTCGTCGACGTGGTGCAGCGCTTCGCGGCGCTCGGCTGCGACGAGATCGATATCGCCGACACCATCGGCGTGGGCACCGCGAAGCGCGTGCACGAAGTGTTCGCGGCGGTCACGCAGGCGTTCCCGCGCGAGCGCCTCTCGGGTCACTTCCACGACACCTACGGCCAGGCGCTCGCCAATATCTACGCCGCGCTCGAAGAAGGCATCGCGATCTTTCACGCCTCGGTGGCGGGACTCGGCGGCTGCCCGTATGCGAAGGGCGCGACCGGCAACGTCGCGACCGAAGACGTGCTGTATCTGATGAACGGCCTCGGCATTCACACGGGCATCGATCTCGATCAGGTCGTGGCAGCGGGCGACTTCATTTCGAAGGCCATCGGCCGCGCCAACGTCTCGCGGGCCGGCAAGGCCCTGCTCGCGAAGAAGCAGAGCGCCGCGGCCTGCGCGTAAGCGCGATTCGCCGCGTGAATGGAAACGAAGGAACCAACGACATGACGGAAACGCTCATCAACTCCGAAAAAGACGGCCTCGAAGCCCTGCCCGATTCCGCGCGCCGCGTGGCGCTGCTCCTGCGCGAGCGCGGCCACGCGAAGCCCGTGGTGCTCCTGCCCGAGACCGGCAAGACCTCGGCGGAAGCGGCGGCCGGGCTCGGCTGCGAAGTCGCGCAAATCGCCAAGTCGATCCTGTTTCGCCGCCGCAAGGACAATGCGCCCGTGCTCGTGATCGCGAGCGGCGCCAATCGCGTCGACGAAAAGAAGGTCGAGGCGCACGTGGGCGAAGTCGGCCGCGCCGACGCGAAGTTCGTGCGCGAGATGACCGGCTATGCGATTGGCGGCGTGTGCCCGATCGGCCACGCCACCACGCCCGTCACGCTGATCGACGCCGACCTGTTCGCGCTCGAGAGCCTCTGGGCCGCGGCGGGCCATCCGCATGCGGTGTTCAATCTTTCGCCGCAGGAACTCGCGGCGCTCACCGGCGCGCCCGTGGTGGACGTCGCGTTGCGCGACGCATGAGCGCGAGTCCCGGTCCGACGAGCGCGCCCGCTCAAACGCCCTCGCCCTGCATCAACGTGTGCCGCATGCACGAGGCGAGCGGCCTGTGCGAAGGGTGCCTGCGCACGATCGACGAGATCGCCGCGTGGTCCACGCTCGACGACGCGGCAAAGCGCGCCGTCTGGGACGCCATCGAGACGCGCCACGCGCAATGGATGATGCGCCGCGATACCGCACCAGAAGGAGACGCACGATGACCTCGCCCGCCCGCGTGGTGAAGATCGGCGAGACGTTTCGCTCGACGCTCGCGCTCTCGCCCGAAACGGTGAAGTCGTTCGCCACGCTCGTGAACGACCTGAACCCGCTGCACCACGACGACGCCTACGCCGCGCAGAGCCGCTTCGGCGGCCTGATCGCCTCGGGCACGCAGCCCACCGCGTATTTCATGGCGCTGCTCGCCACGCACTTTTCGCAGTATGCGCAGCCGCTCGGCCTCGAGTTCGACATGAAGCTCAAGCGCGCCGCGCATGCCCATGACGTGCTCACCTTCGAATGGCGCGTGGTGGCCGCGCACTGGAAAGCGAGCCTGAACGGCGACCTCGTGAAGCTCGAAGGCACGGCGGTCAATCAGCACGGCGAGACGCTCGTGGTGGGCCGCTCGACCATCCTCGTGATGCCGAAGCCCCAGCCGCAAGCGAACGGAGAAACCACGCGATGAGCCGCTCCGCACCCGCCTCCGCCAGTCCGCCCGCGACGTTGCCACCGATATTGCCACCATCGATCCGCGTGTTCGAGCGCGGCTGGCTCTCGTCGAACAACGTGCTGCTCGTCGACGAGGCGCGCGCGGCCCTCGTCGACACGGGCTACGCCACGCATGCGGCGCAGACCGTCTCGCTCGTGCGGCATGCGCTCGCGGGGCGCGCGCTCGACACGATCGTCAACACGCACCTGCATTCGGACCATTGCGGCGGCAACGCGCGCCTGCAGGCGCAATGGCCCTGCGAAACGCTCATTCCCGCCGCCAGCGCGAGCGCCGTGCGCGGCTGGGACGAAGCGCGGCTCTCCTACCTCGCCACCGGCCAGACTTGCGAGCGCTTCGGCTTCACGGGCACGCTCGCGCCCGGCGCGCGCCTGACGCTCGGCGGCTTCGAGTGGGATGTCATCGGCGCACCGGGGCACGACCCCGACTCGCTGATGCTCTATGCAGCCGGGCCGCGCGTGCTGATCAGCGCCGACGCGCTGTGGGAGCACGGCTTCGGCGTGATCTTTCCCGAGCTCGAAGGCGAAAGCGGTTTTACGGAGCAGCGCGCGGTGCTGGACGCCATCGCGCAACTCGACGTGGCCGTGGTGATTCCGGGCCACGGCGCACCGTTTGCGAATGTGGAGGCCGCGCTCGAACGCGCTTACGCGCGCCTCGCATGGCTGAGCGCCGATCCCGCGCGCAACGCCAGGAACGCGCTCAAAGTGCTGATCGTGTTCAAGCTGCTAGACGTGCGCACGATGACGTTCGCGGCATTGGACGCCATGCTCGCGCAGGCGTCGGCCATGCGCGCGGCGGCCCGGCAACTCGCGCCCGAGAGCGCATGGCCCGCGCTGATGCGCGAACTGGCCGGTGAGCTTGCGAAAAGCGGCGCGCTCGTGATGAGCGAGAACGGCATCGAAGCGCCTGCCGGCATGGCCTGAGGCCGCGGCCGGGGTGCCCTGGGTCCCATCGAGCAGAGCGGGTGGCAAAAGCGGCGCGGCAAAAAAAAACGCCCGTCCTTTTCCGGGACGAGCGTGAGTATCGTGCTCTGACGTGATCAAACTGTCGAGCCGATCATACTCGCGCGCGAATTCGTGTCGCATCGGTGATTTCCCTACAAACTGATATCGGCGCGCAGGCGGCAAAACGGCCCCCGAATCCAAAACGTTTGCGTGCTGATTCGTGCCGTTCCGCGCAGGCAATTGATTCGAAATCCGAATCGATGAAAGGCGATCGACAACGCACGTTCACGAACATGTCATCCGCAACGCGTCACCCGCCGAGTTGCAGGCGCAACCATTCGAACAGATGCGAGCACAGGTATAGCCCGAGCCCGATCGTCCCGCCGATCACGGTGCCGTTCACGCGGATTTCCTGCAAGTCCTTGCCGATCTTCAGCTCGATCAGGCGCGCGGTTTCGCGCGTGTCCCAGTTCCTCACCGTGTCGCGGATGTGATGCGTGAGGTAGCGCGCGAAATCGGGCGCCATCGCGCGCGCGGCGTCTTCGAGATGGCCGTTGATCGACGCGCGCAGGTCCGCGTCGGCGGCCAGCGACTCGCCGAGCCAGCGTCCGGTTGCGGCCACCTTCGCGTGCAGCGTCGAGTCGGGCTGCTCCAGGTCGTCGCGCAGCCACGCGCGCAGGCTGCTCCACAGCGCGCCCGTGTACTCGTTGAGCGCACTGCCCTCGCGCAGGCTCGCCTTGAGCTCCTCGCCCTTGCGCAGGAACGCGGGATCGCTCTTTAACTGCACCACGAGCTTTTGCACCACCTCGTCGAACTTCTTGCGCAAGTGGTGCTCGCGGTCTTCGCTCACCTGCAGCAGCAAACGGCTCACCGCGCTTTCCAGCACGCGCGCGCCGCTGTCACCAATCCACTCCGAGGGCAGGATCTTTTCGGTCAGCGGAAACTCGCCCTTGAGCCCGTCGACGATGCGCGCCGCCACGAACGCGCGCGTGCTTTCCTCGGCAAGCAACTGGCCGAGCTGGTCGAGCATCTGGTCGAGCAGTTCCTGATGGCGGCCGTCCTTCGTGAGCGTGTCGAGAATCGCGCCCGCCGACTTCGAGAGATCGACCTTGTCGAGCGCGGCATGCAGGCCGTCGCGGATGAAGGCCTGGATGCGCGCGTCGTCGGTGAGGCCGAGCAGGCCCGACATCAGCCGCACCGCGTAGTCGCCCAGGTGCTGCGCGCTGCGCGGCGCCGTGAGCCAGGACGAGAGCCGCTCGACCGGATCGTGGCGGCGGATCAGCTCGACCAGCGCGTCCACGTTGAGAAACTTGTCGTGCACGAAGACGGCGAGTTCGTCGGCGATGCGGTCCTTGTTGCGCGGAATGACGCCCGTGCGCGCCGCGATGAACGGAATCGGCACGCGCCGGAACAGCGCGACGACGGCGAACCAGTCGGCGAGCGCGCCCACCATGGCCGCCTCGCTCACCGCCTTGATGCCGTCCACCACCATGCCCGGCGGCGAGAGCGCCGTGGCGACGAACACCAGTGCCGCCGCCACCAGCAAGAGCAGCGCGCGGCGCTTGGCGCGCTTGAGTTCGGCTTCGTCGTGGCTGGCGTCTGGCGTGGTCGTGCGCTCGGGCATCGTGGTGCGTCGTCGGGGTCGGGGAACCGCGACATTATGCGGCCAGTGCACGGGCGAGGGCGACGCCGCGCCCGCCGCACCCGTCACGTCATCGCCTCAAGCCGAGGACGTTTTGCGCCGCTGCGGCACGATCCGCCAGCCGAGGTTCACGCCGGCCGCCGCGAGCAGGATGAGCGCGGCGCCCGCCACCTGGATCCACGCGAGGTGTTGCCCGAACGCGAAGCAATCGACGAGGATCGCCACCACGGGGTAGATGAACGAGAGCGCGCCCGTCATCGCCGTGGGCAGCTTCTGGATCGCGCCGTAGAGCAGCACGTACATGACGCCCGTGTGCACGATGCCGAGCGTGGCGATCTGCGCCCAGTGCACGGGCGTGGCGGGCAGCGTGCCGTAGCGGATGAACGGCGCGAGCGCGAGCGCGCCGAAGCCGAGCTGCACGAGCGCGATGAGATGCGGCGGCGTGCCCTTGAGGTGGCGCGTGATGATCGACGAGATCGCGTAGAGGAACGCGGCCCCCGCCGCGCACGCGACGCCCTGCAGGTATTCGCCCGGCACCGCGAGCACGGCCGGCTGCACTTCGACCACGCCCACGAGCCCGACGAAGGCGAGCGCGAGCCACGCGACGGTGGACGCGCTCACGCGCTCGCCCAGCACCAGCGCCCCCAGGCCGACGAGCATGAAGGGCTGCGTGTTGTAGACGGCGGTGGCCATCGAAATGGAGGCGCGCGAGTAGGCGACGAACAGCAGCACCCAGTTGGCGACGATGGCCGCGCCCCCAGCCATGGCGAGCGCGAGCGTGCGCCAGGGCAGCCTGCGCCGGAACAGGCCGAGCGCCGCGCAGGCCAGCGCGAGCGTCGCGCCGCCCAGCACGCAGCGCATGAACGCCACGTTGATCGGCGCCTGCTGCGAATCGACGACGAGCCAGCCGATGGTGCCCGACATCAGCATCGCGGCGATCATCTCTCCCGCGCCGCGGCGGACTTCTGGGGAAGACATGAGTGAGCGCTCCTCGTGAGTATCTGGCTGAAAGTTTACTCAGTGCGAAGCGCGGAATACATGGCTAAACTTAGGCTGAAATATCGGAATGCCTTCGGTTCGAAGGCAATGACTCCATCGAGCGAGTGAAATCATGAGCAAACGCCCCGCAGCGCCTTCCCCCGCCCCGCTCGACGAGATCGACCGCGCGCTGCTCGCCGCGCTCGCCGAAGACGGCCGCGCGAGCGTGAGCGAGCTGGCCCGCCAGATCGGGCTTTCCGCGCCGAGCACGTCGGAGCGCTTGCGCAGGCTCGAAGCGCAGGGCGTGATCGGCGGCTACACCGTGCGCATCGACCCGCGCGCGCTCGGCTACACGCTGCAGGCCATCGTGCGCGTGAAGCCCCTGCCGGGGCAGTTGCATCTGGTGGAAGAAGTGATCCGCCGCATTCCCGAGTTCATCGAATGCGACAAGGTCACGGGCGACGACTGCTTCATCGCCCGGCTCTATCTGCATTCGATCGAGCAGCTCGACGAAATTCTGAACAAGGTCACCGAGCGCGCCGAAACGAGCACCGCCATCGTCAAGTCCACGCCCGTGGCGCGCCGCCTGCCGCCGCTCGGCTGAGCACGGGCCCGCGCGGCACGCTCCGGTGCGGCGCAGGTGTCGTGCGCCGTCAGTCCTGGCGCTCGTTCGCCTCGAAGAACGCGAGGATTTCGCCGACGAGCGCCTCGTGCGCTTCCTCGGGAATGTAGTGGCCGCACGGCAATGCGCGGCCGCTCACGTCGCGCGCCACCTTGCGCCACTCCGCGAGCGGGTCGAAGCAGCGCCCGACCACGCCATGCTCGCCCCACAGCACACGCAGCGGACACGCCACTTTATGGCCGCGCTCGATGTCGGCGCGGTCGTGTTCGAGGTCGATGCCTGCGGAGGCGCGGTAGTCCTCGCACATCGCATGCACGGCGCCGGGCTGGCGCAGCGCCGCGCGGTACGCGTCGAGCGCCTCGGGCGCGAACGGCGCGAGGCCCGCGTGGCGGCTGCCCATCACGCGCTCGATATACGCGTCGGGATTCGCGCCGATCAGATCCTCGGGCAGCGGCTGAGGCTGAATCAGAAAAAACCAGTGGAAATAGAGCGTGGCGAATTCGCGGTCGGTCTGCTCGTACATGGCGAGCGTGGGCGCGATGTCGAGCAGCATCAACCGCTCCACGGCATCGGGATGGTCGAGCGCCATGCGATGCGCGACGCGCGCGCCGCGGTCGTGCGCGCACACGAGAAAACGTTCGAAGCCGAACTGGCGCATGACCTCGACCTGATCGGCGGCCATCGTGCGCTTCGAGTAGGGGGCGTGGCTCGGGTCGCTCGCGGGTTTGGAGGAGGCGCCGTAGCCGCGCAGGTCGGTGGCGATCACGGTGAAGTGCCGGGCAAGATCCGCCGCGCAGCGATGCCAGATCATGTGTGTCTGCGGATGACCGTGCAGCAATAGCAGCGGCGGCCCTTCGCCGCCGCGCAGGCCGTGAATCTCGACGCCATCCACGGTGCGAACGGTAAACGGCGTGTATCCCTCGAACGGCATGGGCGTCTCCTGTTTATCCTTGTTGGTCTGACACACATTGTAGGAGGGGGGCACGGTGCGCCGCCCCAAATTCGGGCGGGAAAAGCTAGAAACCGAACACTCCCTCGACTCGCTCGAACCACGCTTGCGCCATATGGCGCAAGCCCCGCGCCTATAATCGAACGATCGTTTCAGGCGGCGCCCCGCACGCGATTTCCAGTCCTGACCCGCATCCCAATCCGGCCTCTCTCTACCCTGCCGCAGCAAGGAGACCCCCGTCATGGCATTGCCCGCCGTCCTGCAGAACCTGTCGTTGCCTGTCGTCGGCTCGCCGATGTTCATCGTGAGCTACCCCGATCTCGTGCTCGCGCAGTGCAAGGCCGGCATCGTCGGCTCATTCCCGGCGCTCAATGCGCGCCCCGCCGAACTGCTCGACGAGTGGCTCACGCAAATCCAGCAGCAGCTCGCCGAGCACAAGGCCGCGAACCCGGACGCTGTGATCGGGCCCATCGCCGTGAATCAGATCGTGCATCAGTCCAATACGCGGCTCGAGCATGACGTGCGCGTGTGCGTCGAGCACCAGGTGCCGATCTTCATCACGAGCCTGCGCGCGCCGCCGAAAGAACTGCTCGACTAAGTGAAAATCTACGGCGTCATCGGTCTGCACGACGTCATCAAACTGCGACACGCCGCCAACGCGCTCGAAGAGGTCGTGGATGGCATCAATCTC
>JAITTX010000364.1 GCA_031286755.1 Paraburkholderia sp.
GGCGCCTGCAAATGAAAGAGCCGCTGCAAGCCGATGCTCACCGAGCCTTGCGAGCCATAAAGAAAGATCAGCGTGAACGCGACCAGAAACGACGGGAACGCCACGAACAATTCGAGAAAGCGCGTGACGAGCCGCGCGCCCGGAAACGGCTTGAAGAACAGGATCGCGGCAATGGCCACGCCGAGCAGCGATGCAAGGCCCGCGCTCAGGAACAGGATCCACAGCGTCGTGCCGATCACGCCGCGCGAATCGGGATTGCCGAAGAACGTCGCGTAGGCGTGCAGGCTCAGGCCGTGCGCATCAGTCAGGCTGAGCAGCACGAGCCGCACGAGCGGATAGACCACGAGCGGCCCGAGCACGAACACGAGCAAAAACGCGATGTGCCATTGCGCGCGCCGCTCGCGGCGGCGCACGGCGGCTGCGTGCGCCTCGGCGCCCGGCAGCGGCGCGCCCGGAAAAGCGGAATCAGGGGTTGATAAGGACGACATCGTCAGCCTCGTAACGCAGGGAGACGCGCATGCCTTTTTCCGGCGTCATGCCGTGGCCGCGCTGCATGGTGACGAGCACCGGTTCGTTGGGCATCGCGTCGAGCAGCACCGGCACCGAAAGCACCGAGCCATACCATTCGACGGACTCGATCGTGCCGTGCAGGCCGCCCTCGCCCAGCGGCGCGATGCGCAGGCTTTCGGGGCGCAGGCACGCAAGCTTGTCGCGCACGTCGTGACGCGCGTCGCCCACCGGGAACGCCACGTTGGGCGGCAACAGATTCGCCGCGCCCAGATAGCGCGCGACGTAGGCGTCGCTGGGCGTGTCGTAGAGCTGCTGCGGCGTGCCGAGCTGCGCGATGCGGCCATCGCGCATCAGGAGCGTGCGGTCGGAGAGCACCAGCGCGTCGTCCTGATCGTGCGTCACGCAGACGATCGTGAGATCGGGCAGGCGCTCGTGCAGCGCCTTGAGCTCGGAGCGCACCGAGGCGCGCAGATTGGCGTCGAGCGCCGAGAGCGGTTCGTCGAGCAGCAGCACGTCCGGCTCGATCACGAGCGCGCGAGCGAGCGCCACGCGCTGCTGCATGCCGCCCGAGAGCTGGGCGGGCATGACGTGGCCCGCGTCGCCGAGCTGCACGAGCTTGAGCGCGTCCGCCACGCGCCGCGCGATATCGCGCGACGGCACGCGGCGCGCCTTGAGCCCGAACGCCACGTTCTCGAACACCGAGAGATGCGGAAAGAGCGCGTAGCTCTGGAACAGCAACCCCAGGTTGCGCTGATGCGGCGGCACATGGGTCAGGTCGTGGCCCGCGATGGTAAGCGAGCCCGCCAGCCCATCGGCTTCGATGAACCCGGCGATGAAACGCAGCAAGGTAGTCTTGCCGCAACCACTGCGGCCCAGCACGGTCAGCAATTCGCCGCGACGGATAGTGAGCGACAGATCGTCGAGCACCGTGCGCGTGCCGAAGCGTACGCTCAGGCGATCGATCTGCACGCCCGCGGCGCCGCCCGCGTGGGACGCATCGGCGGCATCGGTCTGGCCGGACACATCCGGCAACGCGCGGGCCATCTGGGCCGGCGCAAGGCTTGCGGTATTCACCGGGTTCATCTCCTGTCGGCCGGAGTCAGTGCCTTGGCACCGGCTCCGGTCCCCTACACAGTTACTCAGGTATTGCACAATCGCAGGTTGCCGGCGCTTATTTCGGCTTCACGACTTCGGTCTGCTTGCCCGACGCGCCGATCACCTCGTTCTTCCAGCGCGTGGTCCAGTCGGCCTTCTTCGCCATCACCTGGTTCCAGTCCACCGGAATCAGTTTCACGCCCTCGATTGCCTGCTTGACCACGGCGCCGTTCTTGCCCGCCAGCGCCACATCCGTGCGCCCCGGAATGCCGAAGATGTCCGGCACCTTCGACTGCACTTCCGTCGACATCAGGTAGTCGATCAGCTTCTTGCCCGCCGCCTGGTTCGGGCCATTCTTGATCAGGCCGATTGCGTAAGGCAGCTGGAACGTCGTGGGATGGCCGCCCGCGTCGGCGGAAAGGAAGATCGGCTTGAGCGAGAGGCCGCCGTTGGCCGCATCGTCGAGATCCATCTGCAGGTCGCCGTTGGCCACCGCGATCTCGTTGCGCGAGAGCAGCACGTCGAGGTAGCCCGTGCCCTTGGTGTGGAACTTGGCGCTTTGCTCGAGCTTCTTCAGATAGTCGAACGCCTTGTCTTCGCCCATCAGCGAGGTCGTGAGGATGATCACGGCCATGCCGTCGCCCGCCGTGGCCGGATTCGAGTACGCCACCTTGCCCGAATAATCCGGGTGCAGCAGGTCGGCGAACGTCTTCGGCTGGTTCTTCACGACTTCGGGGTTGATCGCGAACGAGAAGTAGTTGTTCACGAACGTCGCCCACGAGCCGTCCGCGGACTTCGCGATCGCCGGCACGTTCTTGTAGTTCACGCTCTGGTACGGCTGCAGCAGGCCGCCTTGCTGCGCCTGCTGGATGAACGGCGGCAGCGTGACGAGCACGTCGGCCTTGGGCGCATCCTTTTCGACGTTGGCGCGATTCACGACTTCGCCGCTGCCGGCCGTCACGATATTGACCCGCACACCTTCCTTCTTCTCGAAGGCCGGCAGGACATCCCGGTAGAGATTTTCAAGGCCGTCGGCCGTGTACAGCACGACCGCGCCAGCGGCGTGGGCGCTCATCGCCGCACATTGCAGCAGCGTGGCGGCGGCCACCATGGGCAGCAGTTTGCGTGCGAAACCCGCGCGAGGGGAATTCCTGTGGTTCATGTCGCTCTCCGAAGGCAGAAACCATGTGCTCGGGGATACCCGATGCGTGTTTAGTCGAATGTCGAACGTCGGCGGACTGCGCCGCCTGCCATGCCCGTCCGGCGCGGCGCGCGAATTGCAGATTGTCTGCAATTCGCGGTTGCCAGCCCCAAACCACCGGGCGCACGGCACGCCAGGAGCCGCCCCGTCACACGCGCCGGCCCCGTCTGAACGGGCCCGGCAAGAATCACAGGTTTTCGTGACAGGGCCATGACGATTGTGGCGAATGTCAGAAAACTCCACAATTCGCCAAAAATCAGCATATGACATCGTGTGCCGAAACTCTCGCGGCGGTGCACAAGCGGAGCCCGGTCGATCGGCCAATCGGTCAATTGGCCCGTGAGGCGGGGAAGCGGGACGTGGCGCGCGCCACGGTGGCGAAAAACTCAAGCGGGAAAAATCAGGCAACGAGGAGCTCGGGTCCGCGCGCGGCAATGGCGCGGGCAACGCCCTTTTCGGGCGCAAGCTCGGTGATCACATAGCGGGTGCGCTCGAAGCCGTTGATGCGCACCGGGGTGACGCGGCCGAACTTCGAGTGGTCCGCCACCACGATCGCGCAAGCGGCGGCCGTGAGCATGCGGCTGCGCACCTCGGCGACCATGCGCGTGTAGTCGGTCAGCCAGCCGTCGGCGGTGATGCCGCCCGCCCCGACGAACGCGTAATCGGCGTGATATTGCGCGAGCTGCTGCACCGTATCGAGACCGAAGGTGGCCTCTTCCTGATCGGACAGCTCGCCGCCCAGCAGCGTCACGCGGTTCTCGTTGCGCCGGCCGAGCAGGAGCGCGATGCGCCAGTCGTTGGTGTAGACCGTGAGGCGGTGGCGGTCGATGAGCGCGCGCGCGAGCGCATGCGTGGTGCTGCCCGAATCGATGATGATGGACGCGCCGTCCGGCACGAACTCCGCCGCGCGCTCGCCGATGGCGCGCTTGGCGCTCGCGTTGGCGGCCTCGCGCACGTCGAGGTCCGGCTCGCTGCGGTCGCTGGAAAGCGCGCCGCCGTGCGTCGTCACGAGCAGCCCGCGCCCGGCGAGCGCGTTGAGGTCGCGCCGGATCGTCTCGCGCGAGACCCGCAGCTCGCGCACGAGATCCGCCACGGAAAGCGCGCCGGTCCGGTTCACTTGCGAAAGGATGTACTGGTGACGTTGTTCTGCGAGCATCTCGTTGGGCGCGCGAAGGCGCATGAAATCGGGAGGGCCGGCGTATTGTATTACGCGTGCTCCGGCGGAGCGCCCGTGGCGGCTGGCACTCCGCTTGCGCATTTTGCGGAGCCGCACGGTTCGCACGGAGCGGGCACGCGAAAGGCGCCAAAACAAAACGCGTCTCATCGAGCGGGCTCTGCCATCGCACGCCCATCCCTGCTAATCTCGTGTTGACCGTCCGGGAACCGGACGGCGCTTCGTTTTGTCGATTTGTGGTTCCGTCGACGGCCGCTCCCATGCGTTCACAACTTCGCCAACTGCGTCTCCTGTTCTGCGCACTGCGCTACGGCATCCGGCTGATCTGGCTCGCGGCGCCCGAGCATCACAAGGTGCACTGGATCGTCTCGCTCGCCGCGCGCATGCGCGATGACGAGCGCCTCGCCACGCGCCTGTCGGGCGCGCTGCCGCGCCTCGCGCCGCTCGCGGGCGCGTTCGCGCAAACGCTCGCCACGAAGCCCGAGCTCGCCGCCGCCACGCTGCACGACGCCATCGACTCCGTCGAGCACTTCGAAGAGCCGCTCACGCCGCAGCAGCTCGATGCCGCGCTGCACGCGGCGCTCGGCAAGCCGCCGCAAACGCTCTTCTCGTGGATCGACACCACGCCCGGCCACAACGGCTGGTGCGAGCAGACTCACGTCGCGCGCCTTGCGCTGCCGGTCAACGGCCATCAGATGGTGACGGTGCGCGTGCTGCGCGCGAAGCAGGCGCAGGAAGTCGATGACGACGCGGCGCTGCTGTGCGCCGTCGCGCGCTGGCTCGAGCGCTTCTCGGGCGCCGCGCGCAAGCTGGGCCTGCGCACTCTCGCGCAGACGCTGCGCGAGGATCTGCAACGCCGTTTCGATCTGCGCGCGCAGGCCGCGAACCTGAGCCAGACGGGGCACCACCTCGCGAACGACGCGCGCGTGCTGGTGCCCGACGTGATCTGGGACTTCTGCACCGCGCAGACGCTCACGGTCGAACACGTCGACACCGTGCACCTGACCGACCTCGCCGGGCTCGCGGAACATCACATCAACGTGACGCGCGTGGCCGCGCATCTGATCGAGGTGGTCACGCAGCAGGCCTTCGAGCATGGCTTCTTCCATGCCGCCCTGGACGCGCGGCGCGTGGCCGTGAGCATCGAGCCGCAAACGCGCGGCCGCCTCGTGTTCGCGAGCGCAGCGCTGATGACGAGCCTCTCGTCGCCGGAACGCGAATTCTTCGTGCACGGCGCGACGGCGCTCTTCGAGCAGGACTATGCGCGGCTCGCCGCGCTGCATCACGTCGCGGGCCACGTGCCCGCGCACGCGCGCACCGAGCAGATCGAAGCCGAACTGCGCACGCGCAGCGAGGCGCACTTCGCCAGCGACGCCAGCACGCGCAGCGCGGGTGCGCTGTTTCATCATCTGCTGCATTCGGTCCAGCCATTCGGCGGCGAGGTGTCGCCGCGGCTCGCCGCTGCGCAGCGCACGTTCGGCAACGCCGAGGCGCTCGCGCGCACGATTCATCCGGGTGTGGATGCATGGGGCATCGCGAGCGCGACGCTGCTGGACATCGCGAAACGCGATCTCGGCCCGCAAGGCTGGATCAAGCGGCTTGCGCAGGAGCTGCCGCATCTCGCGCAGATCGCACCGCGCGTGCCGCAACTCGTCTACCACTTCATGCAGCATCACACGCGCACGGCGCACGGGCCGGGCGCCGCGCAGACCCAGGCCGCCGCACTCGAGGCACTGCGCCGCGAGCACCGCCGCACGCGCGCACTGCTGATCGCCTGCGCCTTGACCGGCGCGCTGATCGGCGTGGCCGCGACGCTCTTCAGCATGCCCTACTCCAGCCAGGCGAGCCGCGAGAGCGCGCCGCACGGCGGGCATGTCCAATCCGCCAGGTCAGTGCAGTCCTGAACAAGACCCGTTCGGCCCGCCCGGGCAATACTGCGGCTTTTTCGCCCGTTGCCCGCGCGTCGTAATGCGTCTCGCCAGACGTCGATACGTCGATACGCCGCCGCGTGCCCGTGCACCGACCTTGCCA
>JAITTX010000430.1 GCA_031286755.1 Paraburkholderia sp.
CGGCCATCGGCCAGATGTCATGCAGGACATCGAAGCAGGCGGCGAACGAGTCGGCCGATTCGAAACGCACCCGCAGGCGCTCGAGGTGCGAAATCGGTTCGCCCTTGCAGGCCTGATCAAAAATATGGCGCCAGTTGTTCAGGGTGCGCGCGCGAATGTCGTTCATGCGCGTCAACGCATCCGCCAGCTTGAGATTGAGGAACGGGTTTTCGGCCAGACGCGCGCCGGTACCCATCTTGGTGTAGCGGTTGCGGGACTGTTCCATGAACAGGTTCACGCCTTCCAGCGCAGTGCCGATCACCGTGTTGGCAGCGGTCGCGTAGAACACCGTCATCCACGATACGCCGCGGTACAGCGGCGTCTGGATCGCCTCGTAGCCAGGGTTGATGTCGTTGACGACATCGGCCATCACGTGGATACGGTGATTCGGCACGAACACTTTGTTCGCCGTGACCGCCTTGCTGCCGGTGCCGCGCAGACCTTGCACGTCCCAGCTGTCGTGGTCGATGATCAGATCTTTGATCGGTACCAGGAAGTTGCGTTCGCCACCACCGAGCACCACGTAGTGCGCGAAATCGACGCCGCTGGAGAAGGTCCACCGGCCGTCGAGCAGGTAGCCGCCCTCCACCGGTTCGGCCTTGCCGAGCGGCGCGTACGAACTGGAAGCACGCGCATCCGGACCGTAGACGCCCCAGAAGTCCTCGTGCATCTGAGGTGCCATCGCCGCGATTTCCAGGTTGTGGCAGACAATCTGGCCCGCGATCCACGCGGCGGAACTGTCGCATTGGGCAATGCGCATCAGGCCATCGTAGAAGTCTGCCGGAGAGAGTTCCAGGCCGCCGTATTGCAGCGGCGTGAGGCTGCGGAACACGCCGGCTTCAAGCATCGCCTCGACGCTGGCATCGGGAACGCGACACTCGCGCTCAGACTGCTCGCGACCTGCACGCAGCACCGGAACGATGGCGTCGACCGCCTTCAGGAATGCCTCGCCCGCTTTCAGCGCGCGCTGGCGATACGCTTCGCCATCGGCGGCCGTGAGGGTTTGGGTTTCGATCACTGCGCTCATGTCGTCTCTGAATAAGTAGTTCGAATGAGCACAGTGTAGGTGGGGTAAGTACCGGATCTAAAACGATTCCTTGTGCACTAGAATGAGTTGAACTCATGCAAGATCGTCTGAAATGAAGCGCCTTCCTTCCCTGACAGCCGTCAGATATTTTGAGGTCGCTGCCCGCCTGCAAAGCTTTACCGCGGCTGCCGCCGAGTTGCATGTGACCCAGGGCGCGATCAGCCGCATGATCCAGACACTCGAGGAGCAACTCGAGGTTCGCCTGTTCGAACGCAATGGCCGCTGGATTTCTCTGACTCCCGTCGGCAGGACGTATCACGAACAGATCACGGTGGGGCTGAACCAGATTGCCGAGGCAGGCAGCCGGCTGAAGGAGAGCGCAGACCAGTCGACGCTGATCCTTTCGGTCAACGTTGGCTTCACGCTCTGGCTGGTCCAGAACATCAGCGAATTCCGCACGAAGTACCCCGATATCCAGGTGGACGTCCTCGCCGAGGAACTCAAGGAACTCGATTACGACGCGCCCGTCCATGCCCGCATCCGTTATGGCTCGCCCCCATGGCCCGGCTTCGATTCGATCAGCCTGCTCGACACGACCGAAGCAGGCGTAATGTGCTCGCCGCGCATGAAGCAACAGGCCAACGTGCATGAACCGGCCGACTTGCTCACGGCCCCGTTGCTGAGCGTTGCCGGCGCACGCGAAGAACCATGGCAGAACTATTTCGAGTACTACGGGCTGCAGATGCCAAGCCTCGGCAAATCCCCGCGCTTTCTGCAGATGCTGATGATGCGCGAAGCCGCCATGTCAGGCCTCGGCTTCGGATTGGTGCCCTTGTTCCTGTTTCAGCAGGATTTCCGGGACGGGCGGTTGGTGCAGGCCATCCCGCATACATGCCGCATCCACCATGGGTACCACCTCCTTTACCGTAAGGGGGAGGATCTCAACCCGAAACTCAAGATCTTCAAGAAATGGCTGCTGGCGCGGCTGCAAGCGTCGATATGAGGGTCTGTCCAAGAACACTGAGCGCGGCATTTATTCGGTGTCCAGGCAATGCGTAGGGCTGGTGACTTTTCTCCCCGCGGTAGTGTACGTGTGCAGCCGCCTTGACGAATACATGCCTGACATGAGCTCGCGCGAGAATATGCGCCTTCGCTGGCGGACGGCTGTGCAACTGGTTGGTGACGATCTTGTGCGGCACCGGGTTTGACCGCAGGACCCGCTTGAAGAAGCGCTTTGCCGCGGCCTTGTCACATCGCTTCCGTCGCTCACACAACGAATCCATGAAGATAAGTCTTCTTCTCTCGCCGCGGCGTGCAAATCTATACGCCCCCCCGTTGGAGCGTGCCCGTCATTACGATTGGCTGCACGCAAACTTCGGATTGCTTTTTAATTTCTGCACGCCATATCACTACCGCGTGACAGGCTTCATGCTTGACGTGGCTTTGCGGACTGAGGTCTCCGCGGGGACATTGGGGTATCTTGCTTAATAGCCTGCGAACTACCCCCAAAACTACCCCCATCAATCGGTGGAAGCCAACGGCATGAAGCGGCTACCCGGGGACGTCCGGGAAGACCGGCGCTGCTATCCAATCTGGACTGCGAGTGAGAAAAACAGAACGTCCAGGAACACCCTGGAACGCTTTGGAATGGTGGGCCGGGTCGGGTTCGAACCGACGACGGGATTTCTCCGGTGGATTATGAGTCCACTGCCTGCAACCAACACGGCGTCCGGCCCACGAAGCTACAACGAAGGGAAGTCAAGAAAAAAGCCCGGTCTACACAGAGGCCGGGCTTTTGGTCGGCAGGCCGACATACTACACGAACCGCTTCAACCTGCCTATCCAACACATGCAATTGCGTCAAAAATACGCGCAATACATGCGTTTCGGTCGGCTATCAAACCCGCATCAGTTGCCTTCGAGGAACGACTTGAGCTTGTCCGAGCGGCTCGGGTGACGCAGCTTGCGCAGCGCCTTCGCTTCGATCTGGCGAATCCGCTCGCGCGTGACGTCGAACTGCTTGCCGACCTCTTCGAGCGTGTGATCCGTGCTCATCTCGATGCCGAAGCGCATGCGCAGCACCTTCGCCTCGCGCGGCGTCAGCGAGTCGAGCACGTCCTTCACCACGTCGCGCATCGACGCGTGCAGCGCGGCATCGGCAGGCGCCACCGTGTTGTTGTCCTCGATGAAGTCGCCCAGATGCGAATCGTCGTCGTCGCCGATCGGCGTTTCCATGGAGATCGGCTCCTTCGCGATCTTCATGATCTTGCGGATCTTGTCCTCCGGCATTTCCATCTTCTCGGCGAGCGTTGCCGGATCCGGCTCGAGACCGGTTTCCTGCAGGATCTGCCGCGAAATACGGTTCATCTTGTTGATCGTCTCGATCATGTGAACCGGAATGCGGATCGTGCGCGCCTGGTCCGCGATCGAGCGCGTGATGGCCTGGCGGATCCACCACGTGGCGTAGGTCGCGAACTTGTAGCCACGGCGATATTCGAACTTGTCCACCGCCTTCATCAGTCCGATGTTGCCTTCCTGAATGAGGTCGAGAAACTGCAAGCCGCGATTGGTGTACTTCTTCGCAATCGAGATCACGAGACGCAGGTTGGCCTCGGTCATCTCGCGCTTGGCCTGGCGCGCCTTCAGTTCGCCCGCCGCCATCTGGCGGTTGGTTTCCTTCAGGTCCTTCAGCGGCAGCACCACGCGCGCCTGCAAATCCAGCAGGCGCTGCTGCTGCTCGCGAATCGCCGGAATATTGCGCGAGAGGATCGCGCTGTACGAGTGATTCTCGGCAACGATCTTCTCGGACCAGTCGAGGTCGGTTTCATTGCCCGGGAAGCGCGCGATGAACTCCGAGCGCGGCATGCCGCACTTGTCCACGACCGTATGCAGGATCTGGCGTTCGACCTGGCGCACTTCATCTACTTGCGCGCGCAACGTGTCGCACAGGCGCTCGACCGTGCGCGCCGTGAAGCGGATTGACATCAGCTCGTTCTGGATCGTTTCCTGCGCCTTGAGGTAGGACTTCGACTTGTAGCCCTCCTTCTCGAACGCGCGGCGCATCTTGTCGAACCACTCGCTGATGAGCGCGAACTTTTCGAGCGAGGCGCGCTTGAGGGCTTCGAGCTGGGCCGCGTTGGCCGTCGCCTGCGCCGTGCCGTCGTCCTCCTCTTCTTCCTCTTCTTCCTCTTCCTCTTCTTCCTCTTCCTGCTCGTTTTCGATCTCTTCGGCTTCCTTTGCATTGAAGCCGTCGGTGTCCTCGGCGTTCGGATCGATCAGGCCGTCGACGAGCTCGTCCACGCGACTCTCTTCGTTCGCGACGCGTTCGGCCATGGAGAGAATGTCGGCGATGGTGGTCGGGCAAGCGGAGATTGCCATCACCATGTGCATGAGGCCGTCTTCGATGCGCTTGGCAATTTCGATTTCGCCTTCGCGCGTGAGCAGCTCGACCGTGCCCATTTCGCGCATGTACATGCGCACCGGGTCGGTCGTGCGGCCGAATTCGGAGTCGACGGTGGAGAGCGCGACTTCCGCTTCTTCCTCTACTTCGTCGTCCGAAGAAGCGTTGGGTGCGTTGTCGTTCAGGAGCAGCGTTTCGGCATCGGGGGCCTGCTCGTAGACGGCCACGCCCATGTCGTTGAACGTGCTGATGATCCCTTCGATCGCCTCGGTCTCGGTGAAGTTGTCCGGCAGGTGATCGTTGATTTCCGCGTACGTGAGGTAGCCACGCTCCTTGCCAAGCTTGATGAGCGCGCGCAGCTTCGTGCGGCGCTCTTCGAGTTCCTCGACGGTCCCGGGCTGCGATGACGCGAATGCGTCTTTCAGCAGCGCCTTTTCCTTCGCTCGCCGGTCGCGCGCACGGGTGGTTTTCTCACCCTTGCCCGCGGTGGGCGTGCTTTCTTCGCTCTGGTTTGCGTCGTCATCGACGGACACTTCATTCAGCTTTTTCGTCATGGAGTTCGCCGTACCGGCTGTAGTCTCGACTCGCGGCTGTTGGACATCAGCCTCTTGAACCGTGGATACTGGAGCCTCGCGCTCTGCCGCATCGTCCGCAACGGCAGGCACTTGCCTTGCACTACTCGGACCACCGGACCGCTTCGTTGCCGGGTGAGTCGCGGCTTTCGCCGCGCGTGTTGGCGCCGCTCGCGCGGCCGAAGCAGCCATGGCTTTCTTCCGGGCTGCGGGGACTTCATGACTGGCGGTCGCCGCCTTGCGGCGCGAACTGGCGGATGGTGCGTCCTCGGCCTTCGTGACCTTGCTGGTCGGCTCCGTCGAGCCTTTGCCTGTCGCCTTTTTTCCGCCTGTAGTCTTTGCCATTGCCATTCCGCCCTTGCTGGAAACTGAACACCTTTGGGATACCACCGGGAGAATGACCTCCGCGTGACACCCGGGTTGTCCGCCCGGAAAAAACAAAAACAAACAACAAAAACAAACCGCTGAAAACCTTTTATTGTAGCACGCAGGGTAATAATCGCCCGCGCACGTTCCCCCCTACAGCCCGAGCTGGCGTTTCATGTCAGCTCGCGTCTGATTCAGTTTCACATATTCGGCTAGCTCCTCGGGCGTATGACGCGACTGCCGCGAAAGCACGTCCAACCGCTCGCTGCAAGCGTCGAAGCGCATTTTCAGGATTGCCGCCGCCAATTCCTCGCCCACGAGCCGTTCCTGCTCGCGGCGCTCCTCCAGCACGGCGCCGTCTTCTGGATTTTTCATCAGCAAATCCCGAACGTTTTCATCATAGTCCAGAATTTCGCGAAAAATCTCCTCGAAGGTGGGGGCGTTCGCACCGTTTCGCAACAGATCCGAAAGGAGCTGAAACTCGGCTGCGTCGCCCAGCGCACGCGCGTGCGTGGTGATTTCCTCGAACAATTCGCCGTGCCGCGTGAGCCCGATGAGGGCCTTTTCGGCCTCTTCGTCGAGCTGCGCCACGATGCGCGGATGCATCACCAGGTTGCGCAACGCCTTGCGCTCGATCCCGGTCACGAGATGCCGGTCCTTGCGCGCGGGCGCCTGGCGCGCGGCCTGGGCAATGCGGGCATCCACCTCGCAGAGCGCCGCGACTTCCTCGAACGGCACGTCGAGGCGGTCCGCGAACATATGCATGATCTGTGCGCGCAGCGCGTTCGCCGGCAGCGCCTGCAACAGCGGCTTCGCATCGAACAGCGCGCGGGCGCGCCCTTCCGGCTGATCCAGCTCCTTGCCCACCAGCACTTCGTTCAGCATGAACTGCGAGAGCGGCATGGCCCGGTCGACCTGCTCCTTGAACGCCTCGGCGCCGAACTCGCGCACGTAGCTGTCCGGATCGTGTTCCGAAGGCAGGAACAGGAATCGGATCGTGCGGTTATCCGCCGCATGCGGCAGGCACGCGTCTAGCGCACGCCGCGCCGCGCGGCGGCCCGCCGAATCGCCGTCGAAGCTGAAGATCACCGTATCGGTCTGACGCATCAGCTTCTGCACGTGGATGGGCGTGCACGCGGTGCCCAGCGTTGCCACCGCGTTCTGGAATCCGAGTTGCGCGAGCGCGACCACGTCCATATACCCCTCGACCACCAGCACGTAGTGCTGTTCGCGGATCGCAAGACGCGCCTCGAACAGCCCGTACAGTTCGCTACCCTTGTTAAATAGCGGCGTTTCCGGGGAATTCAAATACTTGGGCTCGCCGCCATCGAGCACACGCCCGCCAAAGCCGATCACCTGCCCCTTCACGTTGCGGATGGGGAACATGACGCGGTCGCGGAAGCGGTCGTAGCGGCGCGCCTGCCCCTGCGCGTCCTGCTTTTCGCTGACGATTACGAGGCCGGCCTCGACCAGCGCGTCGTCGCGATAATCGGTAAACGCGGATTCGAGGTTCTGCCATCCATCGGGCGCGTAACCCAGGCCGAAACGGGCTGCGACTTCGCCCGTGAGGCCGCGCTTCTTCAGATACTGGATGGCATTCGGCGCGCCGCGCAGCTGCTTGCGGTAGTAG
Source organism: Paraburkholderia sp. (assembly GCA_031286755.1). Classification (GTDB taxonomy): domain Bacteria; phylum Pseudomonadota; class Gammaproteobacteria; order Burkholderiales; family Burkholderiaceae; genus Paraburkholderia. Next base: position 7,035 of record JAITTX010000430.1, read on the forward strand.
TCGCCAGCCGTTTGCATGAGGTCCGAGAGCGCATTGGAGACGGCCTTCGGGACGCCCGGGGCGTAGCCGCCGGACCCGGCGCCCGCGCCGCCACTGCCGCCATAGGCGCCGCCACGCACCGGCGA
>JAITTX010000432.1 GCA_031286755.1 Paraburkholderia sp.
CGCCGGCGTTCGGGCTGGCCGCTGCGAGTGGATGGCGCAAACAGCGGCGGCGGCTGACGCGCTCGTGGTTCTCGCGTTGTAATGAGGGCAGGAAGACAGGTCGCGCGCCGATGGCTGGCACCGAAGCGTCATAAATCTGACGTAATTCTTCCGTGGCTGCGTATATTACTGGCTTTTACATACATTTAGCTTTCGCCGCCGGACATCGACGGACATCGACGGCGAGTGCAGGCGTTCGCCGGACCATTACCCGACTCTCCCACAGGTTCGAATATGATGCTCCATCATGTAAGCGCGGTATTTGGGCGAATCTTCTTTCAGCGCTGCTTTTATCTCTTCATGGTGCTGATGCTTTTTATAGTCGCAGTGCCGTTCATCGACCCCACGCCAATTGGGCGCTTTGCGATCAGCGTTGCCAGCACGCTGATCAATTCGGCGACATCACGCCATTCAGCCGCCCGGCGCGCGGGATTTGCGTGGTCGAGCAAATCGTGGGCGCGCTATTCGTTGCCATCCTGATCGCGCGGCTCGCGGGTGTCTATCCTCCGCAAGGCCGCCAAAAATCCTTGTAAGAACCAGGGCGTGCTCATCGGGTCATCATGTCCGATGCATGGCGGTGTCGCTTCCGGGCGGTTTTTGGACGCGTGAGCTATGGAGCGGCTCCGGGCCAGCCCATACACTGCACTCAAATAACGTCGCCTGGTGTCGCGCCGCTGGCTTCTCCCGTTGCCGCCGCCTGCGCCAATTGGCGCACGCCCGGCCGCACGCCGCCGCCCATTTAGCGGATTCGCCGTGCAATATCAGGAGACAGTCAATTGAGCCGTTCGCAGACCAGCACCCCGCGTGGCCGATCTTCGCACTCGCCCCTTACGCTCACCGACATCACCGTCGTTGACAACGCGCTGCTCAAGCGCGCCGTCGGCGCCATGGCGTTCGGCAACGCGATGGAGTGGTTCGACTTCGGCGTCTACAGCTACCTCGCCGTCACCCTGGGCAAAGTGTTCTTCCCTTCGGGCAGCCCGTCCGCACAATTGATCGCGACCTTCGGCGCATTCGCGGCGGCCTTCGTCGTGCGGCCCATCGGCGGCATGGTGTTTGGCCCGCTGGGCGACTGGATCGGCCGCCAGCGCGTGCTCGCCGCCACGATGATCATGATGGCCATCGGCACGTTCTCGATCGGGCTCATTCCGGGCTACGACTCCATCGGCATTCTCGCGCCCGTCCTGCTGCTCGTCGCGCGTCTCGTTCAGGGCTTTTCGACGGGCGGCGAATACGGCGGCGCGGCGACCTTCATCGCCGAATTCTCGACGGACCGCCGCCGCGGCTTCGCGGGCAGCTTTCTCGAGTTCGGCACGCTGGCGGGGTACATCCTCGGCGCGGGCACGGTGGCGGCGCTCACCGGGCTGCTGCAGCCGCATGCCATGCTCTCGTGGGGCTGGCGCATCCCGTTCTTCATTGCCGGCCCGCTCGGGCTCGTGGGGCTATACATCCGGCTGCGCCTGGAAGAAACGCCGGCGTTCAAGAAGGAAGCCGAGGCACGCGAAGCCAACGACAAGGCACGTCCCACGCAAACCCTCCTGAAGCTCTTCGAGCAGGAATGGAAGGCGCTGTTGCAATGCGTGGGCCTCGTGCTGATCTTCAACGTGACCGACTACATGGCGCTCTCGTACCTGCCGAACTATTTGTCCGCGACACTGCATTTCAACGAGTCGTTCGGCCTCTTTCTCGTGCTGATCGTCATGGCGCTGATGATGCCGATGACACTCTACGCCGGGCATCTCTCCGACAAGATCGGCCGCAAGCCGGTGCTCATGTGCGGCTGCGCGGGGCTGCTGTTCCTTTCCGTGCCGGCGCTGATGCTGGTTCGCGCGGGCGCGCCGTTGCCGGTGTTCGCCGGCATGCTGATGCTCGGCACGCTGCTCTCCACCTTCACGGGCGTGATGCCGTCTTCGCTGCCCGCGCTCTTTCCGACGAGAATCCGCTACGGCGCTCTCGCCATCGGCTTCAATGTTTCGGTGTCGCTGTTCGGCGGCACGACGCCGCTCGTCACGGCATGGCTGGTCGAGCGCACCGGCGATCTCATGATGCCGGCGTACTACCTGATGGGCGCGGCGCTCGTCGGCATCGTGTCCGTGCTCGCCATGCGCGAAACGGCCCGCAAACCGCTGCCGGGCTCAGGCCCCTGTGTGGCGAGCCGCGAAGAAGCGCTCAGCCTGACGCGAGGAAGCGTCGAACACGTTCGATTCGAATCCGGCCGTGCGTTCGGTGCTCGCGAGCGCGCCTGATCCGGCGATCGAATCCTTACCGCTACACATTTTCGCTACACATCCTGACGCGGCCAGTACGGGTGAACCGGCATATCCGTCGCGCGCCACGCGTAAAGGCGCAAGAGTTCGCGGTATCCGCCGCGCGCGAAAGCACTGCGCCTGCGCGGCTTCGTGCGTCTTTCGAGTACCGCCTACGCCGCCATCCAGCCGATGCATGCATTGCTGATCAACTGCGCATGGCGGATAACCGTGGTAAATGACCGGGACATGCAGACAGGGATTTGCGTGGACGTTTGCCGCAGGCGTCGTGCTGTTTGCTGGTGCCGGACGGGCTAGGCCGTTAGTTGCATCATAAGGCCGGAAGAACTCACCCGAAAAAATCTGCGAGCGCAAGGCGATGCGCGCACGCCCTGCGCCATTCACCGGCAACAGACTTTACACGTTGTTACCCACGAGCAGCGGACGGGCCGACGGGCTTTCCTTATACTCCCGCGCATTCGCCCTCTGATCGTGCTCGCCGCGCACTATGCGACGCCGATGCACACAACCTCCTGACGCCCATGCTCTCTACCCAGTCCACCCTGATCGTCGCCCTTGCAGCCGCCGCCAGTCTTTCGCTTTCGGCATGCGTCGCACCCGGCTATCCTCAGGGCTATACGCCTTATGGCGCGCAGCAAGGCTACCAGGGCCAGACGAGCGCTTACGGTCAACCGGCCCAGCCGGCTTACGCGCAACCGGGCACGGTGCAGCAACCCGCCTATGCGGCACCTGCGCCGCAACAGCCATATGACACGCAGGACAACGGCCAGTACGGCGGACAGTACGACTCGCAGTACGGCAATCAGTACGGCAACCAACCCGCCAATCAGTACGGCAGCCAATACGGCAATCAACCCGCCAATCAATACGGCGGCCAATATGGCGCCCAGTACGGCACGATTTCGAATATCAGCCCCATCAGCGGCGCGACCGGCGCATCGGGCATCGCGGGCACCGTGGTGGGCGCGCTGGTGGGCGGCGTGGTGGGCAATCAGTTCGGCGGCGGCCACGGCCGCGACGCGGCAACGGTCATCGGCGCGCTCGGCGGCGCCTACGCAGGCAACCAGATCGGCCAGCGCATGGGCCAGCCCGCGGGTTACCGCATCGACGTTCAATTGAGCGATGGCTCGATGCGCGCGTTCAACGTGCCGACGCCGGGCGACCTGCGTCCCGGCGACCGCGTCCAGGTGAATGGCAACCAGCTTTCGCGCTATTGATCGTTGATGCCACACGCGCCCGGTTCGTCATCCTGATGAATCGGGCGCGAAAACGCGGCGCAACCCATTACTCTTACTCGGCAAATTCCTCGGCATACTCGCGGCTGCCCGTGTAGTCGGGCACGCGACGCTCCGCACGCATGACCGCCTCCTCGCGCTGGTCCCGCGTTCTTGCCGAGGCTCGCGCGGGAACAGTGGCCTGTGCACGCCCCCGCCCGCCGCGCCCAAAGCGGCGCCCCTCGGGCCCGTACACGGCATCGGGTTCCGGGAACATCCACAGCAGCACGAGATAGAGCGCGCCGCCCGTGAGCAGCGAAACCGGCACGCTCAGATCGCAGCCGCCCGCGAGATTGCCGAGCGGCCCGACGAACTGCCCCGGCAGGTTCACGAACGACAGCCCGATCAACGCGGCCGGCAGCCAAGCGCCCATCGCGCGCAGATTCCAGCCATGCGTGAACCAGTAATGGCCGCCACGTCCGCCGCGATTGAAGATCTGCAGATCATCCTCGCGATAGAAGCCGCGCCGTTGCAGGAAGCCGATCACCATGATCGCCATCCACGGACAACTGAAGGTGCAGATGAGCGTGGAGAAAGTCGAGACGCTTTCCACGAGATTGAACGCGAAACGGCCGATGAAAATGAACGCGATGGCCAGCGTGCCGATCAGCAGCGTCGCGCGCACACGGCTCAGAAATGTGGGGAACATGCTCGACATGTCGAGGCCCGTTCCATAGAGCGCGGTGGTGCCCGTCGACATCCCGCCGATGATCGCTATCAGGCACATCGGCAGCAGGAACCAGCGCGGCGAGACCGCGAGCAGCCCGCCCACATAATCGTTCGAGGCGATATAGCCGGGTGCGTGGGTGGCGATGATGGTGGCCGTGGCGAGGCCGAAGAAAAACGGCACGAAGGTGGCGATCTGCGCGGCGAACACGGCGCCCATCACGCGATGACGCGGCGTGGTTTCGGGAATGTAGCGGGCCCAGTCGCCGAGCGTGGAGGCGAACGAGACCGGGTTGCTCAGCGCGACGAGCACCGAGCCCACGAACGCGGCCCAGAACCCCGCGCCGCCTTGATGAAGCGTGCCGGCATAGTGCACGTCAAACGCATTCGAGAATGCATATGCACCGAGGACGAACATGAGGCTCGCGGCCCACACGGCAATCTTGTTCACCCACAGCATGAAGCGAAAACCGTAGATGCAGACGACCAGCACGAGCACCGCGAAGACCATGTACGACACGCCGAGCGTCCAGCCGTTCAGGGGCACGCCCGCGAGATCGTGCGCGCCGCCCACGAGCGCATCGCCCGAGCTCCACACCGCGAGCGAGAAAAACGCAATGGACGTGAGCAGCGCGAGAAACGAGCCCACGATGCGCCCGTGAATGCCGAAGTGCGCGCCCGAGGACACCGGGTCGCTCGTGCCGTTGCGCGGCCCGAACAGGCTCATGGGGGCGAGAATGCAGGTGCCCGCGAGCACGCCCAGCACGATGGCGTAGACGCTCGCCTTGAAAGAGAGACCAACCAGAACGGGAAAACTGCCGAGCACTGAAGTGGAGAAGGTATTGCAGCCGCCGAACAGCAGCCGGAAGAGATCGATGGGGCGCGCATAGCGCGAGGCATCGGGAATGCGTTCGAAGCCGAATGCTTCGATCTGCGTAATACTGCTGTTTTCAGCCATGATGTCTCACTCCTTGGAGCACCGGCACGGTACGGCCCAAAGGATCGCTCTGGAGCCGGCCGGCGCATGTCTCAGGCGGTCACTCTAAAACAGTCGAATGCGCGCCATATTGCGTATTTCAAACGTTCACATCGAGGGTGTGCGATGTATTGCCAGGGGTTTCATGCGAATACGCGCCCCTTCACGCGCGCGCTGGCTCCTCCACCACGGCATGCGCACCGTACACGTTGAGCAGGTCCTCGCAGAAGGCGCGCACGATGGGCTTGTCCGCCGCGCCTCGCTTGATGGCGAGATGCAGCGGCACGTCGAAACCAAACGCCGTGCGCCCGAGTACGCGAATCAGGCCGCGCTGCTCGAACGACTGCGCGTGATGCTCGGGCAGGTAGCCGATATGGCTGCCCGAGAGGATCAGCACGGTGGCCGCGTCGATGCTGTCCGCGATGGCCGTCAC
>JAITTX010000487.1 GCA_031286755.1 Paraburkholderia sp.
GTGGCGAGCGCGCCCGCGGTTTCTTCCAGCGGCGTCTCCACGTCGAAGCGGTGCGAGTAGAAGATGTCGACGTAATCGAGGCCCATGCGCTTCAGGCTCTGGTCGAGGCTCGCGAGCACATACTTGCGCGAGCCGCCGCCCTGGCCGTAGGGGCCCGGCCACATGTCCCAGCCGGCCTTCGACGAGATCAGCAGCTCATCGCGGTAAGGGCGGAAATCGTCCCTGAAAATGCGGCCGAAATTGGTTTCGGCGCTGCCATAGGGCGGGCCGTAATTGTTCGCGAGATCGAAGTGCGTGATGCCGAGATCGAAAGCCGTGCGCAGGATGTCGCGCTGCGTCGCAATCGGCGTGGTATCGCCAAAGTTGTGCCACAGCCCGAGCGACAGTGCCGGCAGCTTGAGTCCCGACTTGCCGCAAAAGCGGTATTGCATCTCCGAATAGCGTTCAGCAGCGGCTTCGTAGGCCATCGTTCGAATCCTCGACGAAATGAGCGAATAACAGGGTCCCGCAGTGAACCCGGTGGAGGGTCCGGCAAGTGCGCGGGCTGTCATGGTAGCCAATCTCCGCGGCACCTGCAGATGCCCACCATGTGGGACGCGCGGATGGACGCCGCGGCGGCGCTCGCCTACACTGCGGCGTTCGTCATACCCCGGGAGGTCTTCATGGTCAAAGCGATTTCGTTCGCGCTGATCGCCTGCGGCGTCGTGCTGCTCTACTTTGGCGGCCAGTCGTTTCACTCGTTATCGAACGACGTCTCGCGCCTCGTCACCGGCGCGCCCACCGACCGCACGATGGTCCTGATCGCGGCCGGCGTGGCCGCGACCATCGCCGGCATCACCGGTCTCGCGGTTTCTGGGCGCCGGCGCTAGGCGCGCGGCACATGCGCGCCGGGCCAGCCCGCGACGCGCTTCACACCAGCCTCACACCAGCTTCACCTCGGGCAGCGAAGCCGAGCGCGTGCCCGGCAACGGCACGTTGCTCGCGCCGTGGTAGGTGAACACGAGCGAGAACTTCACGTCGCCACTCAGGTTCTGCCCCGCCGAATGCAGCGTGTTGCAATGGAAGAACACGACGTCGCCGGCTTTGAGCGTGGGCGACGTCGCCCGATCGATCCACGCCTGGTTGCCGGGCAAGTCGGCGCGGAAGAATTTCGCGGCGTCGAAGCGCTCCGAGGTGAACGGCTCCGTGTGCGAGCCCGGCACGAACCACAAGCCGCCGTTCTCGACCGTCTCGGCGCCGAGCGCGAGCCACACCGACACCAGATCGTCGCGCTCGAACGACCAGTAGCGCGAGTCGCGATGCCAGCCCGTGAGGCTGCCGTACATCGGGTGCTTGGTCATCATGCAGTTGTGATGGGCGCGCGAGAGCACCGGCTCCTCGCCGAAATAGAGCTCCATCCAGCCCGCGATTTCGGGCGAGGTCGCCCACTCGCGAAAACGCGCATGACGCGAATGCGCGTCGAGCAAGCGGCGCACCGTATGGCCGCCGGGCGCCTGCTTCGACTCGGGCGCGCCGGGATAACGCAGATCGGCTTCGAATTCGAGCGGCGCGGCGGCCGCGTGCAATTGCTCCTGTGCCACGCGCTTGAGTTCGTCGCACCGCTCTGGCGAGACGAGCCCCGGCACGACCACGAAACCGCGCTCGCGCAGCGCCTGCGCCTGTTCCTTCTTGGATTGGACTGACATGGGACTTCCATTGTTCGAGGCCTGCGAGGGCTGCAGCCGCGAAAGGCTGCAGCAACGTCGGCACTTGTTTTGCTGCTTGTTCCGCTTGTTCCGCTGATCCGGCTTGCCCAGCTTCTCGCGCGCGCCAACCGCTCGATTGTAAAACGTGCGCGCACGCGCGGAAGGGGCCTCGCGCACAACCGTGATGCAAAACGCACCGCCATGGCGCCAAAGAATGCCAAAGGGCGTCATGGCGCAACAACGATCTGCGGCAAATTGAGTCAGGCCCGGGTATTAACCGACTTTCGGGCGTCATGATTCGCGTGTAGTCTGCGCGCATGCAGTTTCTTCACCCAGAACATCGACCGCACCCACGGGCCACCATCGAAGCCCCGTCCATCAAGGCCGCGCAACTCCAGCAATGCGCCAGGCATGAATGCGCCGTCCGCGCTCATGCGCTGCCTCCTGCTTCACGCGCGCCGCATGATCCATCCCGTGATTCCAGTTATCGTGCCCGCCGTTGAAACGGGCACGCTTGCTGCTCGAAACGATGTGCCGCGCGAAGCATCGCGCAAGGCGCACTCCGAACCTGACACCGCACACGCCATGCATACCTTTTTCAGTACCCGCCGCATGACCCACGCCGCCCGGAAGGCGGCGCGTCCCGCCCGCCGTCACGTCGTGCGCGCCTTGCGCCACCACGCGGCACGCACGCACGCGCTCGCGCAGCAGGTGCGCGGCACCCGCGCCGTGAACGGCATGCGCACGTGGTTCCATTCCTTCTTCTCGGTACTGCGCCTGCGCGCGGGCACGCGCCACTTCTCGCTGCGCACGCTGCTGTACCGCCCCAACGCGACGCTGCGCGCGCTCGCCGCGCCCGCTACCGTGCACCCGGCACGCAACGCCCGCCGCCCGCGCCGCATGGGCGCCAGCAGCACGGGCTGGTTCGGCTTCGCTTTGCGCTGATCCTTTGCGCTGACCGAAACCCGCCGCCAGAAACGAAAAACCCCGTCCGGGCACCTGCCCGGACGGGGTTTTTGTTCATACGAACCGGATGAGGCCAGCGCCCGGCGCCGGCCTTCGCGCGACGCGCTTTACGCGAGCGCGCCCACCGGCTCCGTGCCGGCCGCTTCGGCCAGCGCGAGGGCGCGGTCGGTGGCTTCCCACGAGAATTCCGGCTCTTCGCGACCGAAGTGACCATATGCCGCGGTCTTTTCGTAAACCGGGCGCAGCAGGTCGAGCATCTGGATGATGCCCTTCGGGCGCAGGTCGAAGTGCTCGCGCACGAGCTTCGTGATGGTGGCATCCGAGACCTTGCCCGTGCCGAACGTATTGACCATGACCGAGGTGGGCTGCGCCACGCCAATCGCGTACGAGACCTGGATCAGGCAGCGCGAGGCAAGGCCCGCGGCCACGATGTTCTTCGCCACGTAGCGGCCCGCATAGGCGGCCGAGCGGTCGACCTTCGACGGGTCCTTGCCCGAGAACGCACCGCCGCCGTGCGGGGCGGCGCCGCCGTACGTGTCGACGATGATCTTGCGACCCGTGAGGCCGCAATCGCCCTGCGGGCCGCCGATCACGAAGCGGCCGGTCGGGTTCACGAGGAACTTGACGTCGCCCTTGATGAGCTCGGCCGGCAGGACCGGCTTGATGACTTCTTCGATCACGGCTTCGCGCAGCGTGGCCAGATCGATGTCCGGCGAATGCTGCGTGGAGAGCACGACGGTGTCGATCGCGTGCGGCTTGCCGTCCACGTAGCGCACGGTGACCTGCGACTTCGCATCCGGGCGCAGCCAGGGCAGGCGGCCGTCGCGGCGCAGGTTCGACTGCCGCTCGACCAGGCGGTGCGAGAGGTGAATCGGCAGCGGCATCAGCTCGGGCGTTTCGTCGCACGCATAGCCGAACATCAGGCCCTGGTCGCCGGCGCCCTGATCGAGGTTGTTGTCGTGCGCGCGGTCCACACCCTGGGCGATGTCCGGCGACTGCTTGTCGTAGGCGACGAGCACCGCGCAGCCGCGGTAGTCGATGCCGTAGTCGGTGTTGTCGTAGCCGATGCGCTTGATGGTGTCGCGCGCGACCTGGATGTAGTCGACGTTCGCGGTCGTGGTGATTTC
>JAITTX010000366.1 GCA_031286755.1 Paraburkholderia sp.
TCCGCGAAGCTCTCGAACAAGTGGTACGAGTTCGACATCGGCTGGATGTATATCCGCATCATGCAGGCCGTGGGTCTCGCCAAGGTCAAGAAGGTCGCGCCCACGCCGCGCCTCACCAAAGGCAAGCTCGTGCCCGACCACGAGACGCTTCAGGCCGTGCTCTCGAACCGCTATGAAGTGATGGCGCGTTACGCGAAGACCGTGAAGCAGGCGTATCGCCAGGAGCTCGCGCATCTGAAGGAGGTGGGCGAGCGCGAGAAGTACAAGGTCATGCGCGGCGCGCGCAAGTGGTTCGACAAGGAAGACCTGGACGAGCCGCAGAAGCGCCAGTTGCCGCAGATCTTCGCGAACAGCCAGAAGCTGCGCACGTACATCGAGTTGCGCAACGAACTCGCGGCAATCTGGGAGCGCTCGAGCGCTTCGCGCGAACAACTGCTCACGCAACTCCAGGATTGGTGCCACCGCGCCGAGCAAAGCGGCATCAAGGCGCTTCAGGAATTCGCGTCACGTCTGCGCCGCTACGCCTGATTCTCTGGATGCGTGCTTTCGCGGTGGCCAATGCGCCTTGCGTGAGTCTCGGAAAAATCCATTAGAATTCAGGTACGTCACAAAACCCCGCGTTGGCGGGGTTTTTCTTTTTGGGCCGCGGAAAAGCCAGCGCGTTGTGCTTTATGGCGCAGGTCTGGAACTGCGGTGATCAGCAGGGCAGCAATTAGTGCATGGGGCCGGAGTCAGCGTAAAGCACTCACTTTGGCCGACAGAGGAGATCATGAGTCAGGCAATCAGGAAGGTCGAATATGACCGGCCGCAGGGTGCCGTCTGCAGCGTAGGACAGGCGTGGGCGAAGGTGCCCGACGCGCCCGGCGCGGCAGAGCGCATTGCATTGAAGGAGCGCATTCGCGCGTTGCTCAAGCGCGAAAAGGCGGTGCTCGTCGCGCACTATTATGTCGATCCTGAATTGCAGGAGCTCGCGGACGAAACCGGCGGCTGCGTGGCCGATTCGCTCGAGATGGCGCGCTTTGGCCGCGATCACGAAGCGCAGACGCTCGTGGTGGCGGGCGTGCGCTTCATGGGCGAGACCTCCAAGATCCTGAGCCCCAATAAACGCGTCCTGATGCCGGATCTCGACGCGACCTGCTCGCTCGACCTCGGCTGCCCCGTCGACGAATTTTCCGCCTTCTGCGACGCGCATCCCGATCGCACCGTGGTGGTCTACGCGAACACCAGCGCCGCCGTGAAGGCGCGCGCGGACTGGATGGTGACGTCCTCGATCGGGCTGGAGATCGTCGCTCATCTGCACGCGAAGGGCGAGAAGATCCTCTGGGCGCCGGACCGCCATCTGGGCAGCTACATCCAGAAGAAAACCGGCGCCGACATGCTGCTGTGGCAGGGCTCGTGCCTCGTGCACGACGAGTTCAAGGGTATCGAGCTCGATCTGCTGCGCGCCGAATATCCCGACGCCAAGGTGCTCGTGCACCCCGAATCGCCTGAAGCCGTCGTGGCGCTGGCGGACGTGGTCGGCTCGACCTCGCAGTTGATCGACGCCGCGATGAAGCTCGACGCGCAGCGCTTCATCGTCGCGACCGATCTCGGCATTCTGCACAAGATGCGGCTCGCGGCGCCGGGCAAGACCTTCATCGAGGCGCCCACGGCCGGCAACAGCGCGACCTGCAAGAGCTGCGCGCATTGCCCGTGGATGGCCATGAACGGCCTGGCGAATCTCGCCGACGTGCTCGAGCGCGGCCACAACGAGATCTTTGTCGATGCCGGGCTGGGCGTGCGCGCGCGCGTGCCGATCGACCGCATGCTCGCCTTCGCGGCCGAGCACAAGCGCCGCGTGCAGGCGAGCGGTGACCTCGCGCGCGACACCGCGCTGTTCTCGCAGGTGGGGGCGGCGTAATGACGAACCTGAAGGAAGGCGCGCGCGAGTTGCGCGCGGCGGACGCCGTGGCGCCCATGCTCGACGAAGTCCGCGCGCAGTACGGTGCGGCGTTCGACGCCGCGATCACGCGCAACGTGGCAGACGCGCTCGAGGAAGATGTCGGACCCGTCGACCAGACGGGCCGCCTCGTGAGCGCGGACGAAGTGCGCGACGCGCGCATCATCGTGCGCGAGGACGCGGTGCTCTGCGGCGTGCTGTGGTTCGACGGCGTGGTGAAGCAGGTCGACGCGCGCATCGAGGTGCGCTGGCACTATCGAGAGGGCGAACGCATGGCGGCGGACACCATCGTCTGCTCGTTGCGTGGCCCGGCGCGCTCGCTGCTCACGGCTGAGCGCAACGCGATGAATTTTCTGCAACTGCTCTCTGGCGTGGCGAGCGTGACGCGCCGCTATGTCGACATGATCGCGCACACCCAGGCGCGCATCCTCGACACGCGCAAGACGTTGCCGGGCTTGCGCCTCGCGCAGAAGTACGCGGTGCGCGTGGGCGGCGGCGCCAACCAGCGTCTCGCGCTTTACGACGGCATCCTGATCAAGGAAAACCATATCGCGGCGGCCGGTGGTGTCGGCGCGGCGATGGACGCGGCAATCGCCCTGAATGCCGGCGTGCCGATCCAGATCGAAGTGGAGACGCTCGAACAGCTCGATGCGGCGCTGGAACATGGCGCGAAGTCGGTGCTGCTCGACAACTTTTCGTTCGAGATGATGCGCGAGGCGGTCAAGCGCACGGCGGGTCGCGCGGTGCTCGAAGTCTCGGGCGGCGTGAACTTCGATACGGTGCGCACGATTGCGGAAACCGGCGTGGATCGCGTCTCGATCGGCGCGCTGACCAAGGACGTGCGGGCGACGGACTACTCGATGCGAATCGTCTGAGCGAGCCGCGTTTCGAGCGCTGAATAAACAAAGACCGCCTCGCGAGAGGCGGTCTTTTTGTTGGGCCGATGCAGTCGTTACGACACGGTGCGATTGCGCACGCGCTCCGGCGAGAGCACGGTCGGCAGCGCCTTGGGCAGCGAGTTGGGCCAGTCGCGGCTGTAGTGCAGGCCGCGGCTCTCGCGGCGCGAGCGTGCGCTCTCGACGATCAGCGAGGCCACGTCGACCAGATTGCGCAGCTCCAGCAGGTCGCGCGTCACGCGGAAATTCGCGTAGTACTCGAGAATTTCGTCGCGCAGGAGCGCGATGCGGTGCTGGGCGCGTTCGAGACGCTTGTCCGTGCGCACGATGCCCACGTAGTTCCACATGAGGCGGCGCAGTTCGTCCCAGTTGTGAGCGACCACGACTTCCTCGTCGGAATCGGAAACGCGGCTTTCGTCCCAGTCGGGCAGCGGGGCGTGCGCGCCCGCTTCGAAGCCTTCGGCCTCGATCGCCTCGGCGGCGGAGCGGCCGATCACGAGGCATTCGAGCAGCGAGTTGCTGGCGAGCCGGTTGGCGCCGTGCAGGCCCGTGTACGACGCCTCGCCGACTGCGTAGAGCCCCGCGAGATCGGTGCGCCCGGCCAGGTCGGTGACGACGCCGCCGCAGGTGTAGTGCGCGGCGGGCACGACGGGGATCGGCTCTTTCGTGATGTCGATGCCGAACTCGCGGCAGCGCGCGAGGATCGTCGGGAAGTGCTCTTCGAGGAACGCGGCCGGCTGATGGCTGATGTCGAGATGCACGCAGTCGATGCCGTGCTTCTTGATCTCGAAGTCGATCGCGCGCGCGACGATGTCGCGCGGCGCGAGCTCCGCGCGTTCATCGTGCGCGGGCATGAAGCGCGTGCCGTCGGGCAGGCGCAGCACGCCGCCTTCGCCGCGCACGGCCTCGGAAATCAGAAAAGACTTCGCGTGCGGGTGGAAGAGGCAAGTGGGGTGGAACTGTATGAACTCCATGTTCGCGACCCGGCAGCCCGCGCGCCAGGCCATGGCGATGCCGTCTCCGGTGGCCGTGTCGGGGTTGGTCGTGTAGAGGTAGACCTTGCCCGCGCCGCCCGTGGCCAGCACCGTGTGCGGCGCCTGGATCGTCACCGTGCGGTCGTTCTGCAGGTCTAGCGCGTAGAGGCCATGGCAGCGGCGGCCCGGCAGGCCGAGGCGGTCGGACGTGATGACGTCGATCGCCTGGTGATCTTCGAGAATCGTGATGTTCGGATGCTGGCGCGCGCGCTCGAGCAGCGTTTGCACGACGGCATGGCCGGTGGCGTCGGCGGCGTGGATGATGCGCCGGTGGCTGTGGCCGCCCTCGCGCGTGAGATGGAAGCCGAGCTCGGCGGCAGCGTCCTTCGTGAACGGCACGTCCTGGCCGATCAGCCACTCGATGGCCTCGCGGCCATGCTCGACGATATAGCGCGTGGCGGCTTCGTCGCACAGTCCGCCACCCGCGACGAGCGTGTCGTCCACATGGTTTTCCACGCTGTCGGCCGAATCGAGCACCGCGGCGATGCCGCCCTGCGCACGGTCGCTCGCGCCTTCGGTCATCGCGCGCTTGGCGATCAGCACCACGCGGCGCGTGTCCGCGAGGTTCAGCGCGACGCTCAGTCCCGCCAGCCCGCTGCCGACGATCGCTACATCGAAATTCATGGTCCTGCCTCTCCGTCTCTCTTGTTCTGCTGCTTCGCGCCGACTGGGGCCGCGCTGAGCCAACTTTGGAAGATGGCGCGCACGCTGGCGGCGAGTGAAGCGGGAAGCATACTCCGAGAGGGGAGCGGACGAAAAGGCGCAGTTGCGCCACAAAAAGAAAAACCCCGCCAGGCGGCGGGGTTTTTCTGTCTTCGTCAGGCTCGAAACCCGATCAATTACTTGATCTTGGTTTCCTTGTACTCGACGTGCTTGCGAACAACCGGGTCGAACTTCTTGATCGACATTTTTTCCGGCATGTTGCGCTTGTTCTTCGTGGTCGTATAGAAGTGACCCGTACCTGCGGTCGACTCGAGCTTGATCTTGTCGCGGATGCCCTTGGCCATGATTTACTCCTTACAGTTCGCCGCGTGCGCGCAGGTCTGCGAGCACGGAGTCGATGCCGTTCTTGTCGATCAGGCGCAGGCCTGCGTTCGAGATGCGCAGACGCACCCAACGGTTTTCGCTTTCAACCCAGAAACGGCGGTTTTGCAGATTCGGGAGGAAACGGCGCTTGGTTTTGTTGTTTGCGTGGGAAACGTTGTTGCCGCTCATCGGCGCTTTCCCAGTGACTTGGCATACACGTGCCATGAGTGCACTCCTACGGAAATTCTGAGTTCGAGAGCCGCTTAAGTTTCCCAGGCGAGAAATGGCCGGAATAAGAGCGCGCTCACGTATGGATGAGAGACAACCTCGAACCCAGGCCGTATTTCCCCTGGAATGCCGCGACGGGCTTCGGAACAGGGTTGGAAATAGGCAAACCGGAATTCTAGCAGGAAAAGACCTGGAAAATCAAACATGATTTGCGGATGATGTGCCGCCGCCGCATGACACCCGGCGCTGGAAAATGGGGCGGATACCGCGGCGTCAATCGAGGCCGTGCTGGGCAAACGAAAACGTCTCCTGCGTGCCGATGATCAGATGGTCCACGAGCTGCACTTCCACGAGCGCGAGGGTTTCGCGCAAGACCCGCGTGAGGCGCCGGTCGCTCGCGCTTGGCTGGACCGCGCCCGATGGATGATTGTGCGCGACGATCAGGCTTGCCGCGTTGAGCATCAAGGCGCGCCGCACGATTTCACGGGGGTACACCGCCATGCGCGTGAGCGAGCCGCGCGTGCTTTCTTCGGTGCGGATCAGCCGGTGCCGCACGTCGAGAAATAGACACACGAACACTTCATAGCCGCGCCCGCCGATCAGCAGGCGCAGATAGTCTTCGACCGCGCCCGGCGAATCGATCAACGGCTTTTCCTCCAACTGTTCGGCGAGCGCGCGGCGGGCGAGCTCGAGTACCGCGACGAGCGTCGAGGCCTTGGCCGGCCCGATGCCGCGCAAGTCCTCGAATTCCTCGCGCTGTGCGTCGAGCATGGCGCGCAGCGATCCGAAATGGCCGAGCAGCGACCCGGCAACGTCGAATACGTCGTGGCCCCGCAGTCCGGAGCCGAGCAGCAGCGCGACCAGTTCGAGGTCTGAGAGCGCGGACGGCCCCGATTCGCGCAGGCGCTCGCGCGGCATTGCGCGGCGCCGTGCCGCAGTACGCTCGCCGCCCGTGGCTGGAACGGCCGGAGCGGCCAGAGGAGCCCGCCCCGCGTCGCACGCGAGGACAGGCTGCGCACCGCTTGCGCCGGGGGCAGCGCCGTCGCGCCAGAGCGACTTGCCGCAGGCGATTTCAAACATTCGACCTCCTCGTGCCGGGCAGTGCGCGCGACCGCCGCCCGCTAACCATGTGGCTTACAATAGGGGTTTTCCGACCGCGGGAAAGCGGCCGGACCGGCCCTTTAAGGGCGCCGCTCGCGCGCATGCACTGCGCTCGCGCCCAGACGAAAATGAGTACCGCATGAGCATCATCGACATCTCCGAGGTGAAACCCGGTTCCCACGTCACACTGAACTACCGGCTTTCGCTTGCCGATGGCACCGAGATCGTCAATACGTTTGTCGACCGCCCTGCCACGCTGCTGCTGGGCGCCGGGCAGCTTTCGCCGCCGTTGGAGAACATTCTGCTGGGTCTGAAAGTGGGGCGCCACTCCACCTTTCAGCTAGAACCCGGCGTGGCTTTCGGCCAGCGCAATCCCGACCTGATCCAGCGCGTCTCGCTCAAGACGCTGCGCGATAACGCCATGATCGGCGAGTCGTTCAATCCGGGTGACCTCGTCGAATTCAACGCGCCCAACGGCGACCGTTACGCCGGCGTGCTCAAGGAGGTGAACGACACCTCCGCGCTGTTCGATTTCAACCATCCGCTCGCAGGCCAGGCGGTTGCGTTCGAAGTGCAAATCATCGGAATCCTCTAAAGCCCATGACCACGGACACGTCCCATCTCGCCGACGCCGAAATCCTGCTCGCCCAGCCGCGCGGGTTCTGTGCCGGCGTCGACCGCGCCATCGAGATCGTCGAGCGTGCCATTCAACTCCACGGGGCGCCCATCTACGTGCGCCACGAGATTGTCCATAACGCCTACGTCGTCGACGACCTGCGCAAGAAAGGCGCGATCTTCATCGAGCAGCTCGACGAAGTGCCGTCGGGCAACACGGTCATCTTCAGTGCGCACGGCGTGTCCAAGTCCGTGCGCGCCGACGCTGAGGCGCGCGGCCTGCGCGTCTACGACGCGACTTGCCCGCTCGTGACCAAAGTGCACGTCGAAGTGGCGAAGATGCGCGACGAAGGCCTCGACATCGTGATGATCGGCCACAAGGGGCATCCGGAAGTCGAAGGCACGATGGGCCAGGTGCGCGAGGGCATGTATCTGGTCGAGGATATCGCCGACGTCGATGCGCTCGAACTGCGCGACCCGCAGCGCGTGGCGTTCGTCACGCAGACCACGCTCTCGGTGGACGACGCCGCCGATATCATCGCCGCGCTCAAGGCGCGTTTTCCCGATATTCGCGAGCCCAAGAAGCAGGACATCTGCTATGCCACCCAGAACCGCCAGGACGCCGTCAAGTTCATGGCGCCGCAGTGTGACGTCGTGATCGTGGTGGGTAGCCCGAACAGCTCCAACTCGAACCGTTTGCGCGAAGTGGCCGAAAAGCGCGGCATTCCCGCCTATATGGTGGACGCGCCCGACCAGATCGATCCGCGCTGGCTCGAAGGCAAGCGCCGCATTGGTCTGACCGCGGGCGCGTCGGCGCCCGAGGCGCTCGCGCAGCAGATCATCGAGCGGCTGCGCGAACTGGGCGTGCGCAATGTGCGCGCGCTCGAAGGTATCGAAGAGAGCATCGCATTCCCGCTGCCGCGTGGTCTCGGGCAGGCGGCCTGAGTCTCGGCCTCCGCCACCGGTTCAGAAAAAGCGCGCCAATGGCGCGCTTTTTTGTTGCCAGTGACAAGGGTGACAGGCAACGGATGCATTAAATAGGGCGTCATCAATCGAAACGTGAGGTAAACCACGTTGCTTCGACGGCTTCTTATCAGTGTTTTCGCTAGAGGGCGGGGTCGAATTTCATGGTGTGACCCTTGTTGTTGATCGATTCATTACCCTCAAATTCCCCACGCACCGATTCGGTGCGAAATCTCAATATCCATTTAAATGCGTGTGATTGCGCAGACGATGCCCGTCCAATAAGGCCCGGCGCCACGTCAAAACAACACATGATGCGGGTGATGCGGGTTTTTGGTGCAACTGATGCACTGGAATATGGCGCAACCATAGGTGCAACCATAATCGCCTTCTTATTTCAAAAAGCGGTTGCAATGCAGGAAAACCCTGTCGGTTCAACAATATTGCCTGCCGCATAATTGGCGTTACAATGCGCGCGTTCTGAGGGCCGAATGTCCTTGCAAGGCCCGGCAGACAAGCATTTCGGAAGGCGCAGGAGACCTGATTGATGCAAGTCGAGTTTGCTTTTGCCGCGTCTTCGGCGGCTGCGGTTGCAACGCATCAAGCGTGGTTCGTCCGCAGTGCGAAAACGATGTTTACGGCGGACCAAAAGGTTCAGGCCGATGGTGCCGTAAACGGTATCGCAACGGGAATGCAGAGTCTGTCTGCAGGCTCGCCCAAAGCCAGACCCGGTCATGTGGCGTGTTTCGATGCCGCTGGCCGTGGCGATGCCAAGGGCGGCCCGAAAAGGGGAGTCATGACGTATGACGCACGCAAGGCTGGCCGCAAGGTCCAGCGCGCTGGCGTTGCCGCGAATGTGACACGCAGTTGTTGAACCCGACGGCACCGAACCATCCAACGGTGCCGTTTTTGCATCCGCCTCCGGCGAGCCTGCCGCTGCAACACAGCAGCAACGCGAACCGGGTGTGGCCAACCTTTACCGGTCTTTTACTTCAGTACCCGAGAGTGTCGTTGCGGTTCCGTAAAACATCGCCCACCGGCCGATGACAAGCGCGAATCCGGTCGCACGGGCAAAGGAGCATTAAATGGATATTTTCATCCAGCAGATCCTGAACGGGCTGGTGCTTGGCAGCATCTACGCCATCATCGCGCTGGGCTACACGATGGTGTACGGGATTCTGGGCATCATCAACTTCGCGCACGGCGACGTGCTCATGGTCGGCGCGATGGTCGCGCTTTCCGCGATCAACGTGCTGCATAACCACTTCCCGGGGCTCGGGAACATCCCCACGCTGTGCATTGCGCTCGTGATAGCGGCGATTGTTTGCGCTTTGGTCGGGTACGCGATCGAGAAGATCGCTTACCGGCCCCTGCGGCGCGCGCCGCGTCTCGCCCCGCTCATCACCGCCATCGGCGTGTCGATCCTGCTGGAAACGCTCGCGATGATGATCTGGTCGCGCAATCCGCTGGCGTTCCCGCAACTGATCTCGACCGATCCGATCAACGTGATCAAGGCCACCGACACGAGCGTCGGCGCCGTGATCTCGCCGACCGAGATCGTGATCATCGCCGTCGCGTTCCTCGTGATGGCGGGCCTCTTGCTCCTCGTGCACAAGACCAAGCTCGGCCGCGCGATGCGTGCGATCGCCGAGAACCCGAGCGTCGCGAGCCTGATGGGCGTGAACCCGAACTTCGTGATTTCGGCCACCTTCATGATCGGCTCCGCGCTCGCCGCGCTGGCCGGCGTGATGATCGCCTCCGAATATGGCAACGCGCACTTCTACATGGGCTTCATCCCCGGCATGAAGGCGTTCACCGCGGCGGTGCTGGGCGGTATCGGCAACCTGGGCGGCGCCATGGTGGGCGGCGTGCTGCTCGGCCTGATCGAACAGCTTGGCGCGGGCTACATCGGCAGCCTGACCGGCGGAGTGTTCGGCAGTAACTATCAGGACGTGTTTGCGTTCATCGTGCTGATCATCGTGCTCGTGTTCCGTCCGTCGGGGCTGTTGGGCGAACGTGTCGCGGACCGCGCATAAGAGAGGGGAGCACAACATGACTTCCATTCAACCGATCGAGCCGTCGACGACGCTCATCCCCGAAAAGAACACCACGAAAACCCTCACGGTGGGGATCCTGACCGCCATCGTCGTCGCCACGCTGCCCTTCGTGGTCGGCGCCGCGGGCGGCAACTACTGGGTACGCGTGCTGGACTTCGCGATGCTCTATGTGATGCTCGCGCTGGGCCTCAATGTGGTGGTGGGCTTCGCCGGCCTGCTCGACCTGGGCTACATCGCGTTCTACGCGGTGGGCGCCTACGTTGCGGCGCTGCTGACCTCGCCGCACCTCACGACCCAGTTCGAGTGGATCGCGCACATGCTGCCCAACGGCATGCATACGCCGTACTGGATCGTCGTGCCGGTCGCGATGGGGCTCGCGGCGCTTGCGGGCGTCCTGCTCGGCGCACCGACACTGCGTCTGCGCGGCGACTACCTCGCGATCGTGACGCTGGGCTTCGGGGAAATCGTCCGTATCTTCATGAACAACCTCGACCGTCCGGTGAACATCACCAACGGGCCGCAGGGCATCACGGGCGTGGCGCCCCTGCACGTCGCGGGCATGGACCTCTCGCAGCCGCACACGATCATGGGTTTCACGTTCACCTCGGTGTACTGCTACTACTACGTGTTCGTGATCTGCGCGCTGTTCGTGATCTGGGTGTGCACGCGCTTGCAGCACTCGCGCATCGGCCGCGCATGGGCCGCGATTCGCGAGGACGAGATCGCCGCGAAGGCCATGGGCATCAACACCCGTAACGTGAAGCTGCTCGCGTTCGCGATGGGCGCGTCGTTCGGCGGCCTCTCGGGCGCGATGTTCGGCGCGTTCCAGGGCTTCGTCTCGCCGGAGTCGTTCACGTTCTGGGAATCGGTGGTGGTGCTCGCCTGCGTGGTGCTGGGCGGCATGGGCCACATTCCGGGCGTGATTCTCGGCGCGGTCCTGCTCTCGATCTTCCCCGAGTTCCTGCGCTCGACCATGGGCCCGTTGCAGCATGCGCTGTTCGGCCACCAGATCGTCGATACCGAAGTCATTCGACAACTGCTCTACGGTCTCGCGATGGTCGTCATCATGCTTTACCGCTCCGAAGGCCTCTGGCCCGCGGCCAAGCATGAAGACAAGATCGCGAAGATCGCGAAACGCACGAGCAAGAAGCCGGTACGGGCATAAGGGGAGAACAGAGCATGAGCGACAAACAAATCCGCTTGTCCGTGAAGGGCGTGAACAAACGTTTCGGCGGCCTGCAGGCACTCTCCGACGTGGGCCTGCAAATCGAGGCCGGCACGATCTACGGCCTGATCGGCCCGAACGGCGCTGGCAAGACCACGTTCTTTAACGTGATCACGGGCCTTTACTCGCCCGACTCGGGCGAATTCCGGCTCGACGGCGACACCTACACGCCCACCGCCGTGTACCAGGTGGCGAAGGCCGGCATCGCCCGCACCTTCCAGAACATCCGCCTGTTCGGCGGCATGACCGCGCTGGAAAACGTGATGGTGGGCCGCCACGTGCGCACGAAGCACGGTCTGCTGGGCGCCGTGTTCCAGACGCCGGCCGAGCGCAAGGAAGAGCGCGAGATCAAGGAGCGCGCGCTCGAGTTGCTCGAATACGTGGGCATTTCGCAATACGCCGACTACACCTCGCG
>JAITTX010000548.1 GCA_031286755.1 Paraburkholderia sp.
TATTCGAAAAAGCGCCCGGCGAACATCGCGCGGCCGCGCCAGATCGCCATGTACCTGGCCAAGGAGCTCACGCAGAAGAGCCTGCCGGAAATCGGCGAGCTGTTCGGCGGGCGCGACCATACGACGGTGCTGCACGCCGTGCGCAAGATCGCCGACGAGCGCACCAAGGACGCTCAGCTCAATCACGAGTTGCACGTGCTCGAACAGACCCTCAAGGGCTGAGCGCCCGGGATTGCCGGCAGGGCGGTCCCGTCCTGCCGGCCCCACCTGTTTATTTCGCGGATCTCCCCCCATTTAGGGAAGCGGTCCGTTTTCAGGCACAATATGGGTTTAACCGCGCGGCGGCCAGGCCGGCCGCGCGGATTTCACGCCGCGGCCTGCGCTGCAGGGCGGCTCCAGGGTTTGTGGCGCCGGGCGCCGGCCCTGGACGGGGTGCGCAGACCGTCACATCAACGAAGGAACTCTATGCAACTGGTCAAGACCGAACGCGATAACCTGCTGAGGCCGCTGCAAACGGTGAGCGGCATTGTCGAACGCCGCCACACGTTGCCGATCCTCGCCAATCTGCTGATCACCAAAACCGGTTCCGACGTCTCGTTCCTGTCGACCGACCTCGAGTTGCAGATCACCACGACCGCCGACTTCGGCGTCGGCAGCGAACAGGTGGCCACCACCGTCGCGGCGCGCAAGCTGCTCGACATCCTGCGCGCGATGCCCGACGGCCAGGTCACGCTCACGCTCGCGGACAAGCGCCTCACGGTGCAGTCCGGCAAGAGCCGCTTCGCCCTGCAAACGCTCGCCGCGGACGAGTTCCCCACGGTGGCGCAGGCGAAGGATTTCGGCGCGAACCTCTCGGTGCCGCAGAAGACCTTCCGCCAATTGCTCGGCATGGTCTACTTCGCGATGGCGCAGCAGGACATCCGCTACTACCTGAACGGCATGCTGCTCGTCGTCGATGGCGACCAGCTCATGGCCGTGGCCACCGACGGCCACCGCCTCGCGTTCTCTTCGATGAAGATCGAAGGCTCGTTCGCGCGCCAGGAAGTCATCATCCCGCGCAAGACCATTCTCGAACTCCAGCGCCTGCTCGAAGACATCGACGACGAACTGAAGATCGACATCGGCTCCACCCAGGTGAAGTTCACGTTCGGCCAGGTCGAGCTCGTCTCCAAGCTCGTGGAAGGCAAGTTCCCCGACTTCCAGCGCGTGATTCCGAAGGCCCACAAGAACACCTTCCAGATCGGCCGCGAAGAACTGCAACGCTCGCTGCAACGCGCGGCCATTCTCACGTCCGACAAGTTCAAGGGCGTGCGCTGCATCATCGAGCCGGGCCAGCTCAAGATCATGTCGACCAACGCCGACCAGGAAGAGGCGCAGGAAGAACTGGAAATCGCCTACCAGGGCGACACCATCGACATCGGGTTCAACGTCACGTATCTGCTCGACGTCCTCGCGAACCTGAAGGTCGACACGCTGGAAGTGAGCCTTGGCGACGCCAGCTCCAGCGCGCTCATCACGATTCCCGAAAACGAGGAATTCAAATACGTGGTGATGCCAATGCGCATTTAAAAAGCGCGACAGAAGAAGAACACCAGGGGGCGCTGCGCCCCTTTGGCGTTTTTATGGCTTTTCGAAAAAGTCTCGAGCAGTAACACAGGCAGTACGCAGAACCGGAAAAAATCCATGACTGATACGAACAACTCGCAACCCGACAACAGCTACGGCGCCTCGTCGATCCAGATCCTCGAAGGACTGGAGGCGGTGCGCAAGCGGCCCGGGATGTACATCGGCGACACGTCGGACGGCACCGGTCTGCACCACCTCGTCTTCGAAGTGCTCGACAACTCCATCGACGAAGCCCTCGCCGGCTACTGCAACGACATCCACGTGGTGATCCACGCGGACAACTCCATCTCGATTACCGACAACGGCCGCGGCATTCCCACGGACGTGAAGATGGACGACAAGCACGATCCGAAGCGCAGCGCCGCTGAAATCGTGATGACCGAGCTGCACGCGGGCGGCAAGTTCGATCAGAACAGCTACAAGGTCTCGGGCGGTCTGCACGGCGTGGGCGTCTCGTGCGTGAACGCACTCTCGAGCTTTTTGCGCCTGACCGTGCGCCGCAACGGCAAGAAGCACTTCATGGAGTTCCACCGTGGCGTGCCGCAGAACCGTATCCTCGAAGAGCGCGACGGCCACGCCGTCTCGCCGATGCAAGTGCTCGGCGACACCGAAAACCGCGGCACCGAAGTGCACTTCATGGCCGACGAAACCATCTTCGGCAGCGTCGAGTACCACTACGACATTCTCGCCAAGCGCATTCGCGAACTCTCGTTCCTGAACAACGGCGTGCGCATTCGCCTGACCGATCAGCGCACCGGCAAGGAAGACGATTTTGCCTTCGCCGGCGGCGTGAAGGGCTTCGTCGAGTACATCAACAAGGCCAAGACCGTCCTGCACCCGAACATCTTCTACATCTCGGGCGAGAAGGACAGCGTGGGCGTGGAAGTGGCGATGCAGTGGAACGACAGCTACAACGAAAGCGTGCTGTGCTTCACGAACAACATCCCGCAGCGCGACGGCGGCACGCACCTCACGGGCCTGCGCGCGGCCATGACGCGCGTGATCAACAAGTACATCGCCGATAACGAAATCGCCAAGAAGGCCAAGGTCGAGACCTCGGGCGACGACATGCGCGAAGGCTTGTCGTGCGTGCTCTCCGTGAAGGTGCCGGAGCCGAAGTTCAGCTCGCAGACGAAGGACAAGCTGGTTTCCTCCGAAGTGCGCGCGCCCGTGGAAGAAGTCGTGGCGAAGGCGCTGGAAGAATTCCTGCTCGAAACGCCGAACGACGCCAAAACCATTTGCGGCAAGATCGTCGACGCCGCGCGTGCGCGCGATGCCGCGCGCAAGGCGCGCGAAATGACGCGCCGCAAGGGCGTGCTCGATGGCGTGGGCCTGCCGGGCAAGCTCGCGGACTGCCAGGAGAAGGATCCGGCCAAGTCGGAAATCTATATCGTCGAGGGCGACTCGGCAGGCGGCTCGGCCAAGCAGGGCCGCGACCGCAAGTTCCAGGCAATCCTGCCGCTGCGCGGAAAGGTGCTGAACGTGGAGAAGGCGCGCTACGACAAGCTGCTTTCGAGCGAGCAGATCGTCACGCTCATCACCGCGCTTGGCTGCGGCATCGGCAAGGAAGACTACAACCTCGAGAAGCTGCGTTATCACCGCATCATCATCATGACCGACGCGGACGTGGACGGCGCGCACATCCGCACGCTGCTGCTCACGTTCTTCTATCGCCAGATGCCGGAGATGATCGAGCGCGGCTACATCTACATCGCGCAGCCGCCGCTGTACAAGCTCAAGGCGGGCAAGGACGAGCGCTATCTCAAGGACGAGGCGGACCTCAACGCGCACATGCTGCGCCTCGCGCTGAATGGCTCGGAGCTCGTGCCGAACGAAGGCGCGACGCCCATTTCCGGCGACGCGCTCGGCGAACTCGCGCGCTCGTACCAGCTCGCGCGCGGCGTGGTGGATCGTCTCTCGCGCCTGTACGACGAGCGCGCGCTCGAAGCCATCATGGACGGCGTGGCGATCGATCTGTCGAGCGAGGCTTCCACCGAGGCTTCGGCGCGCGCGCTCGAAGCGCAGTTGCGCGACGACCCGATGAAGCCCGAAGTCACTGTCGTGCCGATGTACGACGCGGTGCGCGAGCAGCGCTCGCTGCGCGTGGAACGCCGTCATCACGGCAACGTGAAGGTCTCGGTGATCGACGAGGAGTTCCAGCTCACCGCCGACTATCAGCAGCTCGTGAATACGGCCAATACGTTCAAGGGCTTGATCGG
>JAITTX010000047.1 GCA_031286755.1 Paraburkholderia sp.
ATCGGCGGCCCGATCTCGATCCTGCATTCGGCCAACGTGATCATCCTCGCGTTCTTCCAGGCGGCGGGCTGGTCGGTGCTGCTCATCACGGCGCTCCTGTGGATCACGCTGCGCCACTTCGGCGACGTGCTGCGCACGCTGATTCCGCTGCTGGTGTCGGCGCTCGTGACGCTCGAGTTGTGCGTTGTGTTCGGTATCCAACTCAATTTCGCCAACATCATCGCGCTTCCCCTGATGCTGGGCGTGGGCGTCGCGTTCAAAATCTATTTCGTGATGGCGTGGCGCGCGGGGCAAACCGGCCTCCTGCAGTCCAGCCTCACACATGCGGTGCTGTTCTCGGCCGCGACCACGGCCACGGCCTTCGGCAGCCTGTGGCTGTCGCACCATCCGGGCACCTCGAGCATGGGCAAGCTGCTCGCGCTGTCCTTGTTCTGCACGCTGATCGGCGCCGTGGTGTTCCAGCCGGTGCTGATGGGCAAGCCGCGCGCAAAGCGCGCAAGATCGCAAATCCAGGGGATCGATCAATGATCAAAAAACAAGCCGCGCTCACCATGGCGGCGGCGAGTCTGGCGCTCCTCGTGACGTCGGGCTGCGCCACGGGCCCCGACCGCAAGCCGGGCGATCCGTTCGAGCCCGCGAATCGCGCAATCTTCACGTTCAACGACAAACTCGACACCTACGTCGCGCAGCCGATCGCGAAGGGCTACCAGAAGGTGACGCCGCAGCCGCTGCGCCAGGCGATCACGAACTTCTTCTCGAACCTGGGCGATGTGAGCAACTTCGCCAACAACCTGCTGCAACTGAAGATCACCGACGCCACCGAAGACCTCATGCGTCTCGCGATGAACTCGACCTTCGGTCTGGGCGGCCTGATCGACTTCGCCACGCTGGCCGGGCTGCCCAAGCACCATCAGGACTTCGGCCTGACGCTCGGGCACTACGGCGTGCCAGCCGGCCCTTACCTCGTGCTGCCGCTGTTCGGGCCGAGCGACGTGCGCGACGGCATCGGCATGGGTGTGGACGTGAAGTTCAACGTCCTGAACTACATCGAGCCCGCCGTGCGCAATCCGCTGTATGTCATGCAGTTCGTGAGCGCGCGCTCGGACCTGCTGGGCGCCACCGACCTGCTCAAGCAGGCGGCGCTCGACCCGTATTCGTTCGTGCGCGACGCGTACAGCCAGCAGCGTCAATCGCTGATTCGCGGCTCGCAGAGCAATAATGCGCCGCTGCCGAATTACGGCGACCCGGACGCCGAGGGTGCGCCCGGCGCCGCGGGTGCCGCGGGGGCTGCGGGTGCATCCGGCAAGACAGGCAACGGCCTGCCGAATTATGAAGATCCGGGCGAGTCAGGTGGATCGGGCGGCGCCGGAGCCCCAGCCAATGGGCTGCCGAACTACGAGGATCCGGGTGACTCGGGCGGGTCGAACGGGGCGGGCGCCAAGGGTGGATCGGGCGGCCCCGGGGCTTCCAGCAACGGGCTGCCGAACTACGAGGATCCGGGCGAGTCGACGGGCGCCGCCGCTGCGGCGCCTGCCACGGCGGCGAGCGGTACCGTGGCAGCCGCGCCCGCGCAATCGGCATCGGCGCCCGTGGCGGCTTCGGCCGCTGCGCCCGCACGCGCCGCCTCGGCGCCAGGCGCGGCAGCGGCGCCGGGGCAACCGGCATCGGCGCCCTAAGGTGTGCGCAACGCTGGAACGTTCTTAAGGTCGCTCCGGGTTGATGCTAAAATTGATGCATATCCGCATCAATTCTGGAGCTTCGCCATGAGAACGACTGTCACGATTGACGACGCGCTGTATGAGCAAGCGCTGGAGCTTGCTGAACCCGGCACGGACAAGGCCGATCTGTTCCGCGTCGCCATGCAGACTTTCGTCCGTGTTCAGGCTGCGAAGCGTCTCGCCGCGCTTGGCGGAACCGAGCCCGATATGCAACAGATTCCCCGGCGTCGCAGCGAACCGACCGCTGAATGAATGTCCTGATCGACACCTCAGTCTGGGTGGACCATTTTCGGCGGCGCAACGAGAGGCTCGTCCAGCTCATCACGACAGACCAGGCGCTGACACACTCGCTCGTGCTCCTCGAACTGGCGTGCGGCACGCCGCCCGCGCCGCGTGCCCGCACGCTCCACGACATCGGATTGCTACGTCGCGTACAGCAAGCAACGCCTTCGGAAATCATGCGATTCATCGAGACTGAACGACTTTACGGGCAAGGCTGTGGCGGCGCCGATCTCACGTTGCTCGCATCGGCTCTGATAACGCCCGGCACCCGTCTTTGGACCCTGGATCGTCGCCTCGAAAAGCTTGCGCGTCAGTTCAACGTGGCGTTTGCGCAGCAGATGCACCGAGCGGAATCCGTGCGCTAGACGAGAATGATCGTGTCGCTGTATCGCGCGACTTGCCTGTCGTGCGAGATCAACCGAAGCGGCTCCGTCAAGGCTTGAGCCACCAGAAGCCGGTCAAACGGATCTTGATGGTGCAAGGGCAATGCTTCAACGGCCGCAGCATGTTCGGCCTCGATCGGCAAAACGCGATAGCCTGCTTCCCGGAAGTATTGCAGCGCTGCGGTTCCGGAAACCGGCATATCGCCGCGTTGCAGAGAAAACTTGATGCCGATTTCCCAAATGCTCACAACGCTCACGAAGATCGTGCTGGTTTCCGCCAGGATAAGGTCTCGCGCTGCCGTGGGCAATTTCGGACTATCCGTAATGGCCCAGAGCGCGATATGCGTATCAAGCAGGATATTCACTCGCTGGCCCCGTTGAACAGAGCGGCGACCTCGTCGTTGTGGGCATCGATATCGTCGGGTACTTCAAAGACTCCCTTGGCGACCCCAATGCGCCGCTCAACGGGCTCGACCGGAGCGAGCGGCACGAGACGCGCGACCGGGCGACCGCCGCGGGCGATGATGATTTCCTTTTCCCGCCCCAATTCGACGTCCTCAACCAGACGTGACAGAGATGACTTGGCTTCCAGCATGTTCACGCAATTCATGGCAGCACCTCATGAGATCTATTCTGGCTTGAAATTAGTCTAGTCTGGCTAACTCCAGTATTCAACCATGGATCCAGGATACATTGACGCAGACACAAAAAACCCCGCCAGGCTTTGGGCCTGCCGGGGTTTTCTTTTAAAGACCGCGCCTGCTCAATGCACCGCTGCGCCTTCGACCTCGACCTCGCGCGCGGCTTCGTTCGCGACCGCCAGCGCCGTGGCGTCGGCTGCGCTCTGCACGGTCTGGCGATAGCGCTCGTAAGCCTCGTCGGCGTAACGGATCTGTTCACGGCCGTGCGGCGCGGGCTTGCCGTCGGCGCCCATGTTCACGAACACCATCTTTTCGATCGTCAGGATGCTCTTGCGCGTGACCTTGTTGCGCACTTCGCAGCGCAGCGTGATGGAGGTGCGGCCAAAGTGCGTCGCCTTCATGCCCAGCTCGATGATGTCGCCCTGACGCGCCGAGCTCACGAAGTTCACCTCCGAGATCAGCTTGGTCACGACACGCTGGTTGTCGAGCTGGCAAATCGCGTAGATGGCCGCTTCTTCGTCGATCCAGCGCAGCAGGCTGCCGCCGAACAGCGTGCCATTGGGATTGAGGTCCTCGGGCTTGACCCATTTGCGGGTATGAAAATTCATGGCTGGTAACTCCTGTACATGCTCTGTCCCCTGGCCGCAAAAGCCGACTTAGGGTTAACACCAGTATGTTACCAGATATAGGGGTTTTCCCTAGGTATTGCAATAGGCCGCGTCCGCAAGAGCGGAGACAACCGCCGGCTCATCGGCCAAATCAGCCAGGGAAAAAGGCGCCGGAGGCTGTCAGCACGCGGCGCGCGGCCGTGAGCGCCTTGCGCGCCGCGCCGGCGTCGGCTGCCACGCGCAGCAGGCCGCCCAGTTGCAGCGGATCGCGCGCCAGCTCGCGCAGGATTGGCAGGACGGCCGTGGAGCCGTCATCGCGCAGGCCGGCCATTGCCGCTTTCGGCAGGCTGCGCCAGGCCGGATCCACCACCGCGCGGCAGACCGCGAACGGCAGGCCGCGCGCGGCCGCCGCTGCCGCGGCCAGGTGCGACTCCATGTCGACGGCCAGCGCGCCGCCGCTCGAGCGGTGGAGCGCCGCCTTGTCCGCCGCGCCGGTGAGCGGTGCGGCCACGGCGGCCTCCACGCCGCGCCGCGTGCGCGCGGCCAGCGGCGAGTCGAGCAACGCGGCCGCCATGCGCTCGCTCCACGCCGTATCGCAGGCTGCGCGGCCGAACGGACCGTCCACGGCATCGGCGATGATGAGCGTGCCCGGTTCGAGGTCCGGCCCGAGGCCGCCCGCCGTGCCGAAGCTGATGACGCCCGAGGCGCCGCGCTCGAGCGCCGCCGCGAGCGCGCGTTCGAGCAGGTCGGCGCGCGCGGCGTAGACCGCCTCGATGCCGTCAGCGCCCTTGCCCGCCGCAATGCTCGCCTCGAAGGCCATGCCGGTCACGGCAATCACGGGCAGCGCGCCGTTCGCGCGGCCCGCGCGCGCCGTGGCGGGTTTTGCAGCGGTAGAGGCGGCCCCCATCGTCACAGGCCAACCTTGACGTGCGTGACGCCGTCGCGCTTGAGGTTGCGATAGCGCGCGAGCGCCCACAGCGGGAAGAACTTGCGGTAGCCGTGGTAGCGCAGATAGAACACGCGCGGAAAGCCCGTGGCCGTGAAGCGCGTTTCGTCCCACAGGCCGTGCTCGCGCTGCGTGGCCTGCAGCCAGGCGACGCCGCGCGCCACCGCCGGATGGTTCACCTCGCCCGCGGCCATCAGGCCGAGCAGCGCCCACGCCGTTTGCGAGGCCGTGCTCGCCGCGCGCTCGTAGCCGCGATACTCGAGCTTGTAGCTGGTGCCGTCCTCGCCCCAGCCGCCGTCGTCGTTCTGGATGGCGACGAGCCACTGCGCCGCGCGCTTCATGCGCGGGTCCGCGTGCCCGAGGCCCGCCGCGTTCAGCGCGCTCAGCGCCGTCCACGTGCCGTAGATGTAGTTCATGCCCCAGCGACCGTACCAGCTGCCATCCGCTTCCTGTTCGGCGAGGATGTAGTTGTAGGCGCGCTGCGCCGGCTCGCTCGCCACGGGCAGTTCGCCGAGCTGCGCGAGCATCGAGAGGCAGCGGCCCGTGACGTCGGCCGTGGGCGGATCGAGCAGCGCGCCGTGATCCGAGAACGGGATGCTGTTCAGATACTCGTGAGTGTTTTCCGGCTCGAACGCGCCCCAGCCGCCGTTGCCGCTCTGCATGCCGACCACCCACTCGCGCGCGCGGGCGATGGGCTCGTCGTAGGCCTGGGTCTTGTCGATCTGGTCGACGCGGCGCATGGCCGCCACGACCACGGCCGTATCGTCGACATCGGGGTAGTGCGGATTCGCGTACTGGAACGCCCAGCCGCCCGGGCGCGTGCCGGGACGGCGCGAGATCCAGTCGCCGCGCACGTCGAGAATCTGCAGCGGGCGCAGCCAGTCGAGGCCGCGCCGCGCCGCTTCATGCGCGCGCGCGTCGCCGGTTTCGATGAGCGCGTGCGCGGCGAGCGACGTGTCCCACACCGGCGAGAGGCACGGCTGGACGTACGCTTCCTCCGCATGGACCGTCACGAGCTTTTCCACCGACTGGCGCGCGATCGCGCGGTGCGGATGATCGGCGGGATAGCCCAGCACCTCGTACATCATCACGGCGTTGGCCATGGCCGGGAAAATGGCGCCGAGGCCGTCCTCGCCGTTCAGGCGCTCGTCGACAAAAGCCACCGCCGCGTCGATCGCGCGCTGGCGCAGATACGCCGGGAACAGCGGGTCGGTGATGCGCAGCACGCCGTCCACGACGCGGAAGAAGCCGAACCAGCCCTTGCTCTGGTGCGG
>JAITTX010000059.1 GCA_031286755.1 Paraburkholderia sp.
CGCATGAAACCGGGGCGCGAAGTTGGGCCGCGGACCCTGGGGGGCGTGCCGCCCGGGTGCCGCCCTGTAACGATCGCGCGGCTGCACGCGTTTCGTCCGGCCACGCGGCGGGAGCGCGCCGCGCGCCTTCCATGCAGCGGGCAAACGTCATGCGCTCCGCCACGCGGGCCGCGGCGGCGATGCGTCAGTGCCTGAGATCGACCACTTTCGACGATGCGAACCGTCAACCCCGATAAACCGCGCCGCGCGCCGGCGCAGGTTCTGCCGTGCGCTTCCGGTGCCAGAGTGCTGCGCCGCACGATGAACGCGCGCCGCGCGGTGGCGATCTGGTGCGCGCTTGCGATGGCCGCGCTCGCGGTGTTCGTGGCGTCGCTTGCGATCGGCAGCGTGCCGGTGACGCTCGGCCAGGCGCTGCACGCGCTCGTGCCGGCCACGTCTTCCATGCCAAACGTCAACGACATGGCGAGCGAGATCGTGCGCACGCTGCGCCTGCCACGCGCGCTCGGCGGCTTCGCTTGCGGCGCGCTGCTTGCGATCGCGGGCGCGCTCCTTCAAGTGCTGCTGCGCAATCCGCTCGCCGAGCCCTACGTGCTGGGCGTTTCGGGCGGCGCCGCCGCGTTCGCGCTGGTGGCGATGATGGTGGGCGCGGCCTGGTGGGCCGTGCAGGCGAGCGCCTGCGCGGGCGCTTTCGTTTCGATCCTGCTCGTGCTCGGTCTCGCGCGCCGCGAACTATGGCGCGGCGAGCCGCAGGACAGCTCGCCGCGTCTGCTGCTGACCGGCGCGGTGACGGCGGCGGGATGGGGCGCACTCATCACGCTCCTGCTCACGCTCGCCCCCGAAGCGAGCCTGCGGGGCATGCTGTTCTGGCTCACCGGTGACCTCAACGGCACCGGCATGCCATGGCCCGCCTTGATCGCGCTTGCGCTCGTGCTCGCTTTCGGGGTGAGCGCCGCGCCGCGCCTGAACGTGCTGCTGCGCGGCGACGCCGCCGCGCAGGCGCTCGGCGTGCCGGTGCTGCGCCTGCGCGTGGGCGTCTATCTCGCGGCATCGCTCGCGGCGGCGGCCGCCGTCACTACGGGCGGTACCATCGGCTTCGTCGGGCTCGTCGTGCCGCACATGTTGCGGCTCGCCTTCGGCAACGACCAGCGCATGCTGGTGCCGGCGGCCGCGCTCGCGGGCGGTCTCGCGGTCATGGGCGCCGATCTCGTCGCGCGCACCGTCGCCGCGCCCACGCAGCTGCCCGTGGGTGTCGTGACCGCGCTCGCGGGCGTGCCCGTGTTCCTGTGGATGCTGCTCAAGAGGCGTGCGCCATGAGTCGCACCATGAACGATGCATCGAGCCACGACACCTCTCGCGCGAAGCCGCTGCTCGCCACGCACGCGCTCACGCTGCGCGCCGGCGCGCGCACGCTGGTCGAGGGTCTCACGCAGCGCTTCGGCGCAGGCGAGATCTGGTGCGTGGCCGGTGCGAACGGTGCGGGCAAGACCACCTTGATCGCGACGCTCGCGGGCTTGCGCGAGAGCGCCGCGGGCCATGTCGAAGTGGACGGCGTCGCGCTGCGCGACTGGCAGCCGGTGCGTCTCGCGCAGCGCCGCGCGCTGATGCCGCAAGACGTGCGCGACGCGTTCAGCGCCAGCGTGCTCGACACCGTATTGCTCAACCGTTATCCGCATCTCGCGGGCTGGGGATGGGAGAGCGCGGACGACCGCGCCGCCGCGCATGCCGCGCTCGCGGCGCTCGGTCTCGAGACGTTCGCAGCGCGCGACGTGCTCTCGCTCTCGGGCGGCGAGCGCCAGCGCGTCGCGCTGGCGGCGGTGCTGTGCCAGGATGCGCCGCTCCTGCTGCTCGATGAGCCGCTCTCGCATCTGGACCTGCATCATCAGATCGCCTGCCTCGAAGCGCTCGCGCACTGGGTGAACACCGGGTCGCGCACCGTGGTGTTTTCCTGTCACGATCTCAATCTCGCGCGGCGCTACGCGACGCACGCGCTGCTGCTCGACGGCCGTGGAGGCTGCTGCGCTGGACCCGTGCGCGACGTGCTCACGGCGGAGCGCGCGAGCGCGGCCTTCGGCCACCCGCTCAGGCTGATCCGCGAGGGCGCGCACGAGGCGCTCGTGGCTGCCTTCGAACCCCACGCGAGCGCTGACGCTTCGCGCGCGCGAGGCGAATCGAATTGAACTGAAACCAACATGACTTCAACGCTTTCCGAATTGCTCGCTGTGGAACCACTCGGCGCTTCGCTGCGCGACGAGCTTCAGCGCCTCATCGATACGAAGACCAAGCCGCCGGGCAGCCTCGGCCGCCTCGAGGCGCTCGCGCGCCAGCTCGGCATGATTCAGCGCACCACGCGCCCGCGCGTCGAGCGTCCCGCGATGATCGTGTTCGCGGGCGACCACGGCATCGCCAGCGAAGGCGTGAGCCCGTATCCGCAGGCCGTGACCGCGCAGATGGTCGCGAACTTCGTCGCGGGCGGCGCGGCCATCAACGCGTTCAGCGGCGTGGCCGGGCTCGAGCTCGAGATCGTCGATGCGGGCGTCGCCACGCCATTGCCGCCGCTGCCGGCTTCATCCGCGCTCGTTTCCCTGCCGATCTCGCGCGGCACGCGCAACTTCGCGCACGAAAGCGCGATGACGCGCGACGAGGCCGTCGCCGCGCTCGCCGCGGGCGCGGCGCGCGTGCGTCATCACGCGGCGCTCGGCACCAACGTGATCGGCTTCGGCGAGATGGGCATTGCGAATACGTCGTCGGCCGCGTGCCTGATGAGCCGCTTGTGCGGCGTGCCCATCGACGAATGCGTGGGGCGCGGCACGGGGCTCGACAACGCCGGCCTCGCGCGAAAGCGCAACGTGCTGGCGGCGGCGCTCGCGCGCCACGCGAACGTATGCGAGCCGATCGATGTGCTCGCAACGTTCGGCGGCTTCGAGATCGCGATGATGGTGGGCGCATTTCTCGAAGCGGCGCGCCAGCGCATGGCGATTCTCGTCGATGGCTTCATCGCGACCGCGGCGCTGCTGGTGGCGGATACGCTCGCGCCGCACGTGCGCGAATACTGCGTGTTCGCGCACGCGTCGAACGAGGCGGGGCATCGGCGCATGCTCGATCATTTCGGCGCGCGCGAGCTGCTCGCGCTCGACTTGCGGCTCGGCGAGGGCACCGGCGCGGCGCTCGCCGTGCCGCTCCTGCGCGCGGCCGTGGCGTTTCTCAACGAAATGGCGAGCTTCGAGTCCGCGGGGGTGGATGAGCGCAGCGAGCGGCCCGGCAGCGAACGTTCCGAGCGCTCCCATTGAACCGCATGAACCGCATGAATCGCATGAACCGCATCGGACCCGCAGTGAGCGCGCAATGAATCCGCTCGCGGAACTCCGTTACTTCTTCACGGCGCTCGGCTATTTCACGCGCGTGCCGGTGCCGCGCTGGGTGGGCTTCGAGCCGCAATGGCTGAACGCGGCGGCGCGCTATTTTCCGCTCGTGGGCGCGCTGATCGGCGCGCTGGCGGCGCTCGTGTACCTCGCGACGCTGCATGTGTTTCCCGCGGGCGTGGCGGTGCTGCTCTCGATGGGGGCGACGCTCCTCGCGACCGGCGCGTTCCATGAAGACGGTCTCGCCGATTGCATCGACGCATTCGGCGGCGCGTATCAGCGCGAGGACGTGCTGCGCATCATGCACGACTCGCGCATTGGCGCGTTCGGCGCCATCGGCCTCGTGATCTCGCGTGCGCTGAAGTGGCAAACGCTGGTCGCGCTGCCGCCCTGGCGCGCGGCCACGCTCATGATTGCCGGCCACGCGGCGAGCCGCGCGCTGGCGATCAGCTACCTCGTCTCGCTCGACTATGTGCGGCCCGAAGGCAAGGCCAAGCCGGTCGCGCAGCGCATGAGCGCGCTCGCGCTCGGCTGCGCGTTCGTGTTCGGCTTGCCCTGGCTTTTCTGGCCCGCGTGGCCGGACTGGCGCGCGGGCGTGGCGGCGCTCGCCGTGCTCGGTGTGCTGCGCTACGCGCTCGGGCGGTATTTCGTGCGGCGCATCGGCGGCTATACGGGCGATTGCCTTGGCTTCGCGCAGCAGGTGTTCGAACTGGCGATCTATCTGATGGGGCTCGCATGGATCTCGTCCTGATGCGTCACCCGGCCGTGGCGGTGGAGGCGGGCGTGTGCTACGGCCGGTCCGACGTGGCGCTTGCAGGGGCCGCCGGGGCCGGCGCGGCGGCGCTGGCCGCGCGTCTCGCCGCGCTCGGTGCCCGCACGCCGCAGCGCATCGAGACGAGCCCGCTCACGCGTTGCGCGAGTGTTGCACGGGTGCTCGGGCAGATGCACGGCGGCATCGTTGCGCACGAAGATGCGCGTCTTGCGGAGATGGATTTCGGCGCGTGGGAGATGCAGCGCTGGGACGCCATCGAGCGTGCGCAGATCGATGCCTGGGCCGCCGATTTCGAGCACGCGCGCATGCATGGCGGCGAGAGCGTCGCGCAGTTCGAGGCGCGTGTGCGCGCATGGTTCGATGCACTGCGCACGTGCGAAAGTCTCTGGGTTGTCGCGCATGCGGGCGTGATTCGCGCGATCACCGCGCACGCGTTGGGCTTGCCGCTCGTGCATTGCACAAAGTGGCCGCTCGAGATGGCGGCGATCGTCACGTTGCGCCGCGATGCGTCGAGCGGCGAGTGGTTGCTCGCGCGCTGGAACGCGTGACGCAAACCTTCACTCTATTCGGATTCCGGATTAATTCGTGACGCTGGCGTCGCGCGAACGAGCGCGATCCAGATCCTCGCATAGCTGCGCCGCGCCTTGCGCGATGCGCGGCCCGGGCCGCGTGAGCAGATCGCCGTCGATGGTGAAAAGATTGCCGCGCGCCACCGCATGCAACCGGGGCCATGCGCGCCAGCGCGCGAGCGCGGGGAGCGGCCGGTCGGGCGCCGTCGCGCCTTGCGAGGCGGTGACGATCGCGTCGGGATCGGCGGCCAGCACCGCTTCGGTCGAGAGCGTGGGCACCAGCGGGCGCAGCGCGGCAAAGACGTTGCGTCCGCCGCATAGCGTGATGACATCGCTGATCATGTGCTCGCCGTTGATCGTCATGAGCGGCTGGTCCCACACTTCGTAGAACACCTTCACCGGCGCGCGCTGCGCGTAGCGCGCGCGCAGTTGCGCGATCTTGCTGCGATACGCGAGCGCTGCGTCGTCGGCGGTTTTTTCCGTGCCCAATAGCACGCCGAGCCGCGTGAGCGATGTCGCCACGTCGTCGAGCCGATGGGGCTCGCTGAAGAAGAGCGGGATGTGCATCTCGCGCAGACGGTCGATCTGCTGCTGCGCATTGCCGTGCCGCCAGACGACGATCAGATCGGGCTTGAGCGCGGCGATGCGCTCGAGGTCGAGTGCGCGGTTGTCGCCCACGCGCGGCACGCTCCGCGCCTGCGGCGGGTAATCGCTGTAGGCGACCGCGCCCACCAGCTTCGCGCCGCCGCCCGCCGCATAGATCAGCTCGGTGGTGTGCGGCGAGAGGCTGATGACGCGTCGCGCGGGTGCTGCGAGCGTGACGGTTGCGCCGGAATCGTCGATGGCGCTGACGGCGTGGCCAACAGACGGGCTAACAGCGAGACCAACAGCGTGACCAACAGCGGCGGTGCCGGTAGCGGCGTGGGCTGCGTTGGCTGTGAGCGCCATCGTGGCGCACACGGCGAGCGCGAAGCCGCGCAAGCCGGCGCCGCTGTGAGTGCTTGCGCAGGCGCGTCCGCGTGCAATCGGGCGGCGCATCAACCAGGTGCCTGCATGGCTTGCGCGAGCGCCGTCTCGAAGCGCCGCCACTCGTCTTCCGATGCGGGCAGGCCGAAGCGCAGGCTCGCGGGCGATTCGAAGCGGCGCGTCCACACGGCATGCGCGGCGAGCGCGTCCTGCAACTGCGCGGCGCGCGCGTGGACGATCCACGCGAAGAGCGGCGTGGCGCGCGGCGTGAGACCGTATGACGCGAGCAATGCTGCAAGGCGTGCGCTCTCGCCGGCGAGCCGCTCGCGCATCGCGCTTTGCCACGCGGTGTCTTCGAAGGCGTGCGTTACCGCGTGACGCGCGGGTCCGCTCACGGTCCACGCCCCCAGCTTCGCACGCAGCGCCGCGAGCAACTCGGGCGCGGCGAGCGCGAAGCCGCAGCGCGCCCCGGCGAGTCCGAAGAACTTGCCGGGCGAGCGCAGCACCACGAGGCCCGCGCGGCCGGTCAGGCTCGCGAGCGAGGTTGTCCGGGGATCGGCGCAGGCGTCGGCGAAGGCCTCATCGACGATCAGCGTGCCGCCGCGTTCGATGAGCTGCGCGTGCCAGCGCAACAGCGTCGCGCGATCGACGAGGCGCGTCGTGGGATTGTTGGGGTTCACGACGACCGCGTGCGTTGCCTCTTCGGGCAGCGTGCCGGAGGCGATATCGAGCGGCACGACGGCGTGGCCCGCCTGCGCGAACGCAGGCGCGTACTCGCCGTAGGTGAGCGGCGCGATCGCCACGCGCGCGGCCGGTGCCTGCTGTGGCAACTGCGTTGGCAACCGGGTGGCCAACCGCGCGGAACACAGCGCGGACAATACCGCGGGCAGCGCGCGAATCGCGGCCGGACTGCCCGCCACGGGCAGCACGTGCTGCGCGTCGGGCGCGCCGTAGTAGCGCGCGGCGCGGGCGGCAAAGCCGTCGTCGTCTTCGGGCAGGCGCCGCCACGCCGCGGCGGGCACTGGCGGAACCGGATAGCCGTGCGGATTGATGCCGGTCGAGAGATCGATCCACGCATCCAGGGCGATGCCGTAACGGCGCGCGGCTTCGTGCAGATTGCCGCCGTGCGCGATGACGCGCGGGGTCGTGTCGAGATGCGCTTCAGACATGGGTTGCCACACTCAGGAAAGCCAGTGCGAGAAGCATGGCGAGCCACAGGACGGTCGTGCGCTCGACGAGACGCAGCGCGGCCGTGATGTCTTCGGCGCGCGGCGGCGCGCCGGCTCCGAGCGCGGGACGCTCCTCCACGGCGCCGTGGTAGACCGCCGCGCCGCCCAGCAGCACGTTCAGGCTGCCCGCGCCCGCCGCCATCACCGGGCCCGCGTTCGGGCTCTCCCAGCGCGGCGCCTGCTCGCGCCAGCAGCGCAGCGCGACGCGCGTGTCGCCGAGCAGCGCGTAGCTCGCGGCCGTGAGGCGCGCGGGGATCCAGTTGAGCACGTCGTCGATGCGGGCGGCCGCCCAGCCGAAGCGCA
>JAITTX010000229.1 GCA_031286755.1 Paraburkholderia sp.
ACGGCCTTCGATCTGCCCGAGGTGCCGCTGCCGTCGCAGCCGCGCCCGGCATGGCTGCTCGAAAAGCCGCTCAAGCTGATGGTGCGCAACGACCGGCCGGTTTATCGGCGCCCGCTCAAAACGCTCACGCGCACCGAGCGCATCGAGGCGGGCTGGTGGGACGGCGAGGGCGTCGGGCGCGACTACTACGTTGCCGCCGACGATCAGGGGCGCATGTTCTGGCTGTACCGCGAGCGCATTGGCGGGCAGTGGTATTTGCAGGGGCTGTTTGGCTAACGCCGCTTCATTATCAACATCATGTCGAATAGCGGGGCGGGCATATCGTTGCCTGCACAACCTTCTTCGCCGGGAGCGGCGCTGCCCGATTATGCGGAGCTGCACTGTCTGACCAACTTCACGTTCCTGCGCGGCGCGTCGAGCCCGGACGAGCTGGTCGAGCAGGCGATTCGTCATGGCTACCGCGCGCTCGCCATTACCGACGAATGCTCGTTCGCCGGCGTCGTGCGAGCGTATAGCGCGCTCAACGACTACGACGAAGCCCGCAAAAAAGCGCACAAAGAGGCACAGCAGGAGGCACATGACGCAGCCGTGCGCGCGGCCCGCCACGGCTTGAAGCAGGCAGAGGCCGAGGTTGCGGCGCCTGCCCCGTTCGTGCCTTCGCTGCATTTGCTGATTGGCAGCGAGCTGAATCTCGTCGATGAAAACGACGCGCCGTTCTGCACGCTCGTCGCGATCGCGATGAATCGCGAGGGCTACGGCAACCTGTGCGAACTGATCACGCTTGCGCGCTCGCGCGCGGACAAGGGCGATTACCGCGTGTATCCGTCCGACTTCGTCGATCCCGAGCCGGACCTGGCGCATCTGAAGCACTTGCGCGACTGCGTGCTGCTGCTCGTGCCGCAGCGCGCGGCCACGCTTGCGCAGACGTTGCGCGCCGCGCACTGGCTCGCGGGCTTCGCGGCCGAGCGCGCGTGGCTCGCGCTCGAGCTCTGGCAAACGGGCGGCGACGACACGCAGATCGAAGCGCTGCGCCATGTCTCGCAGGAAAGCGGCCTGCCGCTCGTCGCGGCGGGCGGTGTGCTGATGCACGCGCGCTCGCGCAAGCCGCTGCAGGACACGCTGAGCGCGGTGCGCATCGGCAAGCCGCTCGCGTCGTGCGGCCGTGCGCTGGAGCCGAATGCGGAGCGGCATTTGCGCTCGCGCGTGCGGCTTGGCGCGCTGTATCCGCGCGATGCGCTCGAGGCAACGCTCGAGGTCGCGCGCCGCTGCACGTTTTGCCTGAGCGAGCTGGCCTACGAGTATCCCGAGGAACTCGTACCCATGGACGAGACGCCTGCCTCGTGGCTCGCAAAGCTCGTGATGAAGGGCGCTGCCGAGCGCTGGCCCGACGGCCTGAACGAGAAGCGCAGCAAGCAGATCGGAGAAGAGCTCCAGTTGATTGCCGAGTTGAAGTACGAAAAATACTTTCTCACGGTGCACGACATCGTCCGCTTTGCGCGCTCGCAGAACATCCTGTGCCAGGGGCGCGGCTCGGCGGCGAACTCGGTGGTCTGCTACTGCCTGGGGATCACGGAGATCGATCCGGTGCGCATGAACATGCTCGTCGCGCGCTTTCTGTCCCGCGCGCGCAACGAGCCGCCCGACATCGACGTCGACTTCGAGCATCAGCGGCGCGAGGAAGTCATCCAGTACATCTATCGCAAGTACGGCACGCGCCGCGCCGCGCTGGCTGCAACGCTCATCACCTACCGCTCGCGCAGCGCGCTGCGCGATGTGGGCAAGGCGCTCGGGCTCGACAACGCGCTGATCGAAAAGCTCTCGGGCGCGCACCAGTGGTGGGACGGGCCCGATTCGATCGCGAACCATCTGGCCGAAGCGGGTTTTTCGCCCGACTCGCACGTCACGCAGCAACTGATCCGTCTCACGCGCGAACTGCGCGGTTTTCCGCGCCATCTCTCGCAGCACGTGGGCGGCTTCGTGATCGCGCGCGACAAGCTCTCGCGCCTCGTGCCCATCGAGAACGCGGCGATGAAGGACCGCTACGTGATCGAGTGGGACAAGGACGATATCGACGCGCTGCGTCTTCTGAAAGTGGACGTGCTCGCGCTCGGCATGCTTTCGGCCATCCGGCGCTCGCTCGAATGCGTCGCGTTGCGGCGCGGGCTGCCGGCGTATCGCGTGCAGGACATTCCGTCCGAGGATCCGGCGGTCTACGAGATGTGCAGTCACGCGGATACGATTGGCGTGTTTCAGATCGAGTCGCGCGCGCAGCAGAGCATGTTGCCGCGCCTGCGCCCGCGCGAGTATTACGACCTCGTGATCCAGGTGGCGATCGTGCGGCCCGGGCCGATTCAGGGCGACATGGTGCATCCGTATCTGAAGCGCCGGCATGGCGAGGAAAAGGTCGAGTACGCGAAAGAGGACCTGCGCCCGGTGCTCGAGCGCACGCTGGGCGTGCCGATCTTCCAGGAGCAGGTGATGCATCTCGCCATGGTCGCCGCCGACTACACCGGCGAGGAAGCCGACAAGCTGCGCCGCGCGATGGCCGCGTGGCGGCGCGATGGCGATCTGCGGCCGTATCAGGCCGATCTCACGCGGCGCATGCTCGA
>JAITTX010000351.1 GCA_031286755.1 Paraburkholderia sp.
ACCGCTGTTGCCGTTATTCAGTTCGGGATACTTGATGTACGTGTACGCGCCGTTCAGTGCGACGGTGCCGATGTGATAGTTCAGACCGAAGCTCTGCCCGCTATCCTGACCAAACGAACCCGCCCGTCCGCCAAAGCTGTACTGCGCGCCCATCGAGAGGCCGCCGACGGTCGGGCTCATGTACTTGACCGAGTTCGCGATCGGCGCGCCGAGCAAACGATCGAAGTCGAACGAGCTGTTACCCGGTGGCCCCGGGATGTTCAGTCCTGCAAACGAGCCTTGCCGCAAACTCATTGCATTGATGAATGGGAAAGCCGGCCCCCAGTGGTCGACCACGAGCGAATAGAACATGAAGTCGATCTGGTTGCCCGCGGTCAGCGTGCCCCAGCGGTCGTCACGCAATCCCACATAGGTTTCGTGCCCGAACAGCCCGTTGGTGGATGCGCCGTTGTTCAGACTGAACATGCCTTCGAGCTTGAATATCGCTTTCAGGCCATTGCCGAGATCCTCCGTTCCACGAAAGCCGAACAGGTTCGGGGCAGGCGTGCCGGGATCGGCCAGCCAGTTGCCGTGACCGCCCACGTTCGACGCGTACATCACGCCCGTGTCGATGATCCCGTAGATGTCGACGCTGCTTTGCGCATGGGCATTTGCAGCCAGCGCAATACCGATTAGTAATGCAGATTTCCTGATTTTCACTGCCGTCTCCTCGTCCCTTCGTCAATAGCCTTTGCTGCGGCCGCTTGTCGGGCCGCTTTCTTTTGCCTGCGTGCCGCTCCCTCACGGATGACGGTCTTCGCCTGGGGCTCGTTCTGGCCAGCCGAATTCCAGGGGAAACCCTGTGAAATCGCCCCAAACAGCACTTGCCCCTTTCCCGCACATCACCCGCTCAACGCTTTCCTGCCAGCGTCCGCCGTCTTTTGCGGCTTTCTCATCAGTTGATTTCAAATTGAAATACAACGCAAGATTGATTGAAAATGCATTGACTGTCAATTTATGTTTGCGTAATCTTCGCTCACAGCATCGGTCAAGGCGCGCACGGCAAGGCGTATCGAGCTACGACAGCTGTCCAGAAATCAGCGCTCGTGAGCGGTCACGAGACGCGTTCAGCCCACACATCAGGAGCACTCCATGAGCGACACGCCCATCGTCCGCCGGCGCAGCACCGGCCAGAGAATCAACGAGATCAGCGATGCTCGCGTCAACGACGCGAAGGTTCAGAGCCAGTACCAGCCGTACAAGGACGCGGCATGGGGCTTCATCAATCACTGGTATCCGGCGCTTTTCAGCAATGAACTGCCGGAAGATGCGGTCGAAGGCATCCAGATCTGCGGGGTGCAGATCGTGTTGCGCCGCGTGAACGGCAAGATCTACGCGCTAAAGGACCAGTGTGTTCACCGCGGCGTGCGGCTCTCCGCCAAGCCGATGTGTCTGACCAGGGACACGATCAGCTGCTGGTACCACGGTTTCACGTTCGACCTGGAAAGCGGCAAGCTCGCGACCATCGCCGGCAATCCGGACGACAAGCTGATCGGCACGACGGGCATCACGACGTATCCGGTCGAGGAAGTCGCCGGCATGATCTTCGTCTTCGTGCGCGAAGACGACTATCCGGATGCGGACGTGCCGCCGCTCGCGCACGACCTGCCCATCCGCTTTCCCGAGAACGACGAACGCTTCCCGCATCCGCTGTGGCCGTCCGCGCCGAGCCTGCTGGACAAGGACATCGTCGCGTACGGCATGCACCGCACGGGTTTCGCGAACTGGCGCATCGCCTGCGAAAACGGCTTCGATAACGCGCACATCCTCGTTCACAAGGACAACGCGATCATTCACGCGAAGGACTGGGTGCTCCCGCTTGGCATCGTGCCGACCGCCGACGACTGCATCGCGCCGGTCGAAGACGAGAACGGCCCCAAGGGTCTCGTGCAATGGCTCTTCACGGAGAAGTGGAATCCCATCCTCGAGAACGAGAGGGTCGAACTCAAGGTCGAGAACATCAATGCCCGCCCGTACCGCACCTCCGTGTTCCTGCCTGGCGTACTGATGGTCGAGAACTGGCCGGAAGAACATGTCGTCCAGTTCGAGTGGTATGTGCCGATCACCGACGACACCTACGAGTACTGGGAAATCCTCGCACGCGTCTGCCCGACCGACAAGGAGCGCAAGGAATTCAAGTATCGCTACGACAATCTGTTCAAGCCGCTGTGCCTGCATGGCTTCAACAACTGCGACCTGTACGCACGCGAAGCAATGCAAGACTTTTACGCCGACGGCACCGGTTGGGATAACGAACAACTCGTTTCGACCGACGTTTCGCCAATCACCTGGCGCAAGATCGCGTCGCGCTGGAATCGCGGCATTGCCAGGCCCGGCAAGGGCGTCGACGGCACCATCAAGGCGTCGAGCATTCGCATGAAGCGAACGGCGGACGGCAAGCGTCCTGCGTACTTCGTCGAGAAGATCGAAGGCGAGCACTAATCACTGCAACACTGAAGGTATCCGTATGTCTTCCGTTAAAAACGTCACCTTGAACTTCCGCGACGGGAAAGCGACATCGGTTGCCGTGCAGCAGGG
Source organism: Paraburkholderia sp. (assembly GCA_031286755.1). GTDB lineage: Bacteria > Pseudomonadota > Gammaproteobacteria > Burkholderiales > Burkholderiaceae > Paraburkholderia. Next base: position 2,578 of record JAITTX010000351.1, read on the forward strand.
CGAGAGCGTGCTGGACGCCGCTCTCGCCGCGGGCATCCCGGTCATCCACCAATGCCGGTCGGGATCCTGTTCGAGCTGTATGGCAAAGCTTGTCGATGGCCGCGCCGGTATGCGCCAGGGCGCCAGTTCGACGCTCCTGCGCAGCGAATACGAGGCCGGCGACCGGCTGCTGTGCCTGACCGAACCCGAATCCGATTGCACGTTCGCGCTGAACTACGCGAGCGATGCGGCCGACGTGAAGGCGGTCAAGGCGCACGCATTTGTCGACAGCGTCGAGAAGGTGGCGTCGAACGTCGTGCGCCTGCGTCTCGAACTGGCCGAAGGCGCGTGGCTCGACTTCAAGCCTGGGCAGTTCATCCAGGTCCGCGTGCCGGGCACGAATGTCACGCGCAGCTATTCGCCCGCCAGCACGGCGGCCGACCTGCCGAAGCTCGAGCTGCTGATTCGCGTGCTTGAAGACGGCGTGATGTCGAAGTGGCTGGAGCAGGAAGCAAAACCCGACGACGTCCTCGAAATCGAAGGCCCGTTCGGCAGCTTCTTCCTGCGTGAGAAGGTGCCGGCGCCGCACGTCATGGTGGCGGGCGGGACCGGTCTCGCCCCCATCCTTTCGATGATCGACACCCTGCGCCGTCAGTCCGGACGCAAGCCACCGATCCTCCTGAGCTTCGGCTGCGCAACGCCCGAGCAGCTTTTCTGCCTCGACGATCTGGAACTGCGCCGGCAATGGCTGCCGAATCTCACGACGCGCATCTCGGTGGACCACCACGCGAGCGGAGAGCTGCTCGCCGGCAATCCCGTCGATGCGATTCGCGAGGCCGACGTGACGCACGAAAGCGCCGTCGCCTATCTGTGTGGCCCGCCGCGCATGATCGAGGCCGCCACGACGAAGCTCCTGAATTTGGGCCTGCGCCCGGAAAACATCTACGCCGAACAGTTCGCGCCGTCGAACTGATCTCGCACCGCAACGCAATCTGGAGGTATCCATCGTGGACAGCACCACGCCATTGCCCTTTTCTCCCGAGCAACAGGCCTGGTACGACCGTGCCTGCGCAAAGCTCGACGCGCGGCGGCTGCAAAAGCTGCTGTTCGAACTCACGGACATTCACAGCCCGACCGGCGCGGCGCGCGACGCAAGCCAGTTCATGGCCGGGCATCTGGCGAGCGTCGGTCTGAACGCAAGCTATCGGCCCATGAGCGAGCGGACCGGCAACGTCGTCGCGGAGAAGCGCGGCAGCGGCGGCGGCGCGGCGCTGATGCTCTACGCGCCCATCGACACCCATCTCGAAGGCGACGAAAGCGACGATCCGTGGATCGGGCCGCCCGACTTCGCAGATCTCAAGCCGCGCGCGCGCATGGAAGGCGACTGGGTCTATGGTCTTGGCGCGTCGAACCCCAAAGGGATGATCGCCACGCTAACCGAAGTCGCGACCGCGCTGATCGAGGCCGACGTGCCGCTGGTCGGCGACCTGATCGTCGCGATGGCGGATGGCGGCATGCCTGTCGATCTCGCCGCGCGCGACCACGCGGGCCTGTCCGGGGGCGTCACGCACCTGCTGAGCCGTGGCGTCGCGCCCGATTTCGCGATCGTGATGAAGCCCTGGAACTGGGTCTACCACGAGGAGCCCGGCTTGGGCTGGTTCAAGCTGAAGGTCAAAGGCACGCTCGGCTATGCAGGCGTGCCGCGCGACACGCCGGGTTTTCGCAGCTCGGTCGTGCCGGCCGCGCACGTGATACTCGAACTCGAGCAATGGCTGATCGAGTACGCCGAGCGCAATACGTCCGGCGCGGTCAAGCCGCACGGCTGGATCTCGGGCGTGCGCTCGGGGTGGCCTGAACGTCCGGCGTTTCCTTCGGCCGTCACGGAGATTTTCTTCGACGTGCGCATCAATCCGCGTACCTCGCCGGGCGACGTGAAGGCACAGTTCGCCGAATTCGTCGCGGCGCTGCGCGAGCGTCACCCCGATTTCGATCTCGACTGGGAAATGTACGGCTCCGTGCCCGGCGGCACGACCTCCTCGTCGAACTGGATCGTGCAGTCCGCGCGGCGCGGCTGGGAGCACATCGAGCAGCGTGCGCATCCGACGCCCGACCTGCTCGGCGGGCAGACCGACGGCGCGGCACTGCGCCGCTTTGGCATTCCGACCGCCCGCATTGGCTGGCCATGGCCCGCCGAAGGCTCGCCGGTGCCGGTGGCCGAGGGCCTTGGCGGTATGGGCGCGACCTACATTCCCGACCTGATGCCTTGCGCGCACAAGATCATGTACGCCGTGATCGATACGCTCACGCGGCGGCGTGCGGAGCTCGGACTTTGAGCACGGAGGCACATTGATCATGCCCCATTCCGAACTGCATTACCTGGAGGCGCGCGAGGTGGCGCGCCTGATCGCCACGCGCGAGATTTCTTCCGTGGAAGTCACGACGGCGATGCTCGAACGCATCGAGCGGCTCGACCCCACGCTTCACAGCTACGCGCTCGTGATGCGCGACGAGGCCCTGGCATCCGCGCGAGAAGCCGACCGGAAACTGTCGGCCGGAGAGGCGACCGGGCCTCTGCACGGTGTTCCGGTAGCGGTAAAGGATCTGTACTGGAGCGCCGGTTCGCCGACTGCGGCGGGCACGACCATCCATCGCAGCTTCGTGCCGACCGAAGACGCCACCGCCGTCAGGCGGCTGCGCGAGGCCGGCGCGGTCGTGCTCGGCAAACTTCAGCTCACGGAAGGCGCGTTCGCGACGCATCACCCCGAGATCGTCGAGCCGGTCAATCCGTGGCATCCGGGACACTGGGCGGGTGCGTCGTCGAGCGGATCCGGCGTCGCGACGGCGGCGGGGCTGTGCTACGCGTCGCTCGGCACCGATACGGGCGGTTCGATCCGTTTTCCTTCGGCCGCCAACGGTCTCACCGGCATCAAGCCGACGTGGGGACGTGTGAGCCGTCATGGTGTGTTCGCACTGGGCCCCAGTCTCGATCATGCCGGGCCGATGGCCCGCAGTGCTGCCGACGCGGCGCTGCTGCTCGGTGCGATTGCCGGGCACGATCCGCTCGACCCAACCTCGTTGCCCGAGCCGACGCTCGCGTTGCCCGATGACGCACATGACCTGCACGGACTGCGAATCGGCATCGACCCGGCATGGAACAGCCACGGCACCGACGATGTCATCGTGTGCGCGCTCGCGCAGGTCGTCGAGGTGGTGAAGGCGCTCGGTGCCCAGATCGAGGAGGTGCGTTTTCCCGACGTGCGCACGGTGGTCGATGAATGGCAGGTTAACTGCGGTGTCGAAGTCGCGCTGGCCCATGCCGATACCTGGCCGCGGCTCGCGGCGCACTATGGTCCCGCGCTCACGCGCCTGATCGAGATCGGGTACGAAACCAGCGCGATGACGTATCAACAGGTGCTGTTGAACCGCGCCGCGCTACGCGGAAGAATCAACCGGCTGATGAGCGGGCTCGATCTGCTGATCACGCCGGTACAGCCGTTCGCCGCACCGACGCATGAACAGCTTGGCGCGCTTGCGCAGGACCCTGAGCTCAATGCGCGTCTGATCCAGTTCACGGCCCCCTTCAACTCCAGCGGCCATCCGGCGATGGCGCTGCCATGCGGGCTCACGCAGGGCGGCATGCCGATTGGCTTCCAGTTCGTCGCGGCGCATGGCGCCGAAGCCCTGTTGTGCCGCGCCGGCATGGCGCTCCAGCACGCCACCGGCTGGCACAGGCTCCGTCCCGTGCCATGACGCCCGCGCGACGCGTTGGCGGGTTATGCGGGCTTGCGTGAAGTCTTCGTCTTCGGCTTCGGCGGCGGCTCGTCGGTTTGCGGCGTGATCGTCGCCGAATCGCGGGCCGCTTCCTCATAAATTCCCGTCAGCAGCGACATGAAGCGCGCGCTGCGCTCGAACTTCTCCGTGACTTCGCTGATCTCTTCGAAGCGCTTGACGAGAATCTCCTCCCGGACCTTGTTGTATTCGTCGGTGAGTCTCACGCCAAGCTCGCTCGCCGAATACGAATAGGTTTTGCTGTTCTTGTCCTTCAGCTTTTCGATCAACCCGGCCGATTCAAGCTTGCGCAGACTGTACTGAATGTTCGGGATGTCGTCCCGATTCATCAGCCGGGCAATGGTCGCACTATTTTTCGGTCGATCCTGCATGCGGATCACATGCAGGATGACGTGCTCCTGGTACTTGAGGTCGACGTCGGCCGCGATCGTGATCATGCCCGTCGTCAGCACGAAGCGCGAAAAAGACTCGTAGAAGCGGATCAGTGCCCACTCGAACTCTGTTGCTTTATATTCCATGTCCGATTTTGCCAAGTGCCAGCCGCGGTAGAACCTGGGTTCCATGCTTCGATCAGCCTTACATAGTTAGACAGCCCTTGCCGGCGGGCAGGGCTGGAAACGCTCCAATACGACTGCATGAGCCGGCTCCGATAGTAGCTCACAGCCTGACTGGCCGGCGCCACACACGAAAGACCGGTTTGTCGATCTTTTATTAACGACCAATTGGGTTTGAAGCGATAGTGTACCAATCCCCGCTTCGGCATGCCGGCAGCCCGAATTCCACTTGTGGATTTTCGCGGATTTCGTCGCAGCGGGCTGGTCGCCCTGACGACCAGTTTTTCGGCTTTTTTTTCCGCGCAGAATGAATATCGAGCCTGACAAGATCGAGCAGCTCATGGTCACTCATCTCGGTCAGCAGCAGCTTGGCACCGCCTTCAAGAACATCCTTCACCAACTGCTGCTTTGCTTCGATCAGCTGATCCAGCCTGCCCTCGATCGTGCCCCGGCAAACAAAATTGTGCACCACGCTGGCCAATCCGAAATGCCCGATCCGTCGCCTGATTTTTGACCGCAGGATTCCACCGGCGATCGAAGTGCCGGGTACCCGTGTTCTTGATTGCCTGGGCGCCGCCCGCTGAGCGCGGCTTCGCCGTGTCGATAGGCCTGTTGAGCACGCCGCTGGGTGCGCTCATCACCGCGCCGGTCGCGGTCGGCCTGCTGCTG
>JAITTX010000467.1 GCA_031286755.1 Paraburkholderia sp.
GGACGCAGCCAGTGGCGTCTGTTTTTTCTCCTGTGCGGTCTTCAGATATTCCGCGAGTTCCTGACGCGCATCCATCTGGTTCATCGCGAAGACGCGCCAGACGAGGCTCGGAAGTTCTACGGGATTCCATTGCGCGATCAGGTTATCGAGAATCTTTTTCCCTGTGGGCGTACTACCCAGACCCGCGGTTGCGTCGGTGACAACAACCTCGAATGCGGCCGCATCATTGAGGTCGGTTGACCCATAATCCTCAAGCGTGTCGAACAGCAGTTGTGCCTGCAACCAGGCACCCACGTCCGCACTCCGGGTTTCCTGCAGATCATGGACGGAGGTCCGGAGTTTCTGGTACTGGTCGCGAAAATGATCGAGGTCTTTCCCCCGGAGACGGGCTGCGTATTTCGACCAGTCGTAGGTCGTTGCCGAATCAATCTGCGATTGAAGATCCTTGGCATGCTGGCCGCCCTTCTTCTGTGCATACGCGCGGGCCTCCGACATGATCTCGTCGCGGTACGCACCGGTATAGGGCGCGCTCGAATTGGGATTGGTGGCCGAAGAGCTGATTCCAATCACATTGAGCCGTCGCTGATAACTAGGCGGCGTATTGTTCGCAGCCATCCACGCCTGGTCATCGTAGAAAGCATTGATTTGCGCCGCCCGGGCCGGATCGGCACCCGCCAGCGCCTGGGCACGCTGCTTTGCCAGCGCCGCAGGCGCATTCGGGCTGGCGAGGGGATTCATAACGGTATCCTGCCCCTTGACCATCGCCTCATTGCGCGACTGAACGATCGCTTTGGCCGCGTCGATGTCGTGCTGTGCACCGACCTGTAACGTGCGCTCGGTCGAAACGTACCGGTCAAGCCATGACACGGGATCGCTGCGGAAGCCGTTGAGTTCGTGCACGTTACCAATACTATCCCACAGCGCGAGCATCATCGGAGGATAATGCGAATCGCCGCCGCCACCGGAGGAGTCTGTTCCAATGTTCGTCATCAGCTTGACGAGCGCCTGACTCGCAGAGCGCGGTGAGGCCTGCCGGATATAGAGGGGGTAACGCGTAACCTTCAGCTTTAGCCAATCGTCCTTGTAATCGCCTTTTTCCGTGCTGAAAGGCTGCTTTTCGTCGGGCAAACTGAGTTGCTTCGGATCGAATGCCGGCATGTATTCAAGCACGTCGTCGATGGCAGATTCGGTAGCGGTGATGGCATGCCCGTGCGCATCCTTGCCACCGTTAATCCATTTCGACGGCTCGATGTACTGCATCCGCGCGCTGCGCAGCTTTGAATCTGACTTGTAGTGATCGAAAATCTCGGCGTGCCAGGCGTGTTCGGAAAATGCGATATAGACTTTTCCGGTGCACTTCTTCGGCTGTTCGATGGCGATGACATCCATTGGTACGGCGATGGCACACTGCGCACAGGCGGGATGGATCATGAGTTCCGTTGGCAGTGGAGGCTTCTGCTTCCACAGGCGGCCATCCGCGGTCACTCTGTAGCTTTCCCAGTATTGACGGCCACGGGCACCCACTTCGTAGAACAGATAGACCCATCCCTCGCGAAGCGTCCGCACGCCGTAATGATGGTCCTTGAGGCTGACGCTCGTCACGCGGTCGCCGCTCAAGCCACCGGGCATCCCGGCTTTCACGTCCTGGGGCAAGACGGTATAGCGCACCGGCAAGATCGGCAGACCGCTCTTTTCGCAATTTTCACACTTCGGATTGACTGCCATACGCTTCTCTTTTTACCCAACCTGATGGGTAGCAACTTCGCCCATAAAACGTCTTGTCGATGAAGGCGCGATCGATTTTTGGATGAAATTCATCCCGGTCAACATTTTCGTTGCTTCATGTGAACGAGTTACTGCTAATAGCGGAAATACAGCACCCCCAATGCTCCTGGATCACCGGGCTTCTTCCCTTTCTTGGTAATTGCGGGGAGATCGATATCCTTCACGCTCTTCCAGCCAAATCCTTCGAAAATCCCCTCTGCCAGACGAACGAAACCCATAAGCTTTCTGGCAATTCGAAGAGCAATGATTCCATATACCAAGCTTGATGCAACTCCGGCAATGCCTAGACCAATCAAAATCCCTTCCCAATTGGTTTCCGCGCCATATTTAACGAACCCCAATATCAGACCCAGAAAAATAAAAGAAAAAACCAGGGTTATTGAAACTTTCCACCAAATTCTAAAGGCTGCCCGATAGTGGGCGTTCCGGCCACGGCTGCAATGAGGGTGGAGCGCAACAATCTTGTCGGCAATTCGTCGAATGCCAAACGCCTGCCAACTATCGCCCCAATGCTCAGCAACGACCTCTACCTCATCGCCCTCCGCAAACACCGACCACCATACCCATGCCTTGACAGATTTTCCGTCAAGATCGAATTCAAGCAGATCGGCCTCTTCGGTGGTGTCCATCGCCATGCCGCTCAGCCCGACGGCGGCTCCTCCCAATCCAGCCAGGCCCGCCGCAATGGCGGTCGCACCCATCGCGGCGCGATCAGCGTCAGTGAAAAAAAAGTCCTGGCTGCGACGTGTCTTGCGAAGATTGCTAATACGCCCGCGAAGCAAAACCGTGGAAGGCTGCTGTTCCGTGTTCATCGTCATTGTGTACCTTCACCGGCCTCCAGGCCGACAGCGGCAAGAGCTTTTTCAAATTCCTCGTGCTGCTTTTCTACCGCCCATGGTGGGCTTTCCGGATGTTTGCCAAATGCGCACTTTTCGAACCACGTTTGTAAGTCGTTATCGGAAAAGTATGCGATCAGCAGTTGCAATATAATCAGCGCTACGGCAACCTCCCAGCCTGCAAGGAACAAAACCACGCGCCCCACTGCCAACAGGGCCGCGCGTTCGCCGATAGCTATTCCAGCCTCTTCAGCAGCCGTTCCGACCGCAACCCTGCCAAGGGCGTTCGCAGCTTCCCCTCCACCCACTTTGCCGGCGGCTATGGCGCCTGCTCGTTCCGTTGCACCGGCAATACCCGCTCCAACCTTGCCGATAAACACTACACTGCGCCCCCCGGTAATCCGGGCAATTAGCGGAGCAGATGAAGTCAATGCGGTAAGAAAATTGGCCGCCGTGGTCGTGAGGCCCAAAGCCGACTTGATACCGTACAGGGCGGTGGTGGAGTATTTACTCTGTTGTGCCTGCTCAACAGCCTTGTTGAAATCCAGCACAGCACCAATCATCGAAGAAACACCACCAAAATACCCCGTGATCGCCTTCAAATTGGCCAGCGTGCGCCCTGCATCCTTCGCCAGTCCCGTCATCAACTTGGTTGTCGACTGCAAGCACGCGGACATCGACGAAAACCCTCCCGCCACCAGCAGCGCGTAGTCTTCGCCGCTCTTGTTGGCCTTCGCGAGATTGCAGCCGAAAGTCAGCAATTCGATCACGGCGAGCGTTCCACCGATCCGCACCCCAAGATTGATCGCCTTTCCCTCTTCCGTAAGCGTGACCGCATTCCATTTAGCGCGATAGAGCCTGGAGCCCTCGTCGTCCGCAAGCGACTGCATCGTTTTCACGAATGCGTCCTTCGCTGCAATGCCCTGGCTGCGCAACGCCCGATATCCTTGATCGAGCTTCAGGCGCAAGTCCGGTTCGACTTTGACGGCCTCCTTGAGAAGGTCGATCGTGTCCTGCTTGTTGATGCCCACACGCAACATGAGCGCGCCACGGATCAGGATCGTACCCGCGCAATCGCCCACGGCGCCCAACCCCGTCCATTTGAAAAGCCCATTGCCCATCGTGACGACAAGGCCATCGCCGTGAACATTCTTCAGATATTTTTCTGTAATGGAAACCGGTTTTTGATGCTCCTGGACTTCGCCCATCTTTTCCCGCATCTCGACGAAGGTCTTCAAATTCTCCAGCCCCGTCTTGATCTTCTCCATCCACTCGTTCAACGTGTCCGGCTTGGTCGTCTTGTTCGCAATGATCTGCGCAAGCAGCTCTTTGATCTCCGCTTTGGGATGCTTCTGGTTATAGGCGAAAGCGCGCCAGACAATACTCGCCGGCTGCGTCGGGTCCATATTCTTGACCAGATCGTAGACGATGGCTTCGCCACGCTCCTCTGAAGGCAATCCGCTGATGGCTTGCGTAATGACCTTCTCGAACGCATTGCCGTCGTTGACGTTCTCCTCGTGATAGTCGTGCAGTGCGGTAATGAACGTAGGCGCCTTGAGCCACGCTTCGACATCGGGCGCACGCAATGCCTGAATCCTCTTGACCGCATCCTGCACGGACTTGAACCAGGGCCGATAGTCCTTGAGTTTCTGCTTCGCCAGATTGTCTTCGTACTTCGGCCATTCGGCGTCACCAATTTTCCTGGCCTCCGCCGGGCTGATCGCGCCTGCGTCCTGAATCCGCTTGTCTGAAGCCGCCTGCTGCGCGGGAGACAGCATCGGGAAGCTCTGTATGCCATCCCCTGCCATGGGGTTGTTGACCATGTTTTCCCAGCCGGCCTGCATCGCGGAGCGCATACGGCTCTTGAATTGAACGGCACCGTTGCGCACGGCCACTTCTGCAGAGTCGATCGACATCAATGCGTCGATGTTCACCGCCTGCTCCTTGACATACAAGGACAGCATGCTGCCGGCGTCGTTACGGAAATCGTTCAACTCGTGCGCATTGCCGACACCGTCCCACAAGGCCAGTATCATCGGCGGATGGTGCTTGTCGCCTCCGGTCGATCCGATGTTGTTCATCAGCTTGACGAGCGCTTCACTCGTCGAACGCGGCGAAGCCTGGCGGATGTGCAGCGGATAGCGCGTCGACTCGCGCGCCATCAGGTCCGGCTTGTAGGCGCCATTTTTGTCCGTCAACGGTTCATCGTTGGGGCTGAGCAACTTCGGATCGAAGCCCGGCATGTATTCGATGACGTCGTCGATACTTTGCTGAGTCGCAACGGTGGCGTGTTTCTTGGGGTCCTCGCCATCCGTGATCCATTTCGACGGCTCGATCCACTGCATGCGTTTCTCGAGCACCTTGGGATTCGATTCGTAGAAGTTGAACGTCTCCTCGATCCATGCATGCTCGGAAAACGCGATATACACGCGGTCCTTGCATTCTTCAGGGCGCTCGATCGCGATGAGATCCATCGGCACGGCAATCGCACTTTGGGCGCAGTTGGGATGCGTGACGGGCGCCGCAGGCAGTGGACGCGATTGCTTCCAGAGCCGCCCATCCTCGGTCACCTTGTAGACCTCCCACCGCTTGCCGCCTCTGGCGGCCTTCACATAGTAGAGATACAGCCAGCCTTCCCGAAGGGTGCGCAGTCCGTAACGGTGTGTGCTCAATGCAATATCCGTAACGCCGGCCCCGTTGATGCCGTCCGGCAGCTTCGCCGGAACTTTGTTCGGCAATACGGTATAGCGAACCGGCAGGATCGGCAGACCGGTCTTTTTGCAATTCGCACAGTCTTGTTCGGTGGTGGCCATATCTACTCTTCGTATTGTGTGTCGGTCGCTGACGTGGGACGCCCGATCTATGACGAGGCTCGGGTCTCGTCATACCACGCGCCGCGCCGGATGGCTTCGATGTCTTCGGGCTGAAGTTCATCGATGGCGGCCGTGTAGTAGGTGTCCGGCGCTCGCTCCTGCAATGCCTTCGCAACCTTGGGATGCCGGTCGAATTGCGGATGCCAATCAAGCGCATGCGCGATAAATGCAACCACATCTTCGCGATCCCGCAGCCCGTGTTGCTCCGCGCGAGCGGCGGCGGCCACGGCCGCGGCCACTTCCGCTGGCGCGGGTTGGCGGCTAACCGCGAGCGCGTGCAAGGCCAGTGCGCGATTGATCAGGCCATGGCGATGAATCTTCTGCCACTGCTCTCTCGTGAGCGACAGCGAGCGCCGCGACTCATCTACCCGGCTGTACACGCAAGGCCTGGCGCACGCGTCGAGCGCGTGCCAGACCTTGGCCGGCCCGAGCAAGGCCTGCTGCTGCTGCTCGGTCAACTCCGGCCATATCAGGGTGAGCGCGCGCGAGTCGTAAAAGCGCAGCACGCAAGCACGCCCTTGCTCGTCGTATTGCAGCACCTCGTCCGACCAGCGTGTGGCCACGTCGTCGATCGGGGCGAGACTTGCGAGCCATCCGCCGACTCTCTGCCCCAGACCCGATGCCATCGATGCCGGGCGCCTGTCTTCGTACGCCAGTCGAACGCTATCCTTCAGCAGGGTCACGCCGTCTGGCGTTGTCAGATCGAGCTCGATCAGATAGGGCTGGTGCGCCTGCGGAAAATCGTCGTGGTCGATTTCCACCACCGCACGCGACAGTCCGGCGTAGGGGCCCGTGCCCTCTTCGTCGACAAGGTCGCGCTGGCTGGGGTCGACGGCCAGCAGACAGTGCATCTCGGGGTGCTTGCTGAAGTACGCGCGCAGGATGCCGACCGTTGTGTCGATCGCTGCGGCTTCCCCCGTGTTTGCGCCTTCCTGATGCCCGGCGCCCTTCATCTCTGGTTGCTCCATGATTACCCCAGCGTGACACTCGACGCACTATCCGCAGACGCCGCGGCCGTCTTCCACGCACATCCGTTCGGCACGCTCGCAAGCGGCGTTGGCAGGCGCCTCGAGGAGGCGCCCGCCTTGTCCCACGACGCCCCCTTTTCGATGATCTGGCCGCCCGTCCCGTTCTCGATCAGATCCGCCGTGATCTTGATGTACGAGCCGCCCGCGCCGATCCAGATTTCCTTGTCCGCCGAAATCACGACCTTGCCGTTCGAGCTCGTGATCGTCACGTCGTTGAGCGCCGCGAGCTTCATCTCGTCGCTCTGCGCCTGGATCTCGATCTTGCCCTTGCTGGCAAACAGCTTGATTCCCGCGTTCTGCGCGAACAGGCTGATCTTCTCCATCGCGCTGGCGATCAGCGATTTGCCGGTCGCTATGTGCGTGCTCTTGCCGCTGACGATGCTGACCTGCTGGTTGGCCGTAATCTGCGCCGAATCCTGTGTCGACAGACCCACGCCCGAAGGGCTCGCGATCAGCATGATCGGTGTCGAAAAGCCATTCGCGTTGCCGATGCCGCCGCCGCCCGTGTTGCCGCCACTACCACCGCTGCTGCCGCTCACGCTGTACTGCGTCGCGTCGGTGAACTTCTTCAGCGCGGCCTGGCCCTCCTGTAGACTTTCCGCCTGATTCGACGAACTCGCCTGGGACGCCAGTTCGACCACACTTTCGGCACTCGCCAACTGCTCGCTCGCGGCAGTCACGTTCAGGGGCTGGGTCACGCTTGCCGGGTGGGTCGATACGAACATGCCCTGACTGGCCCGAATGGCGCCGTACGACTCCGACTTGAGGTCGAAGCCGCTACCGAGAAACGCGCCGCGCGTATTATCCGTGTGCTGGATCAGGTAGCCCAGGTGCAGATGCGACTGGTAGCTGCTGGAATACAGCTGAACGCGGTTCTGCTGCGTCGAGTCGTCCATCACAAGCTGGTTGTAGCCCGTGCCGCCGTACTCGCGCGAGCGAAAGCCGGACAGCAGGCCGTTGGAGTGCCAAACCGGCTGGGTCGCGCCGCCGTACAACCTGGATATGATCACAGGCCTGTCACAATCCCCTTCCATGAAGCCGACGAGAACTTCATCGCCCTTTCGCAGCGGCTGGACCCCGCCACGGCTCGCCCCCGCATCGGGGAATGCCGTGCGCACCCAGCACGACGCGCGCTCGTCCTGGCCGTTGCGCCGGTTCCAGGGGAACCACACCTTCGCACGGTTCAGTTCGTCGGTATAGACTTCCGCGCCGCCCGGCACGGAGACGATGCCATTCTGCAGTTGCATCACTGGCTTTTTGTGCTCGAACGGGCTGCGAAACGGCACGTTGCGCGGCAGGGCCTCGACCATCACCTGGAACAGGCCCTCGCTGCCGTCGGCATGGCGCACCGCCGCGCCGGCCTTTGCGTCCGCAACTTCCTTCGCCAGCCCGTCCGGGAAATCCGCCACGCCATCCAGACCCGGCAGATTGTTGCGGATCAGCCAGTTCACTTCGATCAGCACGAATTCGCGGTCCGCCTTGCTGCCCTCGTCGTACACGGGGTGGCCCCGGAGCTCGAAGCGCCGCCCCGGCATGGCACAGCGCAACGCCCCCGCGCCGTGAAAACGCTTCATCCGCGACATGCGCTCTTCGAGCTGGATCTGTCCGCGCTGGTCCCCCTGGTTCTGGTTCGACCACATGTATGCACCGGGATAGTCGTAGACCTCGCCATCGGTCGGCAGCGCATTCTGGGTATCGGTGACGCCCTGGACCTGCCGGGGCAGGTCAGGCCGCTTGTAGTCGAACGAACGCGAGGTCAGCTGCGCGCTCTCGATCTGCAGTTGCTCCTTCCACTGCGTGAACCCGTCCAGTTCGTCGCCGATGCCCATACGGCCGAACTGGACTACAGGCTGCTTGAGCTGGGGCAGGAAGTAGGAGTCGTCCGTGACGACCATCGTGTGCGAGCGGCCATCGTCAGCCTGCTCGAAGTACGGAAATATGCCGACTTCTTCCATGCTGCGGTGGACGAAATTCAGGTCGTACTCCCACTGCACGCGGTTCGAATACGACGGCAGCTGGCCTTGCAGGTCGAATCGCAGCGCGCCCCGTGCCTGCGGATGCTCGTTAAAAACGTCAGTCAGAATCTGCTCGCCGTTTTGCTCCTGCCAGTCGCGCATGTCGCGGCGCAGGCGCAGGAAATACAACCAGGAAGAGAAGCGGAGTTGATAAAACGTGAGCGGGCCGTCTGCACCCAGACGGCTGAAGCGGTGAACGTAGCCATGGACCGGCATGTACGAGCCGTCCGTCTGCTGTATCCACAGCGTGACGGTTTTTCCGATCAGCGCAGTGAGTTCGATCTGGTTGCCGCGCGGCGAAACGGCATCGACGATGTATTCATAGTCGCGGCCCAACGTGGCCGTGCCTTTTACATAGAGCGGCAACAACCAATCTTGACCGAGCGGTGAGTCGAGCTTGACCGCGCGGTTATATTGCGGGTCGCGCTGGACCAGCGTCTTGTAGAGTGCGGTGGATTCCATGCAGCTTTCCCTTGCCTGGTATTTTGATTCTGGGTTTCTGCCAGGCGGTGATTATAAGGGCCTTTCAGGAAAAGCAAGCCGGCGAAAAACGGGAGATTTTGTTAATCAAATAAGAACAAGTCGTTCTTACCGAAGCCCAGTAAAACCTCCTCGGATAACGAGAAAATAATCCCGCACTCAAATATGCTGAATGCATCGACACCCATGACACGGGCGTTTGTTGGGGGCTCCATGATTCGGAGTTTTTTCGTCTTCGTATGCCCAAAGTCCCGTCGATAGTGTCTTGGCAAGCGTTATTGAGGATCGGCCGGGATTCGAAAATATCTGCAATCACGCGCCCACGGATGGTTGTAATCGACTCAAAACCTGTATAAAAACACAGTATTTCGTTTTTATGCAGGCTTGTCATCGGGAGGCAACGATGGAGTATCTGGTCAGGGCTTACAACGGGAAGGACCGGCAAACGCTCGAGTGGCTTCGCAGGCAAGTAGGAGATACGGCGATTGCCGGCGCCATCGAGCGATGTGCGGGGCCCGGCAAGCCGTATGTCTCCGCCATATGCAGACGCCTGATCGTCGCGAACTCGCTGAAAGTGGGTGGCGTATGGTGGAACCCCGTCGACGAAGCCAAAGCGCGCGACTTCATGCGTGCGGCACGGAGCGGCTAACGAATCCGCGATGACGCCCCATAACCCATACTCGCTTACCCTGGTGCGACACGTTCCGAATGCCACGAAAGCGCCGCCTGACGCGCCCTTTGGCGTCCACTAACCCAGGCTTCAGCAGTTCCGAATTCCCTCCGCCCGGCCGATCCCTCACGCTCGACGTCTGTTGTCTGAAACAGAGCACGGATAAAAACCAGCCGTTCAAGCAAGGAGACGAAAGGAATGGAGCAGGGAAACGTCACTATCGGCCTGCGTCGACGCTGGTCCGACGGGCTCACGTCAATGCATTGGCGTGTGCTGCGCGCAAGCTTCCTCGGCTGGATCTTCGACGGCTATGAAACGCTCGCGATCGTCGTCGTGCTCGTGCCGATGCTGCACTCGGTGCTCACGCCCGCGCAGGCCGCGTCGACGCCGGTTTATGCCGGCCTCGTCATCGGCATCACGCTGCTTGGCTGGGGGCTCGGCGGACTGATCGGCGGGGTGCTTGCCGACTATGTCGGCCGCAAGCGCATGATGCTGTGGTCGGTGTTCCTCTACGCGCTGTTTTCCGGCCTCACTGCGCTCTCGCCGGATTTCGTCGTCCTTTGCGGGCTTCGCTTCCTCACCGGCCTTGCCATGGGCAGCGAATGGAGCACCGGCATCGCGCTGCTCTCCGAAACGTGGCCCGAAAATGCGCGCGCCAAAGGCGCCGGGTTTCTGCAGTCGGGCTTCGGCTGGGGGACACTGCTTGCGGCGGTGGTCTGGTACCTGCTCGCCGCCGCTGATCCGCTCGGCGCCGACACGTGGCGGCTGATGTTCGTGCTCGGCGCCGTGCCCGCGCTGTTCGTGCTGTACATCCGGCGCGGCGTGAACGAATCGGAAAAATGGCAGCGCGCCGTGCGCGAGAAGCGCTGGGACGCCACAACCGCCGAGCCGCGCGCAGCCGGCCATACCGGTGGGGACAAGCGCCCGTTCACACTCGCCCAGTTGTTCAGACAACGCGAGGCCGCGCGCCGCACGGTATTGCTCGGGCTCCTCTCGATCGTTGCAACGATCGGCTGGTGGGCGATCTCGACACTTCTGCCGGCCTACACCGTGGCGATCGGCCAGGCTCAGCCGGTCGCCGATCGGGCTTCGTGGGGCACACGCGTCTCGATCACGTCCACGATCGGTGCGATCGTCGCCTATACGATCGGCGGATTCGTGATCGATGTGGTTGGGCGCCGAGCGTTCATCTCGCTGACGTTCGTCGGCGCGCTGGTGGTGACGTTCGTCACCTACAAGCTCACGCACACGGTCGAAGCGATGCTCATCATCGCACCGATCAACGGTTTCTTCACGCTAGGCTTCGCGTACGTGTGGATGGCGATCTATCCGTGCGAGTTGTTCACGAGCACCGTGCGTTCGACCGCAAGTAGTTTCGTGTTCAACGCAGCGCGCCTGATCGCCTGGGTATTCCCGATCATCGCGGGCACCATCGTCAAGTCGTTTGGCGGCGCGCCGCAGGCCGCCATGGCGCTCGGTTCGGTTTATGTCCTCGGGATCCTGTTGCCGTGGTTCCTGCCGGAAACGCGTGGGCAAGGCATGCCCGATTGAATGCGCGCTGCCCAGCGCAAGCCGCAACGGGTCGAATAGCAAGGAGACATCGCGATGGCTGAGCAGAATTACTTTGTGCGCGTAAGCGACGTAGCGGGCTATCATCCCGCGAATCATGTGGGTACGCTCAATCGCCGCATCATTGGGCGCGAAACGGTGGGCGCGCAGCAACTCGAAGTGATCCACGGCACGATCGAGAAAGGCAAAGGCGCGCTGCCGCACGCGCATCCCGGCATCGAGCAGGTGGTGTACATCCTCGAAGGGCGCGCGGTCGCCGAGGTCGCCGGCCAGCGCCGCGAGCTCGGCCCTGGCGAATGCTGCTTTTTCCCGGCCGACACGATGCATATCTTCACCGTCATCAGCGACGAACCCGCAAAAATCCTCGTGATGTATGCACCGCCCTACGAGGAATCGCCCGATCGCGTCACCCGTCCCGCTTGAAGCCGACGAGCGCGTTTTCCCCTGCTTCCTCTCCGATCACACATCATGACTGCCACTTCCGGGCGCCATCGCGAGCCCGCATCGGGGCCGCTCGCCGGCGTGCGCGTCGTCGACATGACGTCCGTCGCAATGGGCCCCTACGCGACGCAGATTCTGGGCGACATGGGCGCCGACGTCATCAAGGTCGAGTCGCATGACGGCGACGTTTTCCGCTTCGCCGCACCTGCGCGCCACAGCGGCATGGGCGCCGCGTTTCTCAACCTGAACCGCAACAAGCGCAGCATCGCACTCGATCTGAAGCGCGCGGACGAGCGCGAGAAGCTCGTCGAATTGATCGCAGGCGCCGATGTGCTCGTGTACAATGTGCGTCCGCAATCGATGCGAAAATACGGGCTGGATTACGAGAGCCTGCGCCAGCGCAATCCGCGCCTGATCTATTGCGGCACATACGGTTTCTCAGAGCACGGGCCCTATGCGGGCCGCCCCGCGTTCGACGACATCATTCAGGCAATGAGCGGCCTCGCCGCACTGCAAGGCACGAATCGCGAAAGCGGACCCGCCTACGTCAACACGATTCTCGCCGACAAGACAGCGGGCCTCACCGCGGCATACGCAATCTCCATGGCGCTGTTCGAGCGCGAGCGCTCCGGCGTGGGACAGTCAATCGAAGTCCCGATGTTCGAGACGCTGGCGTCGTTCAACCTGATCGAGCATATGGCGGGGGAAACCTTCCTTCCCGCCGAGGGCAGCATGGGCTATGAGCGCGTGCTCTCTCCTCACCGCAAGCCCTACGCGACGCGCGACGGCTATCTGGCGCTGCTGCCTTATACCTGTGCGCAATGGCAGCGGTTCTTTACGATCGCCGGTCGTGAGGATCTCGCGCAGGATACGCGCGTCACCTCCGCCGAGAAACGCAGCCAGCACATCGGCGAACTATATGGAATCCTGAGCGATATCGTTGCGCAGAAAACCACGGCACAATGGCTGGAGATACTGGCCGACGCCGATATTCCGATGACACCCGTCAACGCACCCGCGGACCTGCTCGACGATCCGCATCTCGCGGCAATCGATTTTTTCCGGCATGAGACACATGCTTCTGAGGGTGAGATTCGCACCATCGGCATTCCGGTGCGTTTCTCGCGCACGCCGGGATCGGTCCGGCGGCTCGCGCCCACACTCGACGAGCATCGCGAGGAAATCCTCGACGAAGTTGCACGCTCAACAAAGCATAAATAGAAACCGATTCCTCCGTTGTCGTGATCGCATACGCGGGGCTCGCGTTCGCCGGCACACTCCCGCTCAGGCAGCCGAGCGGAAACTCGCCCATTCCGCACCAGTCACCGTTCAACAATGACGCCCGCAGCAATGATGGCGAGAACCAGCGCCGCAATCACGGTATAGACATAATCGCGTTCGCGCAGGAAGATCGTCAGCATCAGCGCTACGCGGGCGACCGGCAAAAGGATGAAGACCGCGACGCCCGCTTTCATCACGTCATATCCGGTCAACGGGAAAGCGGGTAAAGCGCGCAGGGGTCCGACTGCCGTCAAGAACACACCCGCGGCAATCAACGCAGAGGCGAACCACGTTCCGTACCAGAGCAGCCCGGCAATGATCTGGTCTCGCCGCTCGAAATGACCTGCTTCAGCTTTCATGCCGATCCTCCAGGAACGTGAATACCGAAAGCGCTCAGGAGCATCTGAACCGCCAGCAGGGCAAGAACGACCACGAAGAAGACGCGCAATTTGTCGGCTGGAAGCCCCATCAACAGCCGTGCCCCGACGATTGCGCCTACGACCGAGCCCAGCGCGACGGGGCCTGCGATGCCAATGTCGATGTCTTTGCGCACGAAGTAGGCGCCTGCGCTAGCAGCCGCCGTCACGCCGATCATGAAGTTCGACGTGGCAGACGAGACCTTGATGGGAAGCCGCAAGGCCGAGTCCATCGCCGGAATCTTGAGCACACCGGAGCCGATACCGAGCAACGCGGAGATCAGGCCCGCGCCGTACATGAGCGCCATGCCGATCGGCACACGACCGACCCGATACGGCACCTCGCGCCCCGACGCGTGATCGGGAAAGCTCGAGTGCAGACGCAGAATCGTCGCCCAGCTCCGCTCGTCCGGAGCACTCGCGTCGATGGCTTCGCGCCGGCGCGCAAGCATCTGCTGCGCGGAAAGCGCCAGAATGACCGCGAATAGCCCATACAGGATCGACGTCGAGACAATACCGATCAGCATGACGCCGGTCAGCGCGCCAAGCGTGGTGGCCGTCTCGAGGACAATGGCAAGGCGGATGTTGGTCAAGCGGCCCTTCAGGAACGGCGCGGCGCTGCCGCACGAGCACGCGATCACCGAAACGATGCTCGCGCCAATCGCAACATGGATGTCGACGCCGAAAAGCACCGTGAGCATCGGGACGATGAAGATGCCGCTGGCCATGCCAAGCACGCCACCGAGGGCACTGGCCCCGAAAGCGGCCACGAATAGCCATAGGGTGGTTTCCATTGCTGCGCCTCGCTCACGAGCGTTCGCGCGGACGGCGGGCCAGACGCGTGACGAAGCGGATCTGGTCGCCGCGATAGTGAAGTTTTTCGTAGTCGATGGGCCGATGGTCCGTGGAATAGGACGTCCGCTCGATCAGAAAAACCGCGTCGCCGGGGTCGATCACCAGGGCCCGCGCAACCTCCGGCGTGGCGGTAACGGCTTCGAGCCGGTATTCCGCCTCGGTGAGCGGCAAGTCGTATTTGTCTTCGAGCAGCGAAAAGATGGGCTCGGCGTCCAGATCGTGCGTGACCACCTTCTCCCCGATCTCTCGCGGCAGGTAGGTTTCGTCGAAGGACATGGCAATGCCATCGGCGAGGCGCACACGCTGAATCCGCATGACGAGGCTACCCAATGGCATGGCAAGCTGCCGGGCCACGTCCGCATCGGCAGGCACCACCTGCTGGTCGAGCAGCCGGGCGGTCGGCGTGCGGCCGAGCGCTCGCATGTCTTCGACGAAGCCGGTCAGCTCGGTCAGTTCCTGGGTGACTTTCGGCTGCGCGACGAAAGTGCCTTTGCCGCGCCGGATTTCAACCAGGCCCCGTGTCACCAGGTTTTCGATCGCTTTGCGCACTGTCGTGCGGCTGACACCGAAGCGCTCGATCAAACCCTCTTCGGGCGGGAGCTGGCTGTCCGGAGGCAGGACTCCGGCGGAAATGTCGGCGGCCAAAGCCGCTTCGACCTTCGCATAGAGCGGATTACGGTCATGGTCGTTTTTCATTCTGACATAGTGACATCATGATGTCACTATGTCAACGAAACCGATGCCGCGGCGCGCTACACCATCAAGGCATGAGAGGCCCGGGAGAGACGGCGTATCGTCTGGGGATCGTGTCCGCCTCGACGGTCACCACTGAGACACCCGCTCGAGCTCGGCGAGCTGTTGCCTGCTATTCACGCCGAGCGTTTCCCACTCCGCATCGGGCTGCACCGTCACGACCGGATGGCCGGCCGCGATCGCTGTTTCCACCACGTCGGTGAGGAAGTATTCGCCCTGCGCGTTGTCGTTCCTGAGCGCCGCGAGCCAGCACGCCAGCGGTGCCGTGGGCGTCACGACAATGCCGGAGTTGATCTCGCCGATGAGACGTTCAGCGTCGCTTGCATCCTTCTGCTCGACGATGCGCAGCACCTCGCCGCTCGCGCCGCGCACGATGCGGCCATAACCGGCCGGATCGTCAAGTGTGACGGTGAGAATGCCATAGCCGTTCGCGCCAGCGGCATCCACGAGACGCTTGAGCGTCGACGCGCGCGTGAGCGGCACATCGCCGTAAAGCACGAGCGTGGGCGCGTTCGTATCAAGCAGCGGTAGCGCCTGCGCGAGCGCATGGCCGGTGCCGAGTTGCTGCGCCTGTATGGCGAACTGCACGTCGGGCGCGCCAACGGCATCGCGCACGGCGTCCCCGCCATGGCCGACCACGACAATCAGGCGGGTCGGCGAAAGCGTGCGGGCGGTATCGATGACGTGCGAAAGAAGCGGTTTGCCGGCGAGCGGATGAAGCACTTTCGGCAGCGTGGAGTGCATGCGTTTGCCCATGCCTGCCGCGAGAATCACGATGTTCAAGAGTACGACCGTAGGTGAATGAATGGTTGGATGAATGGACCCGCTTCATCGACGACACGACGCCGCTGGCGCCTGCCCGTCGGTATTGCCCGCGAATCGGCGGATTTCGTCAGCAAGCTTTGGCGTGGGCGCGTCGTACGTATAGCAATAAGGCGGAGCCGGCACTTTCTCCGGCATATAGCTCTGCAAAACGGCCTTGGCGTCGCGAAGGTAAAGATTGTCCTTCACCGAAAGATACGCACGGTAGTCGCGCTCCTGCGCATAAGCGTAAAACTGCTCGGTGCGCGCGAAATTCTTCTGGTCCGAACCCCCGTTCGGCAACGCGGTTCTGGCAGGCGCTTCGGCAATGTATTTGCAATAATTGGCCTTCACGCCTTCCACGGTGGGAAAGAACTTCGGCTCGACACATGCGCGATCCGACGCATTGCTGAATATGTTGCCCTCCACCAATGCGCGTGCCTGAAGGCTGAAGCTCATGCCATAAAAATCCCAGTTCTCGAGCAAGTTGTTGAAGATATGAAACGTGCCGAACTGCGCGCGCGGATTTCGCTGCACGGTATTCAGGAAATAGCAGTGATGGACCGTCACGCGCGCGATCTTGTCGCGATCGTAATTGGCGAACAGATCCTTCGAGGTGATGTTGTTCAGCAACATCACCTTGTCGTCGTCATGGAACTTGACCCACGACACCGTCACGTCGGTCGACCCGTTCTTCACGTTGAGCAGGCGATCCGCGAAGCGGGAAAGGTCGAGATGATCGACCCAGACGTTGGTCGAATGGTTGGCCACGTTGATCGCCTGCGAAAACGTCCGCAGCCGCCCGTCGATGGTGAGATGCGTGACGATCACGTTGTTGCTGCCGTATATGCCCAGCCCATAGTCGAGCAGCGTCACGCGATGCCCGCGGCCATCGATCGTGACATTGCCCGGCACACGTAATTGCGAGCGCAACGTCACGGTCATATCCGAGGCGAAGCGGATCCAGCGCGGCCCCTTGGCATGCGCGAGCGCCTCGCGCAGCGTTCCGGGCCCCGCGTCCTCCGGCGATGTCACCGTCACCACCGTTCCGCCCAGGCCGCCCGTTGCGGCGCGGCCGTAGCCCTCGCGCTGCGCCAGCAGGCTAGCGACGAACGGGCACGCCGCGCTTGCACTCGCGCACACGCCCGCCTGATCTGCAAGCGCCGCGCGCGGTGCCGCCACGAGTGCGAGACAAACCAGCAGCCACAACTGCAAGCTCCGTACGATGTTGCCGAAGGGGATCGTCATGAACATTACCTTCACGTAGTGCGCCAACCTACTCGACCGTTACCGACTTCGCCAGGTTCCGCGGTTTGTCCACATCGGCGCCGCGCGCGCACGCCGTGTGATAGGCGAGCAACTGGAGCGGCACCGTGTACAGGACCGGCGCGAGCGCCCCGTAGTGCTCGGGCAGGCGGATCACGTGGATGCCCGCTTCACTGGTGATCTGCGTGTCCTTGTCGGCCAGCACATAAAGCTCGCCGCCGCGCGCCCGCACTTCCTGGAGATTCGACTTCATCTTTTCCTGCATCTCGTCGTCCGGCACGATCGCGATCACGGGCATCGCCCCGGTCACGAGCGCAAGCGGCCCATGCTTGAGTTCGCCGGCCGGATAAGCCTCGGCGTGGATATAGGAGATCTCCTTGAGTTTGAGCGCGCCTTCCAGCGCGACCGGATATTGCAGCCCACGCCCGAGAAACAGCGCATTCTCCTTCTCCGCCAGTTGGGTGGCCCACGCGACGATCTGCGGTTCGAGCGCGAGTATCGACCTCAGCATCTGCGGGAGCCCGCGCAACTGTTGCAGATACTGCGACTCGCGCAACGCCGTCACATGACCGCGCTGGCGTCCGAGCGTCAC
>JAITTX010000588.1 GCA_031286755.1 Paraburkholderia sp.
CATCGGCATCGAGTACGACCCGAAGGAGCACAACTTCACGATGCCCGTGGCGATGAACCTGTACCCGCAGCGTCTCGCGCGCCGCATCCACGGCGAAGCGCCCGCACCGCATACGGCGCAAAGCCAGGAGCTCGTCAAGCGGCTCGTCTCGCGCGGTCTGCGCGGCCAGTTGCGCACCGGTAACCTGATCACGGGCCAGCTCTACGTCGCGCTCGACATCTTCCCGAAGGCGCCGCCCGCGAAGGTGAACCTCGACCGCGACCCCATGGAGCTGCCGACGATTCCGAACTCGCTGGAGGAACTGCAGCTACAGGTCGCCGACATCGCGAAGAAGCTCGACAAGATTCCGTTCGACCAGATCGGCAACAATCTGAACGACTCGCTGAAGAACGCGAATCAGTTGTTCGGCAAGGTCAACGACGAGATCCTGCCGCAGATGCGCGGCACGCTCGACCAGGCGCAGAAGACCTTCAACGCCGCGCAGTCCACGCTGCAACAGGACTCGCCGATGCAAACAGACGTGCATCAGGCGCTGCAGGAGCTCACGCGCACGCTGCAATCGCTCAACGCGCTCTCGGATTATCTGGAGCGCCATCCGGAATCGCTGCTGCGCGGCAAATCAGGAGACAAGCCATGACGTTTCCCCGGCTCCCCCTGCGGCTCCCGGCAGCCCCGGCTACAGCCCTTGCAGCGCTCGCCCTCGCGGCGGCGCTCGCGGGCTGCGCCTCGCCCGGCAGCCGCTTCTACACGCTGAGCCCCACGGACGACAGCGCGCGTGCGAGCGTCGCCTCCACCACGGGCAATCCGGCGTTGCTCGTGGCGCTGGCGCCGGTCGACGTGCCGCCGCAAGTCGCGAAGCTGCAGCTCGTCGTGCAGAACGACGCCAACCAGGTCAAGGTGCTCGAGCAGGAACGCTGGGCCTCGCTGCCCGGCGACGAGATCCGCCGCGCGCTCTCCGGCGATCTCACGCAGCAGCTCGGCACCATCGACGTGTACGGCTCGCCGCATCCCGAAGGCGTGCCGGTCTACCGCGTGAGCGTGAAGGTCCAGCGCTTCGAATCGTGGCCGGGCTCGCACGCCCTCATCGACGCGGTCTGGAGCGTGCGCTCGCTCGACTCGCAGACGGTCATGACCTGCCGCAGCGTGCTCAACGAGCCCGTCGGCGACGGCTATGACGCGCTCGTGGTCGGCCACCGGCGCGCGGTGGCGGCGCTCTCGCAGGCCATCGCAAGCGGCGTGCGCACGCTTGCCGCCACGCCGCAGGCAAGCTCGCCCGTCACGACGAAAAACGGCGCGAAAACCTCCGCGCACATGAAGCCCGTGGCCAGCGTGGCTTGCCCGCAAGTCGCGCCTGCCGCAACGGCGGGCTGACACCTCGCGCGAACACTTCGACGGACGCGGCGAGCGCCGCGTCCGCTTCGAGAGCCTCTGCCGCATCTCACCCGTCCCCTGCGCCACTGTGACGCCATGGCGTCCACCGCCCCTTTGCCATCCGGCGCTATCCCGCGGTCGCGCGCCCCCAGCCGCGCGCATCGCCGATCCCTCCGCGGCCCAACTCGAACGGCCCAATCCACGCGAGCCGCGATAATGCCGCTTTACCCTACAGCCTGACGCATTGGTATGTTTCGTTCGCTCAAGACGCTCTGGAAAAAATGGCGCGCTTCGCGCAGCGCGGTGCGGCAACTCGATGCGCTGCTCGCCATCGCCGACGCCAACGCACCCTACGCAGAGCGCAGCGACTGGCTGATCGAGCTCGCGCACTGGCTCCACCGGCGCGGCCAGCTCGACGCCGACGCCACCTCCTCCACAGCCGCGCCCGATGCGCCGCTGCGCGCGCCGCCCGAGCATGCGCGCGTGCGCTACCTGCTGCACGTGCTGGACCGCAATCCGGCGTGGAAGGCCAACGTCGGCGCGATGGTGCGCAAGCTCCTGCGCGAGAGCGACAGCATCACCCTGCTCTGCGACGCGGGCATGCCGGTCCACTCGGGCCTGTTCGGCGCGCTCATCGGCCGGGTGCAGGCGCAGTTGATCCCCCCGACGCCAAACCGCCGCGACCTCGCGGCGCTCGTCCCGCTGATGTTTCCCGCCACTCAGGACCCCGAGTGGATCGCAACGCTGCCGCGCGACCTGCTCGCGCGCCTGCAGGCCCTGATTGCCGAACCCGGCACGCAGCGTCCGGACAGCACCGCCGAACCTGCCGGCCCCACCGGCGTCGCCGCCAGCGCCGCCGCCGACGGCAGCACGCCGGCCGCGCGCCCCACGGCCTCCGTGGCGCTGCACAACGAGTTCTCGCTGGACCTGCTCACGGCGATGCACAACCTGACCTGCCAGATCAGCTCGGCCGGGCTCTCGCCGACGGTACGCAGCCGCCTGTCCAGCGAGGACGCGCGCGTCGCCGTCGAAAAGCTGTCGTTCTTCCGCCTCACCCGCGCGATGCTCGCGGTGGAAAGCGCCCGCGATGCGGGCGAGCCCGCGCGTCTCCTGCAGGAAGTGACCTGGCTGCGTGTCTTGCTCGACGACTGCCGCAAGGCCACCGACGACGTCTTCACGCACCTCTACCGCCACGGCGTGCGCGTGGACACGGTGTTCCAGGTCAAACGCATGCGCATGCGCATCGTGCGCGCGGAGCGTCTGCTAGACGCGTGGATGGCCGCCGACGATCCCTCGACACAAGCCCGCCTCATCGCCGATCTCGTCAAGGCGAACCAGAAAAGCCAGAGCGTGGCGTATCTCATGCGCAGCAACTTCGCGCTGCTCTCGCGCAAGGTGGTGGAACTCTCCGCCGACACGGGCGAGCATTACATCGCCCGCGACCGCGCCGAATACCTCACGATGCTGCGCATGGCCGCGGGTGGCGGCCTCGTCACGGCGGTGACGGTCTACGTGAAATTCGGCATCACGGGCGCGCACCTGCCTTCGGTGATCGAAGGGGTCTTCGCGGGCATCAACT
Source organism: Paraburkholderia sp. (assembly GCA_031286755.1). Taxonomy (GTDB): domain Bacteria; phylum Pseudomonadota; class Gammaproteobacteria; order Burkholderiales; family Burkholderiaceae; genus Paraburkholderia. The sequence goes on from JAITTX010000588.1 coordinate 2,951, forward strand.
ACGCGCTGAGCTTCCTCGTCATGCACTTCTGCCACTTCTCGCTCGCGACCAAGCAGCCCGCGATGACGGCGCCCACGCTCGCGCGCGAACTCGACGGAGCGAACGAGCCCGCCGGGCGCGCACGCTTCGTGTCGTCGGTGGTGGCGCTGATCCGCACCCAGGCCGCCGCCGTGCTCGGCAATGTGCTGCTCGTGTTTCCGGCCTGCCTCGCGATCCAGCTCGTATGTGGCTGGCTCTTCCACGCGAACCTGATCACGCCGGCGAAAGCGCACGCCACCCTGCAATCGTTCTCGCTCATCGGCCCGACGCCGTTCTACGCCGCACTCACCGGCGTGCTGCTGTGGGCGTCAAGCCTGTTCGCCGGCTGGGCCGACAACTGGTTCGTGCTGCATCGCGTCGAGGACGCGCTCGCGTGGAACCGGCGCCTGCGCATGACGCTGGGCGTCTCGGGCGCCGCGCGCCTGGCGCACTTCTGCCGCATGAACGTGGCGGGCGTGTGGGGCAACGTCGTGCTGGGCATGATGCTCGGCATTGTGCCGGCGATCGTCTCGGCGGTCGCGTTCCACTTCGAGGTGCGGCACGTGACGCTCTCGTCGGGCTCGATCGGCGTGGCGCTCGGTGTGCTCGGCACGGCCGCGCTCAAGACCGGCGAACTCTGGTGGGCCGTGGCCGGCGTGGCGAGCATGGCCGTGCTCAACGTGACGGTGAGCTTCGCGCTCGCGCTGCAAATGGCGCTGCGCTCGCGCGATCTCCGGCGCCAGGACGTGCGTCCTCTCATGCACGCGTTCTGGCGACGCGTGACGCGCCATCCGGTCGACCTGGTGTGGCCGATCCGGCGAGCGAAGTTGCGTGAAGACAACAACTGATACGCCCAGTCTCATCCTCCGTCCGGCCAATGCTGCCGCAATCTTGATGTCATCCAACAGGCACGCCAATCCGTAGTGCCA
>JAITTX010000027.1 GCA_031286755.1 Paraburkholderia sp.
GCAGCCCGGCTAGCCGCGCACGGCAAGATTGCGCTTCGCCTTCTGGCGGGCCGTGCTCCATTCGGGCCTGGCGCGGCTCTTCAGGAAGTCGAGGAGCGCGCGCGTTTTTGCCGGCAGCAAGGTCCGGTTGGGATAGAGCAGCCATGCCGCGCCGTCGAAGTCGTTCGGCGTGGCCTCATAGTCGGGCAATACATCGACGAGCGCGCCCGCCGCAAGGTCCGCTGCCGCCAGCCAGGCGGGCAGCAATGCCGGGCCCATTCCCGCGAGCGCGAGTTCGCGCTGCGCGAGCCCATTGGTCACGCAGATGCGAGGTTTGGCGCTGACGTGCACCACATGGCCGGCGCCATCGCGCAGCAGCCAGTCGGCCTGCGGATTGGGCAAGCCGAACACCACGCACAGGTGCTTGCCGAGATCGGCCGGCGCGCGAATGGCCTCGTGCTGCGCGAGGTATTGCGGGCTCGCGCACACCTTGTAGGCCGAGTCGAACCACTTCACGCGCACGAAGTCACGGTCCATGCGCGGGCTCAGGCGCAACGCCAGGTCGATGCGCTCGGCCACGATGTCGAGGTTCGCATCCGCCAGGATCAATTCGAGCTGAATGTCCGGATACGACTCCAGAAACTCCGGCAACAGCGGCACGAGACAGGCCTGCCCGAAGGCCACCGAGGCCGTGACTCTGAGCGTGCCGCCCACGCTCGCGCCCAGCTCCTTGATCGTGTCGCCCGCCGCGTCGATGGCGTCCAGCAGATCGGACACCGTGGCAAGGTAGGCCGCGCCGGCCTCGGTGAGCGTGACATGGCGCGTCGTGCGATGAAAGAGGCGCACGCCTAGCTCGCTTTCCACGGCCCGCACCACGCGCGAGATGGACGAGGGGTCCATGTTGCGCTGTTTCGCGACGCCCGAGAAATTCCCGTGGCGGGCAATCTCCAGAAGGATGCGTAGATGGTCGTGGTTCACTGATGCGGAATTTGCACAAGGGCTGTGAATGCGCTGCGATTTATCTCGCCGTGCGACAACGCTACGATCGTTTGCAAGGTTTTCAGCCTTTGCGGCCTGATTGATACCCCCGCCACAGCAGATGCATACGGGAAGCGGCCGCATCAACGATCGAACTTCTGGAGTCTACAATGAACGCAAACGCTTCGAAAGTCGCGCTGGTCACGGGCGCTTCACGCGGCATCGGCCGCGCTGCTTCGTACGAACTGGCGAAGCAAGGCTACTTTGTCGTCGTGCACTACAAAGCCAACCATGCCGCTGCCGAGGAAACGCTCGCCGAAATCCGCAAACTCGGCGCGGATGGCTTCGCGGTTTCCGCCGATCTCGACAAGCTCGAAGGCATCGACCAGTTGTTCAGCGCGCTGGATAAAGGGCTTGCCTCGCGCGGCAAGCCCGCGCAACTCGATCTGCTGGTGAACAACGCCGGCGTCGCGGATGGCGGCACGCTGGCCGACACCACGCCCGAGCTGTTCGACCGTCAATTCACGCTGAACGTGAAGGCCGTGTTCTTCACCACGCAAAAGGCCCTCGAGCGCATGCCGGACGGCGCGCGCATCGTCAATCTTTCCAGCGTGCTGTCGAGCCGCGTATTCGAGGCGGCGGGCCAATTCAATGCGTTGTCGGCCTATTCGGCGTCGAAGGGCGCGATCGATACGCTCACGCGGCACTGGGCCGTCGAGCTCGGCCCGCGCGGCATTCTGGTCAACGCGGTTGCCCCGGGCCCGGTGGATACCGACATGAACGCGGCCTGGCTGCGCACCGATGCGGGCCGCGCCACCGCGATAGGTGCAAGCCCGTTGGGACGCGTGGGCACGGCCGGCGATATCGCGAACGTCATCGGCTTTCTCGCGAGCCCGGCCTCGCAATGGACCACCGGCCAGGTCATCGATGCGAGCGGCGGGTATCGTCTTTAAGACAATCGGCTTTAAACCAATCGGCTTTAAAACCGCTTTAAACCGGCTTTAAAAAATCGGGCGCCCCGCCACCGTTAACACGGCGGCGGGGCGCCCGACTCAGCCTCGTCAAATAACGATCAAGCGCGCGACGCCAGCTCGATCTTCCCGTCGAGCAAGCGATTGACCTTCCACGGATTGGCCGCTTTCAACGCCTCCGGCAACAGCGCCTCGGGCATGTCCTGGTAGCTCACCGGACGCAGGAAGCGGCGGATCGCGAGGCTGCCGACCGAGGTCGAGCGCCCATCGGCCGTGGAAGGATACGGGCCGCCGTGCACCATCGCGTGCGCGACTTCCACGCCCGTGCCAAAGCCGTTCACGAGCACGCGCCCCACGCGCCGCTCCAGCGCGGGCAAGAACGGCCGCACCGCGTCGTAATCGGCTTCGTCGATATGCAGCGCCGCCGTGAGCTGCCCCTCCAGCGATTCGATCAGCGCGAGCATGGTTTGCAGGTCCGGGCAGCGCACGACCAGCGAAGCCGCGCCGAAGACTTCTTCCTGCAACTCCGCGTGCTCGCGAAACGCCGCGGCGCTCGTGGTGAACAACGCGCCCTGCCCCTCGTGCGCGCCGGCAGCCGGTTGCGCGCGCGCCACCGTTTGCACCTGCGGATGCTCGGTGAACTTCGCCACCGACGCCTCGAACGCGCGATGGATGCCCGGCGTGAGCATCGTCGCCGACGGCGCGTGAGCCAGCGCTTCTGCGGCCGCCGCCACGAAGCGATCGAGCGCGGGGCCTTCCACCGCGAGGATCAAGCCCGGGTTGGTGCAGAACTGGCCCGCGCCCTGCGTGAGCGACTGCACGAAGGCCTGAGCGATGGCTTCGCCGCGCTGCTCCAGCGCGTGCGGGAACAACAGCACCGGATTGATGCTGCTCATTTCGGCGTACACCGGAATGGGCTCGCGACGCGCCGCGGCAACGGCCATCAGGTCCGTGCCCGCGTGCCGCGATCCCGTGAAGCCCACGGCCTTGATGCGCGGGTCGCGCACGAGCCCCTGGCCGATTTCGCGGCCGCTGCCGAACAGCAGCGAGAACGTGCCTTCCGGCATGCCGCAGTCCTTCACGGCCTTGCTCACCGCCGTGCCAACGAGCTCCGAGGTGCCGGGGTGTGCCGCGTGCGCCTTGACGATCACGGGGCAGCCCGCCGCGAGCGCGGAGGCCGTATCGCCGCCCGCCACCGAAAACGCGAGCGGGAAATTGCTGGCGCCGAACACCACCACGGGGCCGAGCCCGATGTGGCGCATGCGCAGATCGGCGCGCGGCAGCGGCTTGCGCTCGGGCAGCGCCGGGTCCACGCGCGCTTCGAGAAAGTCGCCCGCCCGCACGACGTCCGCGAACATGCGCAACTGGCCTGCCGTGCGGGCGCGCTCGCCTTCCACGCGTGCGCGCGGCAAGCCCGACTCCGCCATGCAGCGCTCGACGAGTACGTCGCCCAGCGCGAGGATGTTGCTGGCAATCGCTTCCAGAAACTCGGCGCGCGCTTCGAGACTCGTCTCGCGAAAGCGGTCGAACGCGGTCCATGCGAGCGCGCAGGCCGCGTCCACGTCGTCGAGCGTGGCGCCGCCGAAGCCGGGCTCCAGACGCTCGCCGCTCGCGGCGTCGAGCGCATACGACACACCGTTGGTTCCGCGCCGCACGCTCTGGCCAATCAATAGGTTCCCTGCGATGTTCATTTCCAGTTCCTCAAGGGGATAAATCGGGGTCACGCGAATGCAATCGATTTGCTGCGATTTCAATATCGCAGCCTCTGCACGGCATGATTTCAAAGCGCCCGGCGAGCGTCAATGCTTTGGACATGACAGCTCTTCATAGCGCTATAAGAAGCTCTCAATTTCAGCGCTGCAAGACCATTTCTATACTGGCGTGGCATTTTTCATCAACGCCTATCGGATTCACTCAGGAAGCACTCGCTCATGTTTTACGAAATGAGGACCTACACGGTCCAGCCCGGCAAGCTCAAGGAATATCTTCAGCACTTCGAACAAGAAGGCCTGCCCATCATCTCGCGCCACGCCACCCTGGTGGGCTGGTGGTACACCGAAATCGGCACGCTGCATCAGCTCGTGCATATCTGGGCGTGGGAAAGCCTCGACGAGCGCGTCAAGCGCCGCGCCGCGCTGCTCGAAGACCGCGACTGGATGGAGCGCTTCATCGCGAAGGCCACGCCGCTGCTAATCGGCCAGGAATCGAAGATCATGCTGGCCGCTTCGTTCTCGCCGATCCGCTAAGGCATCCGCCAAGGCTGCGTCCTGTGCCGGGCGGCGCCTTCGCGCGCCCGGCAGTGGCTGTCCCGAGGGGCGGCCACAACACCACCCTCCCCCCGGCAAATCTCGAACCCGCGCTTAGAACGTGCCCGGATAGCTGCCGCCGTCGAGCAGCACATTCTGCCCCGTGAAATAACCGCCGTGGCCGCTGCACAGGAACGCGCAGAACGCACCGAACTCCTCGGCCGTGCCAAAGCGCCCCGTGGGAATCTGCTGCCGCTTCGCCTCCAGCGCCACATCGTAGCTCTTGCCTTGCGCGTCCGCCGCCGCTTGCGTCGACTGGCGCAGGCGGTCGGTTTCGAACAGCCCCGGCAGCAGATTGTTGATCGTCACGTTGCTCTGCGCGATGCGCTTTTGCCGCGCGAGCCCGGCGATGAAGCCGGTCAGCCCCGAGCGCGCGCCGTTCGAGAGCCCCAGCACGTCGATGGGCGCCTTCACCGCGCCGGACGTGATATTGACGATGCGCCCGAAGCCCCGCTCGGCCATGCCGTCCACGGTGGCCTTGATCAGCTCGATCGGCGTGAGCATGTTGGCGTCCACGGCGGCGATCCAGTCCTCGCGCGACCAGTTGCGGAAATCGCCCGGGGGCGGGCCGCCCGCGTTATTGATCAGGATATCGAAATGCGGCGCAGCGGCCAGCGCGGCGGCACGGCCCGCGCTCGTGGTGATGTCGCCGGCCACGGCCTTCACCGTGACGTCAGGGTTGAGCGCGCGCAGTTCCTGCGCGGTGGCTTCGAGCGCCTCGCTGCCGCGCGCGGTGATCACGACGTTCACGCCCTCGGCCACCAGCGCCTGCGCGCAGCCCTTGCCGAGTCCCTTGCTCGCGGCGCACACCAGCGCCCAGCGGCCCTTGATATTCAGATCCATCCATTCACTCCTTGATTCAGATAGTTGCCATCTCAGCGCGGGCCGGCGCTGCGCCGTGGCTGTCGCCGTGCGGCACGCCATAGCCGCGCTGATAAAGATTGTGCCGGCCGATTTCGCCTATCGTGCGCACGCCCGTCAAGGCCATGCTCACGTCGAGTTCGCTTTGCAGGATCTGCAGCATGCGCGCGACGCCGGCCTCGCCCATCGCGCCCAGCGCATACATGAACGCGCGCCCGACCATGGTGCCCTTCGCGCCCAGCGCCACCGCCTTCATGACGTCCTGCCCGGTGCGGATGCCACCGTCCACCCAGACCTCGACCTGGTCGCCCACGGCCTCCACGATCGCGGGCAGCGCCTCGATGCTCGACGGCGCGCCATCCAGTTGCCGTCCGCCATGATTGCTGACGACAATGGCGTCCGCGCCAACCGATGCGGCCATGCGCGCGTCCTCCACGCTCATGATGCCCTTGAGCACGAGCTTGCGGTCCCAGGCGCGGCGGATCGCGACGAGATCGTCCCAGCTCAGGGTGGGATCGAATTGCTGCGAGACCCACTTGCTGATAGTGATGACGTCGTCGCCGCCCTTGATGTAGCCGGCCAGATTGCCGAACGTCTTCGCGCCGCGCAGCGCGCGCAGCATCCAGCCCGGCTTGGAAGCGAAATCGAGCAGATTGCCGGGCGTGAGACGCGGCGGCACCGTCATGCCGTTTTTCAGGTCCTTGTGCCGCTGGCCGTTGATCTGCAGGTCCAGCGTGACCACCAGCGCCGAGCATCCGGCCAGATGCGCGCGCTCGATGAGCGAGGCGTTGAAGCCCCGGTCGCGCATCACATAGAGCTGGAACCAGAACGGCGCGCCGGTATGGCGCGCGACGTCCTCGATCGAGCAGATGCTCACTGTCGAGAGCGTGAACGGCACGCCAAAGCGCTTTGCCGCCATCGCGCCGAGCATCTCGCCGTTCGGCCACTGCATGCCGGTGAGGCCGGTGGGCGCAATGGCAACCGGCATCGTCACCGGCTGGCCGATCATCGTGCTGGCCGTGCTGCGGCCTTCCACGTTCACGGCCACGCGCTGCTGCAGCTTCAGGGCATCGAACGCGCGGCTATTCTCGCGATAGGTCGACTCCGTATACGAACCGCTATCGACATAGTCGTAAAACGCCTTTGGCACGCGCTTTTTCGCCAGCAGGCGCAAATCCTCAACACACGTAATAACTGACATTCGGTCCCTGCATGCTCATGTCTATCGAACTCAAACTGCGGAGCTCGAACTACGAATTTCAAACCATGGAATTCAAACGGCCCCCGACCATGCGGGAGCCGCCTGCGCATCTTCACTCGGCCGTGCGCACCGCGAGCGCCGCGTCCTGCTCCGGCTGCTGCTCGACCGTCACGGGGCGTCGCACCATGAGCATGTAGGCGATGGCCGAAAGCACGGCCACGGCGGCGCTCACGATCAGGGCGTTCACGAACGAATGGGTGCGGTCGACCACGAGACCCGTGACGATGGGCGCCGCCGAGCCGGCCAAGAAGCCGCCGAAATTCTGGATCCCGCCGAGCGATGCCACCGCCTGGCGAGGCGCGGCCACGCTCACGAGCGACCACGCGCCACCGGAAGCCATGTTGATGAAGAGCATCGCGACCGAGATGTAGACGATGGCGAGCGTGGCCGAAGCGGTGAGCGCGGCGGGCACCGTGAACGCGGCCGCCCCCACGAGGCCCACGCAAATGGGCCACTTGCGGCTCGTGATGGGCGCCATGCCCTTGCGGTAGAGCCAGTCGGCGATATAACCGCTGCCGATCATGCCGATGGTGCCGAAGAAATACGGAATCGCGACCACCCAGCCCGCGCGGGCGATGCTCATGCCGCGCTCGTGCTCCAGATACGCGGGCAGCCACGTGAGGTAGAGCCAGACCATGTAGATCACGCCCATGAAGCCGAACAGCATGCCCCACGTCGAGCGCTGCGCGAACAGATTGCGCCACTGCGCACCGTTGAGCGGCGTGACGGTGGCCTCCTCTTCCGCGCCCTCGGCCAGATGCGCTTGCTCGTCGGCCGTGAGCTCGACTTCGCCGCGGTTGCGATAGGCCACATACCAGCCGAGCGCCACCAGCACGCCAAGCACGCCGGTCAGGACAAACATCTCGCGCCAGCTCAGGGCCAGCATGAGCCCCGTGAGAATCGGCGGCGCAATGGCGGGGCCGATCGTCGAGCAAGCCACGAAGATACCGGTGGGCGCGCCGCGATCACGCAACGCGAACCACTCGCCGATCACCTTCGCGCCGGCGGGAAACTGCGGCGCCTCGCCCACGCCGAGACAAATCCGTGCGAAGAACAATTGCTGGAAGCCGTGCACGAAGCCCGTGCAGAGCTGCGCCACCGACCACAGCAGCATGCCCACACCGAGCATCAGCCGCGCGCCCAGGCGGTCGAGCAACACTCCGACCGGCAATTGCGCAAATGCATAGGACATCGAAAAAGCGGAAAGCAGCAGCCCCATTTGCGCGGCGCTCAACCCCATTTCACCGCTGATCGTGCTATTGGCGACCGACAGCGCACTACGATCGAGATAATTGATGCAGCCCGCCAGCGTCAAAAAGAAAATGGAAATACGCTGGATCCGACGTAGTTTCTTGCTCGCCTGCATGATGAGTGTCTCCGATTCGCTCTTTCAAAACGCCGTCTCTCGCGGCGTTGCAATGCTGATCTCGCGGCGCCTTACATCGACGCTTCGAGCATCGCGCGGTAATCCTCGGCGGACGCCTCGCGCGGATTGGTCTTGTGGCTGTGGTCCTTGAGCGCGCCCTTGATGATGTCCGGGAACATCTCGCGAGTGACGCCCAATTGCGCGAGCCCCGTGGGCAGACCCAGGCGCTCGGTCATGGCGCGCACCGCGGGCGCCACTTCCGCGCCGCCGCCAAGACCCATGGCGGTGGCGAGGCGGTTCAGCTTGTCTTCGTCGCGCACGGAAGGCGAGTCTTCGTTAAAGCGCAGCACGGCCGGCAGGAAGATCGCGTTCAGCGTGCCGTGATGCAGGCGCGGATTGATGCCGCCGAGCGAGTGGCTCAGGCTGTGCACGCAACCGAGGCCCTTCTGGAACGCGAGCGCGCCCTGCATCGAGGCGCTCATCATGTTCAGGCGCGCGACCCGGTCGCCGGGCTCGCGCGTCGCGCGCTCGATGTGCCGCCACGCGCGCCACAGACCGTCGAGCGCGATGCCGTCCGCGGGCGGATTGAAGGCCGGGGCGAGGAAGGTTTCGATGCAGTGCGCGATGGCGTCCATGCCCGTGGCCGCCGTCAACGTGCCGGGCAAGCCCAGCGTCAGCTCGGGATCGCAGATCGCGACGCGCGGCACCACGAACGGCGAGATCACGCCCACCTTGCGGCCGTCGTCGAGAATCAGGATCGCGCCGCGGCCCACTTCGCTGCCGGTGCCCGCCGTCGTCGGCACGGCGATGACCGGCGCCGTTTTCGCGGTGATATTCGCCACGCCGCCCTCGATCACCGCAAAGCGTTGCAGCGGGCCTTCGTGCGTCGCGCACACGGCCACACCCTTGGCGAGATCGATTGCCGAGCCGCCGCCCACGGCGATGATGCCGTCGCACTCGCCGGCCCGGTAGGCGGCCACCGCTTCGCGCACGGCGGCCTCGTTCGGGTTCGGCGGCGTGCCGTCGTAAATGGCGGTGGGCGTGGCGCTGTCGAGCGCCGAGAGAACGGTGTCGATGATGCCCGCCGCGCGAACGCCCTTGTCCGTGACGATCAGCGGCCGGCGCATGCCCACGCGTTCGCATTCGCTCTTGAGCAAACGGATGGCGCCGAAATCGAACTGAATCTGCGTGATGTAGTTGATGAGAGACATGGCAATGAGCTTCAGTTATAGTGGATGCGTTTGTTGCCACGCCTCGTGCGGGCAACCCGGACTCGCGCGGCGCGCTGGCGCCTGAAAAATCGCGGTATTGGACTAGCTGATTCGGGCCAGTATAGGGAGATGCTTACCGCGCCGTAATTGAGAAGATTTGATACGGATATAACTTTTCCTCAAGCCCATGACCCCGCCGCTCAATTCCATCATCTCCCGGCTCCACCTGAAGCAATTGCGCCTCTTGATCGCGCTCGGCGACCACGGCTCGCTGCTCAAGGCCGCGCAGCAAGTCGCGCTCACGCAACCGGGCGCGAGCAAGGCGCTGCAAGAGATCGAAACCACCTTCGACACGCCGCTCTTCAACCGCACCAACCGGGGGCTCGAACCCAACGAAGCCGGGCATTGCGTGATCCGCTATGCGCGGCTGATCCAGACGGACCTCTCGCACATGCGCGAGGAAATGGTGGGGATCGAGCGCGGCCAGGGCGGCCGCCTGGCGGTGGGCGTCATCATGGGAGCAGTGCCGCGCCTCACCGACGCGATTACCGCGCTGATCGCGCGCAACCCGGACATGTCGGTCGAGATCGTGGAAGACACGAGCGCGGCATTGCTGAGCCAGGTGGATGCGGGCCGACTCGATCTCGCGATCTGCCGCACCACGATCAGCCAGACGCCGCAGCTTTACGACTCGTTCAAGCTGCAGGACGAAACGCTGGCCGTGGTGGCCAACGTGCAGCATCCGCTCAGGCGCGCGACAAAGCTCGCGCTCCAGGACCTCGCGGAATACCGGTGGGTGGTGTACCGCGCGAACATGCCGATGCGGCTTTTGCTGGAGCGCGAGTTCCGCGACGCCGAGATCCGCTTTCCGCTGAATCTGCTCGAAACGACTTCGGCGTTCGCCACGCTCGCCCTGCTGCAAAGCAATCCGTCGTTCGTCGCGCTGGTGTCCATCGACGTCGCGCAGTTCTTCGCACGCCACGAGATGACCTGCATCCTCCCGCTGCATTTGGGCTCCCGCAGCGAGCCCTATGAACTGGTCACGCGCAAGGGCGCGCCGCTCTCGGCTGGCGCGCGGCTGCTGATCGAGGCCTTGCGCAGCGAACCCGCTGGCGAGGGCTGAAGCGCCGGGCGACGCGGCCAATGCGCTTGCCCAACATCATACGAAGCCGCTTTTATCCCGCAGGCGTCCATATTTCGGAATTTTCTCCTGTTCAGGATAATATGAACGCTCACAAGATAGACCCTGTGGGCGGCATGGCATGCCGCCTCTCCTTGTATCGCAGGGTCTATCTACGAAAGGAAGCGGCATATGAAGGACGCAGTGACAGGGCGCGAGGCAGACCGCCCGGGTGATGCGGCGAGTGGTGACGGCGTGCGCGTGGCACTGCGCCAGGCGGCGTAATCATGTGGGCTCCTTCGAGGCATCTGCCCACCCCTCCGGTCCGCATGCATGGCGAAGAGCTACCCGAACATGTCGTCGTGCTGCAGTTCCAGAAGCGGGAAAAGGAAATTCGCCAGGACGTGCTGATTCCCCGGCGCATTTCGGGCCACGAGGGCATCGGGCAGCTTTTCGAATATCGCATCGAGGCAGTCCGCTCCGTTGTCGACCCGCGGTATTTCGGGCGCGACGACATGGAAATCGATCTGGAGGCCATCAGGGGATCGGCCATCACGCTCACGTT
>JAITTX010000001.1 GCA_031286755.1 Paraburkholderia sp.
ACCGGCCTCGCGCAGGGCGGCCAGCTCATGACCACGACCGACGTGGAAAACTGGCCCGCCGATCCGAACGGTGTGCAGGGCCCGGAACTGATGCAGCGCTTTCTCGAGCACGCCGAGCGTTTCAACACGGAAATCGTGTTCGATCACATTCACACGGCCAGGCTCGATGAAAAACCCATCCGCCTGATCGGCGACTCGGGCGAATACACCTGCGATTCGCTCATCATCGCGACCGGCGCGTCGGCGCAATACCTCGGCGTGCCGAGCGAAGAGCTCTTCATGGGCCGCGGCGTCTCCGCCTGCGCGACCTGCGACGGCTTCTTCTACCGCAACCAGCACGTGGCCGTGATCGGCGGCGGCAACACGGCCGTCGAAGAAGCGCTCTATCTGGCAGGCATCGCGAAGAAGGTCACCGTGATCCACCGCCGCGACAAGTTCCGCGCCGAGCCGATCCTGATCGACCGCCTGCTGGAGAAGGAAAAGGAAGGCATCGTCGAGATCAAATGGGATCACGTGCTCGACGAAGTCAAGGGTAACGACGGCGGCGTGAACGGCCTGCGCATCAAGAACGTGAAGACCGGCGCGACCACCGATCTCGACCTGCAAGGCGTGTTCGTGGCGATCGGCCACAAGCCGAACACCGACATCTTCGAAGGCCAGCTGGAGATGAAGAACGGCTACATCATCACGAACGGCGGCCTGAACGGCAACGCCACCGGCACGAGCGTGCCGGGCGTGTTCGCGGCCGGCGACGTGCAGGACCACGTCTATCGCCAGGCCATCACCAGCGCCGGCACGGGCTGCATGGCCGCGCTCGACGCGCAGCGCTATCTGGAAACCGTCAGCGAGATCGGCGCGCACGTGATGAGCGCCGAAGCCGAGCGCTGATCCGGCCACCGGGCTTGCCGCACCGTCAGCGCGTGCCCGCAACGCGGCGTGCCGCACCGGGCACCGCGCCGGCAAGCCGGTAAAATAGCGCCGTCAAGCCAAGACGGCGCACTACAAGAGGGCCGCAGCCAACCAGCAGCGGCCCTTTGCTTTTGCACTCGCGCCCTCGCGCCCCATTCATCCAGCGCCCTAGCCCATGCCCAAGAACGTGCCCCATCCGGGCGAGCCCAAGCGCCCCGCCCCCACGCGTCCCGCTGCACCGGGCATCACGCCCGCGCCCGAACCCGAGCCGGGCAAAGCCGCCACGGGCTTCGCCGGCCTCGGCAGCCTGCGCGATGCGCTCAAGACGCAAACGCGCCAGCGCGAACGCGAGCGCGCGGCCACCCAGGCGGCGCGCGTGGAAGCCGCCGCCGACAGCGACCTGTTTCGCCGCGAAATCGGCCAGATCGCCCCGCTCAAGCAGCCACCGCGCGCGCAACCCCGGCGCGAGGCGCCCGTGCCGCTGCCGCTGCAAACGCAGCTCGACGAGCAGGCGGTCCTGCACGAAGCGATTTCCGACGACTTCGATCCCGAGGCCCTGCTCGACACCGACGACTCGCTCTATTACCACCGCCCCGGCGTGAGCGAGGAAGTCGTCAAGAAGCTGCGGCGCGGCGCGTGGATCGTGCAGGCGCAGCTCGACTTGCACGGCATGCGCCGCGAGGAAGCGCGCGAGGCGCTACAGGCTTTTGTGCGCGAAGCGGGCAAGCGCGGGCTGCGCTGCGTGCGCGTGATTCACGGCAAGGGGCTCGGTTCCGTGGGCAAGGAGCCGGTGCTCAAGGGCAAGGTGCGCGCGTGGCTCGTGCAGAAGGAAGAAGTGATTGCGTTCTGCCAGGCACGGCCGCACGACGGCGGCGCGGGCGCGGTGCTCGTGCTGTTGCAGCCGCATGCGCCCGGGCATGGACAGCATCACCCGCACGCGCGCTGATCGACACCCTCGCCCGCGCGGCCGGATATAACAAAACCCCGTTGCTGCTTGCGCAGCCAACGGGGTTTTTTATCGCGCCGGCAAGACCCGGTGCGAGAAGGTCAAGTTCGCTCAGGCAAGGCGCTCTTCCGTCTTCGGATCGAACAGCACCGCCTTCGAAACGTCGAACAGCAACTCCATGTTGTTGAGCGGCTGAGGATTCGCACCGGGGTGCACGCGGCTCACGACCCGCTTGCCGTTGACCTGCGCGAACACGAGCGTGTCCGGGCCGGTCGGCTCGATCACATCGACCTTCACGGTGTGACGTTGCAGTTCGTGGCCGTGGCCGTCGTGCGAGCTGCGCGCGTCGGTGATGCGCTCGGGGCGCAGGCCCAGCACCACGTCCTGGCCGATCTGGCTGCGCAGCTTGTTCGCCTCGAACGGCAGGTTCAGCACGTTGCGCGCGACGCCGGTATCGAGCTCGATGCCCACACCCGAACCCTGCTCCACCAGCTTGCCGTTGATGAAGTTCATCGGCGGCGCGCCAATGAAGCCCGCCACGAACAGATTCGACGGCGAATCGTAGATGTCCTGCGGCGCGCCGAACTGCTGCACGATGCCGTCCTTCATCACGGCGATGCGGTCGCCGAGCGTCATCGCCTCGATCTGGTCGTGCGTCACATAGACGATCGTCTTGCCCACGCGCTGATGCAGTAGCTTGATTTCCGAACGCATCTCGATACGCAGCTTCGCGTCGAGGTTCGAGAGCGGCTCGTCGAACAGGAACATGATCGGGTCGCGCGCGAGCGCACGGCCCATCGCCACGCGCTGGCGCTGGCCGCCCGAGAGCTGGCCCGGCTTGCGGTCGAGCAGGTGCTGGATCTGCAGCATGCTCGACACGCGATCGACGATCTGCGTCTGCTCCGCCTTGGGCACCTTGCGGATGTTCAGGCCGAACGAGATGTTCTCGCGCACCGTCATCGACGGATAGAGCGCGTACGACTGGAACACCATCGCGATGTCGCGGTCTTTCGGCGAGAGGTTGTTCACCACCTTGCCGTCCATGCAGATCTCGCCCTTGGTGACGGTTTCGAGACCCGCGATCATGTTCAGGAGCGTCGACTTCCCGCAACCCGAACCGCCGACCAGAATCAGGAACTGGCCGTCTTCGATGTCGATGTTCACGCCCTTGAGGACGGGCACCCCGTTCGGGTAGGTCTTGTAGACGTCGCGAATGGAAAGGCTTGCCATGCTGTGAATCCTTTTGATCGAATGCGAGGTTGGCCCCGCGTTAGCCCTTCACCGCGCCCGCCGTGAGGCCGCGCACGAAGTAGCGGCCGGCGATCACGTAGACGAGCAGCGTGGGCAGCGCGGCGATAATCGCGCCGGCCATGTCGACGTTGTATTCCTTCACGCCCGTGGACGTGTTCACGAGATTGTTCAGCGCCACCGTGATGGGCATCGAATCGACGCCCGAGAACACGATACCGAACAGGAAGTCATTCCAGATCTGCGTGAACTGCCAGATCAGGCACACCATGAAGATCGGCAGCGAGAGCGGCAGCATGATGCGCGTGAAGATCATGAAGAAACCGGCGCCGTCGATGCGCGCGGCCTTCACTAGCTCGGCCGGCACGCTCACGTAGAAGTTGCGGAAGAACATCGTGGTGAATGCGATGCCGTACACGACGTGCACGAGCACGAGCCCGCCGATCGTGTTCGAGAGGCCGAAGAAGCCTTCGAGACGCGCCATCGGCAAGAGGATCGCCTGGAACGGGAT
>JAITTX010000076.1 GCA_031286755.1 Paraburkholderia sp.
ACGTCGAGGCCTTCGTCACGGAAGTGCTCGGCCATCGTCAGACCGGTCAGCGCGACGCGCAGACGGTTGCCCGGCGGCTCGTTCATCTGGCCGTACACCAGCGCGACCTTGTCCAGAACGTTCGAGTCCTTCATTTCGTGGTAGAAGTCGTTGCCCTCACGGGTACGCTCGCCCACGCCCGCGAACACGGAGAAGCCGCCGTGTTCCTTCGCGATGTTGTTGATGAGCTCCATCATGTTGACGGTCTTGCCCACGCCAGCACCACCGAACAGGCCAACCTTACCGCCCTTTGCGAACGGGCAGATCAGGTCGATAACCTTGATGCCGGTTTCGAGCAGCTCGGCCGACGGCGACAGTTCGTCGAATGCCGGCGCCTTCTGGTGGATCGCGCGCTTGTTTTCGCTGACGATCGGGCCCGCTTCGTCGATCGGGCGGCCGAGCACGTCCATGATGCGGCCCAGAGTCGGCTTGCCGACCGGAACGCTGATGGGCTCGCCCGTGTTCTTCACCACGGTGCCGCGGCGCAGGCCGTCCGATGCACCCAGACAGATGGTGCGGACAACGCCGTCGCCCAGCTGCTGCTGCACTTCGAGGGTCAGCTCCGACCCGTCGAGAATCAGCGCGTCGTAGATCTTCGGCATGTGCTCACGCGGGAACTCCACGTCGATCACCGCGCCGATGCACTGTACGATCTTGCCTTCTACCAAAGCAGTTGTACTCATCGATTTTCCTTTAGATACCTGAATTCTTCACTCGGCCGCCGCTAGCTCAAAGCAGCACAGCGGCGCGGTTCGCGTTCGGCTTGTGCCCGGTCAGACCGCTGCTGCGCCGCCGACGATTTCCGAAAGTTCCTTCGTAATCGCGGCCTGGCGGCTCTTGTTGTACGAGAGCTGCAGTTCGTTGATGACCGTTTTCGCGTTGTCCGACGCTGCCTTCATCGCCACCATACGGGCCGACTGCTCCGACGCCATGTTTTCCGCCACGGCCTGATAGACCAGGGCTTCGACATAGCGGACCAGCAGTTCGTCCACGACGGTTTGCGCGTCCGGCTCGTAGATGTAGTCCCACTGCGACTTCGGCGTCGTGCCGTCGTCGTTGCCTTCAAGGCGCTCGTTCGACAGCGGCAGCAGCTGCTCGATGACCGGCTCCTGCTTCATCGTGTTGACGAAGCGCGTGTACGCCAGGTACACCGCGGAGAGCTTGCCTTCCGAGTATTGGTCGAGCTGCACCTTCACCGCGCCGATCAGCTTTTCGAGGTGCGGCGTGTCGCCGAGCTGCACGACGTTCGAGACGACCTTCGCGCGCAGACGGTTCAGGAAACCAAGGCCCTTGCTGCCGATCGCCGTTGCTTCGACGGTCTTGCCCGATGCCTCCAGATCCTTGAACTTCTGCAGCGTCGCGCGCAGCACGTTGGTGTTCATCCCGCCGCACAGACCCTTGTCGGTCGTGACGAGAATCACGCCGGCGACCTTCGCATCGTTGTTTTCCGTCATGAACGGATGGCGATACTCGGGGTTCGCACGGCTCATGTGCGCAGCGATGTCGCGGACCTTGTCGGCATACGGGCGAGCGGCGCGCATGCGCTCCTGGGCACGGCGCATCTTCGACGCCGCGACCATTTCCATCGCCTTGGTGATCTTGCGCGTGTTTTGCACGCTCTTGATCTTGCCGCGAATTTCCTTCATTCCAGCCATAGCTTGCTCCTTTGTCGACCCGAGTCAGCGCTTCAGCGCTGACTCAGGCCCCAGTCCGTTTATCGTGTCTGATTCCCGGACGGATCAGTATGCGCCGGACTTCTTGAAGTCCTTGATCGCCGCGTGGAGCGCTGCCTCGTCGTCCTTCGACAGGTCCTTCTTGTCCTCGACGCGCGCGACGAGGTCGGCGTGCTTCGACTTCAGGTATTCGCGCAGGCCCTTCTCGAACGGCAGGACGTCGTTGACTTCGAGGTCGTCGAGGTAGCCGTTGTTCGCCGCGAACAGCGAGACAGCCAGTTCCCACACCTGCAGCGGCTGGTATTGCGGCTGCTTGAGCAGTTCCGTCACGCGGCGGCCGCGCTCGAGTTGCTTGCGGGTGGCTTCGTCGAGGTCCGATGCGAACTGCGCGAACGCTGCGAGTTCACGGTACTGCGCGAGGTCGGTACGGATACCGCCCGACAGCTTCTTGACAACCTTGGTCTGTGCCGCACCGCCCACACGCGAGACCGACACGCCGGCGTTAATAGCCGGGCGGATGCCTGCGTTGAAGAGGTCGGTTTCCAGGAAGATCTGGCCGTCGGTAATCGAAATCACGTTCGTCGGAACGAATGCGGTCACGTCGCCAGCTTGCGTTTCGATGATCGGCAGTGCGGTGAGCGAACCCGTCTTGCCCTTCACTTCGCCGTTCGTGAACTTCTCGACGTAGTCGGCCGAAACGCGCGCGGCGCGCTCGAGCAGACGCGAGTGCAGATAGAACACGTCGCCGGGGTAAGCTTCACGGCCCGGCGGGCGGCGCAGCAGCAGCGAGATCTGACGGTATGCCCAGGCTTGCTTGGTCAAGTCGTCATAGATGATGAGCGCGTCTTGACCGCGATCGCGGAAGTATTCGCCCATCGTGCAGCCGGCGTACGGCGCGAGGTACTGCAGCGCGGCCGATTCCGAAGCCGAAGCGGCCACGATGATGGTGTACTCCATCGCGCCGGTTTCTTCGAGCTTGCGCACCACGTTCTGGATCGACGAAGCCTTCTGGCCGATCGCGACGTAGATACAGATGAGGTCCTTGCCTTTCTGGTTGATGATCGTGTCGACGGCCACCGCGGTCTTGCCGCACTGACGGTCGCCGATGATCAGCTCACGCTGGCCGCGGCCGATCGGCACCATGGCGTCGATCGACTTCAGGCCGGTTTGCATCGGCTGCGACACGCCTTCACGCCAGATCACGCCCGGAGCGATCTTTTCGATTGCGTCGGTGTGCTTGGCGTTGATCGGGCCCTTGCCGTCGATCGGGTTGCCGAGCGGATCGACCACGCGGCCGATCAGTTCCGGACCCACCGGCACTTCGAGAATGCGGCCCGTCGTCTTGACGATGTCGCCTTCCGAGATGTGCTCGTACTCGCCCAGAATCACGGCGCCGACCGAGTCGCGCTCGAGGTTCAGCGCGAGGCCGAA
>JAITTX010000091.1 GCA_031286755.1 Paraburkholderia sp.
AATGCGTTGCCCGAGTATTTCGTGAACGCGCTGCAAATGAGCGCGCAGGAACACGTGGCGATGATGGCGGCCGTGCAGCCGTTCGTGGACACCTCGATCTCCAAGACGGTGAACGTGCCCGCCGATTATCCGTTCGACGCCTTCGAAGACCTCTATCTCGACGCCTGGCGGCGCGGGCTCAAGGGTCTCGCCACCTATCGGCCGAACGAGACGCTGGGCGCCGTGCTGCAAACGCTGCCCGCCGCCGGCGACGCGCTCGACGACGCGCAGGGCGACACCCTGCTCGACCCGTTACGCGTGGCGATCGACCATCGGCCCAAGGGCGAGCTGCCCGCCGTGATCGAGAAGATCGAATACCTCACGCAGACCGGCAAGGTCTCGCTCTACGTGGCCGTCTCGTTCCTCGAAGTGACGGGCCAGGTGGGCGGCGAATCCGTGACGATCGAGCGGCCCATCGAGTTCTTCATTCCGGTGGGCCAGCGCGACGAGTCGCAGCAATGGATCACGGCGACCATGCGCTCGCTCTCGCTCGCGGCGCGCGGCGGCTTCGTCGCGCGCAATCTGCAGGACTTGCGCAAGGTGTCGTGGGACCGCGGCCAGGTGCGCTATGGGCAGACGCAGCGGCTCGACGGCCAGCGCACGCCGCTGTGGCACGACTCCGAGGTGGCCGCCATCGCCTATGCGATCCAGCAGATCCTGCACCGGCGCGGCTTTCTGGACGCCGAGGGACGCCAGGTGCCGTCGCGGCTGCTCGCGCAGCGGCGCGCCGAAAGCGCGGTGCACACGGGCGTGGCGGACATCGGCGAAACCGATGCCGCAACGCGCGCGGGCGAGCGCGTGCTGGGCGGCGCCAACGCCCTGCCCGCCGACGCCGCGCTCGCGGCGCCCCACGCCATGCTCGGCCGCAAATGCGGCTCGTGCGGCGCGAACGCCGTGATCCGGCGCGATGGCTGCGACTTCTGCACGGCGTGCGGAGAGATCGGGAGCTGCGGCTAGCGGGAGGCCGCAGGGGCGCGGCCGGCGATCACGCCTTCTCCGTGTCGCGCTCCGTTGCGAGCGCCTCGAACTCCGCGTCGCTCAGCACGGGACCGAGCTGCCCCTCCCACTTCGTCACGACCGCCGCCGCCACGCTGTTGCCGAGCACGTTGGTCGCCGTGCGCCCCATGTCGAGGAAGGTATCCACGCCCATGATGAGCAACAGGCCGGCCTCGGGAATGTTGAACTGGCCCAGGGTGGCCGCGATCACCACGAGCGAGGCCTTCGGCACGGCCGCCATGCCCTTGCTCGTGAACATCAGAATGGCGAGCATCGTCGCCTGCTGCACGAACGACAGGTGAATGCCGTACGCCTGCGCGATGAACAGCGTGGCGAACGTGCAATAGATCATCGATCCATCGAGGTTGAACGAGTAGCCGAGCGGCAACACGAAGCTCGAAATGCGGCGCGGCACGCCGCAGCGCTCCAGTTGCTCGAGCAGCCGCGGATAAGCAGATTCGCTGCTCGCTGTGCTGAATGCAAGCAGCATGGGCACACGCACCGAGCGCACGAGGCCGAACACGCGCCCACGCAGCACCACGCCGCCCGCCGCGACGAGCGCGCACCACAGCAGCACCAGCGCGCCGATGAACGCGCCCATGAACGAGCCGTAGCTGATCAGCACGCGCAGCCCCTGCATCGCGACCACGTGGGCGAGCGCGGCGAACACGGCCAGCGGCGCGAACGCCATGACATAGCCGGTGACCTTGAACATCACCTCCGAGATCTGTTCGAGCAGACTGACGATGCCGCGCGCCCGTTCGCCGACCGCAATGATCCCGAGGCTGAAGAACGCCGAGAACACCACGATCTGCAGGATCTCGTTCTCGGCCATGGCCTGCACCACGCTCTTCGGCACGAGGTGCGTGAGGAACTCCTTCACGTTGATGGCGCCCGCCGCAATGCCGGTGGCCGCGTGCGAGTCGGGCAGCGGCAGGTTCAGGCCCGCGCCCGGTTGCAGCCAGTTCGCCACCAGCGCGCCCAGCAGCAGCGAGACGAAGGTCGCGCCCAGAAACCACGCCAGCGCGCGCACGCCCACGCGCCCCACCGCACGCGCGTCGCCCATCTTGCCCACGCCCACGACGAGCGTCGTGAACACGAGCGGCGCGACGATCATCTTGATGAGCCGTAAAAATAGATCCGTGACCAGCCCGAAATAATCGGCGGTCGACTTCAGCTCCTGCGGATCGCTAATGACGCTATGGCACACGTAGCCCGTGACGATGCCCAGCACCATGCCGATCACGATCCACGTGGTCAGCTTCAAACGCTTCATTACCTCACTCCTCTCTCACAGGACGATATCGCCCTGCAAAACACTTACATTTCAATTGTTGCGGTAATGTACGCGTTCACACCAAATGTTGCAATCCTGCCGGAAACCCTGATTCCGGGTGCGAGATCGCGTGCGGGCAAGGCACATGCCACCGGCATAAGAGCTCACCGCCCGAGCGTGCCCCAATTTTTGATCGATCTCGCGCGCCCATCCGATCTGGTCTACTCTCTCGGTTAAATCATATGAACTGATCGAGGAGACTCCGTGCTCACGTCCGCCCAGGGCGACAGACCCTGGACCATTGGCCTCGTGCGGCGCATTTACGTGCTCAGGACCCTGGGTTACGCGATGGGCATGCTGCCCATGCTGTTCCTGCTGCGAGCACAGCATGCGCCGGCGGCGTTCCTCACCGGCGTGCTGGCCGTCTGCCTCGTCTGGCCGCATCTCGCCTACCGGCTCGTGAGCCGCGCCGTCGCCGATGCGCCGCGCCGGGAGCGACGGAACATGCTCCTCGATTCGGCGTTCGGCGGCTGGCTCGTCACGGCCGTTCATTTCGAGCCCGTCGCGACGGTCGTCATCGTGCTGATGTTCGCGCTCGACAACATGGCGATCGGCGGCTGGCCGCTCTTCGCGGCCGGGCTGGGCGCCAGCGCCACGGGTCTGGCGGTCGGGGCCGCGACCTTCGGCATCGCCTTCGACCCCTTGAACATACGGGTCGCGCCAGTCTGGTTGCCCATCATCTTCGTCTACCCGCTCCTGTTCGCCAAAACGACGCATGACGTCTCGGTGAAGCTGCTCGATCGCTCACGCCGCATGCATGAGCTGAGCGAATGCGACAGCCTGACCGGGCTCGCGAACCGCGCGGCGGTCAGCGCGAGACTGGAGGCCCTGCTCGCGGCCCCGGACCGGGACGGCGCATCCGTGCATGTGGTGTTCCTCGACCTCGACGCCTTCAAGACCGTCAACGACGCGCTCGGGCACAGCGTCGGCGACTTGCTGCTCGTCGAAGTCGCCGCGCGTCTGCGCGCCTGCACCCGCCCCGGCGACATTGTCGGCCGCTACGGCGGCGACGAATTCATCGTGGTGGCGCCGGGCAGGCCGGACGACCCGGCGCGCTTCGATCTGCCCGACGCCGTGCTCGCGGCGATGGCGAGGCCCGTGGTGGTCGACGGGCATGAGCTCATAGTCAGTGCGAGCGTCGGCGTCAGCGTGTTTCCCGCCGATGCCCGCGAGGCGCAAACGCTGATCCCCTGCGCGGACATGGCGATGTACGCAGCCAAGAATCGCGGCCGCAACTGCTGGGAGCGCTATCGGCCGGACATGCGCGCGGACGCCGACGCGAAGCTCATTCTTTCGGCGCGCCTGCGGCGGGCGATCGAAGCCGGCACGCTGCGGCTGCACTACCAGCCGCAGGTCGACATGCGCACCGGTCAGGTGCTGGGTGTGGAGGCGCTCGTGCGCTGGTACGACGAGGTCTACGGCGAGATCGCGCCCGCGGAATTCGTGCCGATCGCGGAAACGTCGGGATTCGTCGCGCTACTCGGCGAGTGGGTGCTCCATGAGGCGTGCCGCCAGTCGGCCCTGTGGCGGCGCATGGGGATTGCGCCCGTGCGCATCTCGATCAATTTGTCGCCGCTGCAGTTGCAGCGCCCGAATATCGTCGAGACGTTTCAGACCATCTTGCGCGAGACGGGCGCCGACCCGACCAGGCTCGAACTCGAGATCACCGAGACCGCGCTGATGCAGCAACCCGAATTCGCGGTGCGCCGTCTTCACGAGTTTCGCCGCGCCGGCATTGGCGTGGCGGTCGACGACTTCGGCATGGGCTATTCGAGCCTGAGCCAGTTGCGCGCGCTGCCCGTCGATCGCATCAAGATCGACCGGACATTCGTGCATCGCGTGGAGGAAAGCGACACCGGCGCGATCGTGAAAGCGATCGTCACACTGGCGCGGGCACTCGGGCTATCGGTCATTGCCGAAGGTGTCGAAACGCTCGCCCAGCAGGAGTTTCTGCTGGCGCTCGGCTGCGTGGAGGCGCAGGGGTTCCGGTTCAGCAAGCCGCTCGATGCCGAGAGCATCACGCGCGTGCTCGCCGACGGCGGCCCGCTGCCGCGGCCGTCGCTCGCCGCGCGCGACGATCAGGTGATCGTCTGAGGCGTCGGTCCAGTTCGATCACCTCCAGCCACCTCGATCCACTAAGGGCCACTAAGAGCCAACGCGCCCCGGCAGCGCCAGGTACCCCGCGAACCCCTGCACGATGGCATTCGTCTCTCCCGCGCGCGCGAGCTTGAGCACCTGCGATTCATAAGGATTGCTTGCCAATGGCCGGAACACCGCGCGCTCGCCGGCCATGTTGCCGAGCGCGGCGGGCACGAGCGCGATGCCCATGCCGAATTCCACCATCGTCACCACGGTCTGCCATAGCCTGGCCTCGTGGCGGATTTGCGGGCTGAAGCCGGCCTCCACGCAGGTCGCAATGATCTGGTCGTGGTAATGCGGCGAGACCGAGCGCGGAAACAGAATGAACGGCTCGCGCGCGAGCGCGGCGAGCTCGATGCGCCTGCGCCGCGCGAACCGGTGCCCGGCCGGCAGGCAGCACAGAAATGGCTCCGAAAAAAGCGGCTCGGAATGCACCTCGGCCGGAAACCGCCCCCAGTGCGCGAAGCCCAGATCGATCTGCAAACGCTGCAACGCCTGCACCTGCTCGATGGTGTTCATCTCGCGCAGCACCACTTCCACGGCGGGATGATCGGCCTCGAAGCGCCGGACCGCCTCGGGCAGCCCGCGATAGAGCATCGAGTTCACGAAGCCGATGCGCAGCCGCCCCGCGAGCCCATGCGCCGAGCGCGCCGCGATGCGCCGCACCTCGTCGGCCTGCTCGAGGAGCCGGCGCGCCTCTTCGAGCAGCACGTAGCCCGCGTTCGTGAGCGCGACGGCCTTGTTGGTGCGCTCGAGCAACTGCACGCCCAGTTGCTCTTCGAATTTGCGGATGTCGAAGCTCAGCGCGGGCTGCGAGATAAAGAGCCGCCGCGCCGCGCGGCCGAAGTGCAACTCCTCGGCCACGGCCACGAAATAGCGCAATTGCTTGAGTTCCATGCCAGTGTCTCCGTCCTGATCGTCTTGTGTCGCTATCGATAGACATTGCTTATCGTACAGGACATCGTTTGTATTGGACCGTTATCGTAGTGCTGCCTAAGCTTGCTCCCATTGCCTGGCTCCCATTACGGCGCGCCGCACGCGCCGATCCAAACAAGCCCCCTGGAGACACCCCGATGAGCGATCTTCCCGCCGTCGCCGCGCAGGCCGACGGCTCGGCCAATATTCCCGACAGCCGCGGCATCAACTTCTTCACGAGCGACCCCGGTCTGGCCCCGCTGCTGCGCAGCTATCTCGGCGATGCGGCCTACGCCGCCATCGAGCCCCGACTCGTCGCGCTCGGCCAGCGCGCCTCGGACGAACTCGACGCTCTAGCGCTCGTGGCCGACCACAATCCGCCCACGCTGAAGCAGCGCACGCGCCGCGGCGAGCCGCTCCAGAGCATCGAGAAGCACCCCGACTATGTCGCGCTCGAACGCGTCGCTTATGCCGAGCTCGGCCTCGCCGCCATGAGCCATCGCGAGAACGCGCCCGCGCCGCTCGTCAAATATGCGCTCACCTATCTGTTCGTGCAGGCGGAATTCGGCCTGTGCTGCCCCGTGAGCATGACCGACTCGCTCACGCGCACGCTGCGCCGCTTCGGCTCGCCCGAGCTCATCGCGCGCTATCTGCCGATGCTCGCCTCGCAGGACTTCGACACGCTCTATCAGGGCGCAATGTTCATGACCGAGCAGGCCGCGGGCTCGGACGTCGGGCGCATCACCACGCGCGCGGTTCAGGAGCGCGGCGCGAACGGCGAAGAGGTCTGGCGCCTGCACGGCGACAAGTGGTTCTGCTCGAACGCCGATGCCGATCTCGCGATGGTGCTCGCGCGCGCCGAGAACGCGCCCCCGGGCATCAAGGGCCTCGCCCTCTTCCTGCTGCCGAAGACGCTGCCCGACGGCACGCGCAACCACTACCGCATCGTGCGCCTGAAGGACAAGCTCGGCAGCCGCTCGATGGCGAGCGGCGAAATTGTGCTGGAAGGCGCGCAGGCATACCTGATCGGCGAAGTGGGCCGCGGCTTTCACCAGATGGCCGACATGATCAACATGTCGCGTCTGTCGAACGGCGTGCGCGCGGCGGGCCTCATGCGCCGCGCGCTCACCGAGGCGCTGCACGTGGCGCGCCATCGCGAAGCCTTCGGCCGCAAGCTGATCGAGATGCCGCTGATGCAGCGCCAGTTGCTCAAGATGATGCTGCCCGCCGAGCAGGCGCGCACGATGTTCATGCAGATCGCCACGCTGCTCGCGCGCGCCGACCGTGGCGACGAGCTCGCCGCGAAGTGCGTGCGCATCCTCACGCCGCTCGTGAAGTTCCGCGCCTGCCGCGACGCGCGACGCGTGACCGGCGACGCCATGGAAGTGCGTGGCGGCGTGGGCTATATCGAGGAATGGAGCGACCCGCGCCTCGTGCGCGACGCGCACCTGGGCTCGATCTGGGAGGGCACGAGCAACATCGTCGCGCTCGACGTCGCGCGAGCGGCGAAGCGCGAGGGCGCGCTCGATGCACTCGCGCGCTACGTGCGCGCGCAACTCGCCGAAGCGGGCCTGCCCGAGGCCAGCGCGGCGCTCTTGCGCGCCGCCTTCGAACGCGCAGGCGCGGCGCTCGAAAGCGTGGCCGAGTGCGGCCGCGACGAGTCGGTGCGCCAGGCCGCGAGCGCGCTCTATCACGCCACCACGGCCGCCTTCATGGCCTGCGAGGCCGCCCAGGTCTCGCGCAATGCGCAGGATTACCGGCGCCTCGCGCTCGCGCACCTGATCGTGCGCCACAAGCTGCTGCCGCGCGACCCGCTCGCGCTCGACGAACGCGATGCGAGCGCAACGCAACTGCGCGCGCTCGTGGACGAACAGCCGCTGCCGCTCGCGGATGCGATGCAACTGCTGCCCGCACAGTGAGGCCCGCGCGATGACTATTAATCAGACATCCGAATCACCTGCATCGAGCCCGGTCAACGGCGCGCTGCACGGCCTGCGCGTGATCGACCTGAGCCGCGTGCTGGGCGGCCCGTACTGCACCCAGGCGCTCGCCGACCACGGCGCCGAAGTCATCAAGCTCGAACCGCCCGTGGGCGACGAAACGCGTGGCTGGGGCCCGCCGTTCCTCGACGAAACGGCGTGGTACTACGTGGGCGTGAACCGCAACAAGCAGGGCATTGCCGTGGACCTGTCGCGCGACGAAGGCCGCGCGATTCTCTGGCAACTGCTCGAAGGCGCCGACGTGCTGGTCGAGAATTTCAAGCCCGGCACGCTCGCGCGCTGGGGCATGGATTACGAACGCGATCTCAAGCCGCGCTTTCCGCGCCTGATCCAATGCGCGATCTCCGGCTTCGGCCCGGACGGCCCGCTCGGCGGCCTGCCCGGCTACGACGCCGTGATCCAGGCCATGGCCGGCCTCATGAGCGTGAATGGCGAAAGCGACGGCCCCGCGCTGCGCATCGGCCTGCCCATCGTCGACATGGTGACGGGCCTGAACGCGCTCGCCGGCATCCTGCTCGCGCTCGCGGAGCGCGAAAAGAGCG
>JAITTX010000157.1 GCA_031286755.1 Paraburkholderia sp.
CAGCAGCAGAGAAACGAGATTATGCAGACTCTTTCGCGTTCCGTCAACACCTTTTTTAACGTCACCGTTTAAAACTGTCGACTTCCGCAACCCGCCGTTTCTCGCGGCGGCCTTCGCTGTGCAAACAACACATCAGCCAGCGAAGGAGCGGAATTCTAGTCACGCAGATGACATCTGGCAAGGGGTTTTTGGAACCCCTTGCCAGTCCGCTCGCTACCGCTGAAACAGTCGGCGCTCGATACACGTCAGAACAACCACTTTCCACTCGCCTGCGGCAAGTTACAAAGCCTCATCCCTACCCGTACCTTCAGCCACTCTGTAGGGCAAACCAATGGCCTGCCCGGAACAGACTAGAATACGAGGTTCTCTGCATCCCAACTCACGGATTTATGCGCTCGCGAATCGCCAAACGCCTCCCTCCCGATGCCGACAAGCTCGTCGGCCTGTCGCTCGCCCTGTTCGCTTCGGGCAGTCGCACCGAAGACCGCTTCTGGGAGGCCAAGCTCGACACGTTGCTCGCGAAGGTCGTGCGCAACGGCAACCAGACTACGCTTGACGCCGCGCTCGACCATTTGCAGCAGAACCACCCGGACGCCTACGGCGCGCTCGCTGACATGGCTGAAACCCATAGCGAGTCGTTCCTCGTCGAGCACGACGGCACGCAATACGAAGCGCTACTCGTTGCCGCACCGGTGCTTGCATGGACTCGCTATGTCATTCCGTCGGGGCCGCTAAAGTCGGATGCGTCGGAGGCGCTGCGTACGCATCTTCAAGCGCACGTACTGTCAAGCGGCACGCGCGTAGCCATGGCGCCCTACCTCTACAGCATCGACCAGTTGCCGCGCCACCACGTAGAAACCTGGCGTCTCGCACAGCAGCTTTCGCAGGCCGCCCTGAACGGCACCACAGCCCGAATCAGCGCGGGGGAGCTGCCCGAGACTTCGCCGATCCTCGCCGATCCGCGCTTCCTGCTGGCCGTGGTCGCTGCGCCGGTCGGCACGCCGCTGTTCCGCTGGCAGGAAGAGGAGCACGGTTCGCGCATCGAACGCGGCCAGTGCCTCGAGCAATGGACTACGCAGGGCGGCGCCAATCTTGCCGTTGTCATGCCCGGTTGCGAATTCGAATGCCTGCTGCCTGACGCCTACTATTCGGCCTGCCGCGACGCTGACGAACGCGTACGCCCCCACACCATCCGCACCGCAGTGCGCTACCTGCTCGATACTATCGGTGCAAGCGCCCAAGACCTGCGCGCCGTTGTCGCGGGCTTCGGCGAGCGGCGCATCGACGAATACCGTGTCGGCTTCACGAAGCGCGGCAGCAATGACGTCCTGTACGGTGTGGTCTGGCCACTCTATGGCCGCGAGAACGGCGATGCCGACATCGACGAAGAGCCGTCCGAGGAAAATGTCGGCACCGGCCCACTCGAAGAGATCGTCGCACTGCTGAAGGACTCGGGCATTACCGACATCCGCCGTCATGCCGGCCGTTTCGAGCCGGAATATTGCGATGACTGCGGCGTGCCGCTCTATGCAGACCCACTCGGTGAGATTGTTCATGCCGAGATGCCGGAAGATGCTGAGCCCGTACAGCCACACTTCCACTAAGCAATACGACATATTCCTACTCTGCCCCGCCTCAGTTCGGGGCTTTTTTTTGCCCTACGTCCTACGCCATCTGGACAGGCCGCCGCGACGCAAGCTTTTTGTCATCATGGTGCTGTTGGCCCGGTTTCAAGCAGTGCATGCAGGGCATGCGCCGCACAACATTTCGAGAGGGGCCATTCATGAGAGGAGGGCTATGCTATGCGGTTTGCGGTATTTAATCCGGACGCCGAACGGCGCGAGGGGCTCAAGGCGTTGTTACGACAAATCGATCGGCGCGCGCGCTTCAACGATGCGCCGGACTGGCGCAGCGCCGAG
This sequence comes from Paraburkholderia sp., assembly GCA_031286755.1. Taxonomy (GTDB): domain Bacteria; phylum Pseudomonadota; class Gammaproteobacteria; order Burkholderiales; family Burkholderiaceae; genus Paraburkholderia. Next base: position 1,920 of record JAITTX010000157.1, read on the forward strand.
CGTGCGATGCAGCGCTTCACACCAAACCTGCTTGTGATCGACTGGCACGACGGCATTCGCCCGGGCGAGTTGCGCAACTTCGCGAACCGGCATCAGACGCTGCCCGTCGCCGTGCTGGTAGACCGCGCCGAACCGCCTCACGCCGTGCGCGCGGTACTTGCCGAAGGCGCACGCGGCATCATCCGGCGCACCACCGACTCGATCCTGATCGTCAAGCTGCTCGAACTCATTCTGCTTGGCGGCGATCACCTGCCTGCCGATATCTTCGGCCCTTCGTTCTGCCCACCAGGCTCGTGGCCGGTGCCGCAGCGTCGCAACGGCAAGAGCGCCGCGCATGTATCCAAGGCGCACCTCAAGGTTCGCCTTTCGCCACGTCAGGAGCAGATCCTCCGCTGCGTCCACATGGGCAGCACGAACAAGATGATTGCCAGGGCGCTCGGCATCAGCGAAGGCACCGTCAAAGTCCATCTGGCGAGCATCTTCCAGCAACTCGGCGCCCCCAACCGGGCCGCTGCCGTGGCGATCTACAACGGCCTGCTGGCGAACCAGCTGCAAGTGCTGCGCACACGCCGGGACAGCCCGCCAAAGCCCGCGTACGGTGAACACGGCCCGGTGCCGCTGCGCTCGCACGCCAGGCGCTCCTTCCGCTATCCGTTGCAACAAGACGACACTGTGGATGCACTACCGATAGCCGCGGAACCGACTGTTCCTTACGGCGACGCGGCACCGGCCCCACTTGCGCCCCGCTCCGAAGCCGACCCGAACAGCGAAGAACAGGAGACGCCGCCCAGCTGCGCACACGTTTTGCGTTCCAACGAGTAATATGAAGCATATGGGGTTCCTGTATACGCCGCTTCCGCTGTGGGTCATCGTCGGTGCATGGATTGCAGCCGGGGGCCTGCTCGCGCTCGCGCTATGGAACAACCCGTTCAAGCGTCTGCAAGACGCGACGCTCCAGCACGTGTGGCTGGCCATCATCGTGGCCGTCTCCGTGCTGTGGGCGAGCAACGCCTGGCTCGAGGACGGCACCGTGCTGCATCTGCTCGGTGCCACCCTCGTGGTCACGCTATTCGACTGGGGGCTCGCACTCGTCGCCATGGCGGTGGTGGTTGCGCTGGCCGCGGTCGTCTTCGACGCGCCCTGGGACGGCGTGGCCCTCACGTTCCTCGTATTCGGCGCCTTTCCGGTAGCCGTCTCGGCATTGCTGCAGCGCGCCTGCGCTGCATGGCTGCCGCGCAATCTCTTCATGTTCATCGTCGGCCAGGGTTTCATTTCACCCGCCATCGCGGTGTCCGCGGCAGCCTATCTGGCGCTTGGCACCCACGTCGCGATCAACGGAGGATCGGTACTCACCGTGCCCGCGGGCTATGCCTTCAGCGTATTCCTGCTGGCGTCCGGCGAGGCCTGGTTCACCGGCATGGCTACCGCGCTGATTGCGGTCTATCGCCCTGCGTGGGTCACGACTTATGACGTGCGGCGCTATCGGCTGGGCGGCCCGCGTACCTGACCGGCTTTCGGTGCGCCCCGGGCACACGCGTGAGGCAGGGCCGGGTAACTCCCTGGCTACCATACGGCAACCCTGAACCAGCATGCTCCGACATCAGAGCATGCCGCGGCCACAAGCCGCAACATGCGTGGCAGCCACGCCAGAAAGCCGTCCCGCCAGCTTGCGCCACGAAATATTTATCCGGGCCCGGAACTCATCCATGCGCCGCAGCATCTTATGGTGCCTGACGTCCCACCCTCATCCAGAACAATCAGATGGACCGCAACAACGCATCTCGCCAGTTGCTGACTGTAATTGGCCGGCTGGTCGCCTGCGCCGTGAGCCTCACCTTCGTTTGCACACTGCCCGCACAGGCGGATCAGGCCGA
>JAITTX010000246.1 GCA_031286755.1 Paraburkholderia sp.
TTCACGGTGAGTACAGGGGTTCGAATCCCCTAGGGGACGCCAAATAAAAATGCGGCGCCATCAAGCAGCAGGGCGACGCCGCCAGCGGGTTCTAACCGACCGCCGGTGCAGCAAAGCAGGACTGGAGCGGTAGTTCAGTTGGTTAGAATACCGGCCTGTCACGCCGGGGGTCGCGGGTTCGAGTCCCGTCCGCTCCGCCAGTATCAAAGCCCGCTGGATTTCCAGCGGGCTTTTTCTATTTCTCCCCCTCTTCACGTCGAATACGGACAAACGGCCATTGCCTGAGCGGGCGCGTTATCGTAGCGTTGTCGGAACTTCGAATTTCCGCGTTTGCCGCGTTGCCTGCCATGTTCGCACCGAACGACATCCCATCGCGCTTCCAGTTGCGTCACGCCACCATGGACGATTTCGAGTTCGCCGAATCTCTGACGCGCCGGAACATGGGGGGGTATTACCTGCGGCATCACCTGATCTGGCGCGGCGACCTCTTTCTCGCCAGCTATCGCGAATCGGAAAATTTCATTCTCGAACTCGATGGCGAGGCTATCGGCGTGCTGCGCGTGACGCAGGAGGGCGAGTCGCTGCATATCCGCGACGTGCAGATCGCCGAAGGGTATCGCGGCAACGGCGCGGGGACCTTCCTGCTCGACATGTCGCATCGCTGGGCGCGCGAGCGCGGTCTGCGCGAGTTGCAGTTGCGCGTGTTCGTCGATAATCCCGCTGCGCGGCTTTATCTGCGCATGGGCTACCGGGTGGCGGGGCCGCGCCTTGCGCGTCTCGGCTCGATCCGCCATATGACGCGGCCCGTTTGAGGGAGGCACGAGGCCTCTGCTGGCCGCGGTCCGCGGTAGCGGCTGGTAAGACTCGTGCGGGCTCAGGCGTCGTGTCGCGCCGTCCCGGCTCCCGTGGCCGTCACCATGAGCGGCGTGCCGGTCGCCATGTCTTCTTCGTGCGGGCCGGATTCCCGCTCGCCCGTTCCTCGTGCAATGAATGCGCGTGGGCTCTCGCCGAACGCGCGCCGGAACATCGCCGAAAACGCGCTCTGGCTTTGATAGCCGAGTTCCTGGGCCACGAGGGCCATCGGCTTGCCCTGGTTCAGGAGCGGAATCGCGCGCGCAAGGATCGCTTGCTGGCGCCACTGCGAAAAGCTCACGCCGAGCTCCTGCCGAAAGAGCCGTGCGATCGTGCGCGTGCTCGCCCCCACATGCGCGGCCCAATATTCGAGCGAGCCCGGTCCGGCGGGATCGGCGAGCAGCGCTTCGCACAGCGAGCGCAGGCGTTTTTCCTCGGGCATCGGCACCGAGAGCGGCAGCGGCGCGGAGCGCGTGATTTCGTCGAGCGCGACGGCGCCTAGCAGCCGCTCGCGCGCGGGACCGATGCCGTGCTCGTCGAATGCGGCAATCGCCTCGCGCAGCAGGCCGGAGACCTCCACGACGCGGCAGGCGTCGAGCCCGGGCGGAATCACCGATGCGTCGACATAGAGCGTGCGCAGGAATGCATCCTCGACGATCGACACTTCGTGCGTGACGAACGGCGGAACCCAGATGGCGCGGAATGGCGGGACCATCCACGTCGTGCCGGGCGTCGCCATGCGCAGCACGCCGCGCGATGCATAGGCGAGCTGCGCCCACGCGTGCGTATGCAGCGCGATGCGCACGCCCGCAGCCATGGGCCGTGAGCGCACGCGGAAGGGGTGCTCGGGCGCAGGCTCGAACTCGGGCGGAATGTCGGCGAGTTCGGCGGGCAGCGAGGTGGCGGGAGAGGAAAAAGGCATCGTGGATCTGGGCGTTTCGGTCTGCCTCATTGTAGGCGCGTGTAGAAGTGGCCGTGCGAACCGCCCTATAGACACAGGCTGGGGCGCATAATGCTGCGGATTTGCGATACCAGGGCAAGCAGATCATCGGGAGCAAGGAGCACAAGCAATGAAGCACGTATTCATCTACGGCACGCTGCGGACCGGCGAGGTCAACGACATCAATCTCGCGGCGGCGCGCAATGCGATCCCGCAACCGCGCCTCGTTGGCCGCGCCGCGGTGGCGGGCCATCTGTTCGACTTCGGGACCTATCCGGGGATGATTGCCGATGCGCAGGCCGCGCCGGTGATTGGCGAGGTCTATGAGGTCGACGAGACGCTCGTGGCCGTGCTCGACGAGATCGAGCAGGTCTATCCCGGCGTCGATGGCTTATTCGTCGCGCAGAAGGTGAGCGTGGAAGTGGAGGGGCAGCGGCTCGAATGCCTGTTCTATCCGGTCGCGCGTCATGCGGTGGAAGGGCGGCCGCGAATTCACGGCGGCGATTGGGTCGCGCATCGTCTCGCGCGCTAGTACGCGAATCGACGCGCTGCACGGCAAACACAAAGGCCCGGCGGATGAGCATCCGCCGGGCCTTTTCATCGACTATTCGTCAAACCGCTCGAATGGTCTGGTGCGCTCAGATCTCTTCGTACAGCGGCAGCGTCAGGAAGTCGACGAAGTTCTCCGAGGTCGACATTTCTTCGAAGATCTCCGAAGCGCGGTCGTACGGCTTGGTGTTGCCGCCAACCACGGCCTTCACCTTGTCGAGTTCCTGCGGGATCAGTTCGCGCACGAGCTCGGTCGTGACCTTGCGGCCGTCGTCGAGCTTGCCCTTGGGCGAGCGGATCCACTGCCAGACCTGCGCGCGCGAGATTTCCGCGGTTGCGGCGTCTTCCATCAGGTTATGGATCGGCACGCAGCCATTGCCGGCGAGCCACGAGCCCAGGTAGTGGATGCCCACGTTGATGTTGTTGCGCAGGCCCGTTTCGGTGATCGGCGTTTCCGGACGGAAGTCGAGGATGTCCTTGCTCGTCACGTTGACGTCGGGGCGCTGCTTGCCGATCTGGTTCGGCTGGTCGCCGAGCACCTTCACGAACTCTTCCATCGCGATGGGCACGAGGCCCGGATGCGCAACCCAGCCGCCGTCGTAGCCGTCGGTGGCGTCGCGTGCCTTGTCCGAGCGCACGCCGCCCATGGCCTTGTCGTTCGCTGCCGGATCGTTCTTGATCGGGATCAGCGCGCTCATGCCGCCGATGGCCGGCGCGTTGCGGCGATGGCAGGTCTTGAGCAGTTCGAGCGCGTAGGCGCGCATGAACGGCGACGTCATGGTGATCTGCGAACGGTCGGCGAGGCAGAAGTCCTTGTCGTTCTTGAACTTCTTGATGGCCGAGAAGATGTAGTCCCAGCGGCCGGCGTTCAGGCCCGAGCTGTGCTCGCGCAGTTCATAGAGGATTTCGTCCATCTCGAACGTGGCGAGGATCGTTTCGATCAGCACCGTTGCGCGGATCGTGCCGCGCGGGATGCCCACGGCTTCCTGCGCCACGACGAAGATGTCGTTCCACAAGCGCGCTTCGAGGTGGCTTTCCATCTTCGGCAGATAGAAGTACGGGCCGGTGCCGCGCGCAATCAGTTCCTTCGCGTTGTGGAACAGGTAGAGCGCCAGGTCGAAGATGCCGCCCGAGACGCGCTGGCCGTCGACCGTCACGTGCTTTTCGTCGAGGTGCCAGCCGCGCGGACGCACGATCAGCGTGGCGGTCTTCTCGTTGAGCTTGTAGGTCTTGCCGTTCTGTTCCAGCGAGATAGTGCGGCGCACTGCGTCCTTGAGGTTGATCTGGCCGGTGATCTGGTTGTCCCAGCTCGGCGCGTTCGAATCCTCGAAGTCGGTCATGTAGGAGTCCGCACCGGAGTTCAGCGCGTTGATGATCATCTTGCGCTCGACCGGACCCGTGATTTCGACGCGGCGGCATTCGAGATCCTTCGGCAGCGGCGCGATCTTCCAGTCGCCTTCGCGGATCGACTTCGTTTCCGCCAGGAAGTCGGGGCGTTCGCCGGCGTCGAGGCGCTTCGTGCGCTCGACGCGCGCTGCGAGCAGTTCCTGCCGACGCGGCTCGAATGCGCGGTGCAGCTTTGCAACGAGTTCGAGCGCTTCGGGCGTGAGGATGGTTTCGAAGCCGGGCTGGATTTCAGCCGTGATCTGCATGCCTTGAGGCAGTTTCAACGTGTTTGCCATGATTGCTCCTTGGTCGGTCAGACTTTGAATGCGATTGTTGTAATAGCGGTGCCGGTCAGGACGATTTCGTCACGCGCCCGGGCTGGGGCGCGGGGCGGCTTCGCTCTGCAGGCACAGCGGTTTCGAGAAAGGCGGCGAGTTCTGCCATGCCGCCGCCGGTGCCGTGCGGCGGCACGCCGAGTTCTTCGGCGGGCAGTCGCTGGCGGTTGATCCAGAAGGTGGTGTAGCCGAACCAGGCTGCGCCCGCGGCGTCCCAGCCGTTCGACGAGACGAACACCATGTCGCGCGGCGCGGCGTCGAACGCGACGGTGCCGAGCGCGTAGGCCGCGGCGGCCGGCTTGTAGGCACGCACGGCATCGACCGAGAGAACGTGATCGAACAAGCCGTTCATGCCGGCGCTCTTCACCGCGATGTCGAGCATCTGCGGATTGCCGTTCGAGAGGATGGCGAGGCCCATGCGCGTGCCGTCTTCACGAGGCTCGCGCAGGCGGCGCAGCACGGGCAGCACGTCGGGGAAGGCCGAAAGGCAGGCGTATTCGTCCATCAGGCGCTTTTCCCCCGCGCCGGAGAGCGACAGGTTCAGGCGGCGCGCGGCATAGCGCAGCGCATCGACGGTGATGTCCCAGAAAGGGCGGTAGCGCGCGCCAGCGGGGTCCGAGAGCGAGCGCAACTGCGTGTATTCGATCTGCTTGAGGCGCCAGAGCTGCGAGAGCGCATCGCCGTGACCGGGGAACATCTGCTCGGCTGCGGCAACGACCGAGTGCACGTCGAATAGCGTGCCGTACGCGTCGAAGATCACAGCCTTGGGGAATCGGGGTGTCGCTGATTGTGTCGTTGTGGCCGACATAGCCTTGCACTCCATCATCAGAGGTCGGGATGAATTGTATTCATGAGCATGGGTACTGAAAAAGACGGGAATGATCACTTGATCTTTTACTTTTACCCACCTAATCTGATGGTCTAGAGTATTTTTTCTAGCAAGTACGTTGTGTAATTCCGTTTTCCTGGTTTTCCGATGGATCGCTTCAAACAAATCGAAACCTTCGCCAACGTCGCGGCGAAGGGCAGTCTTTCCGCGGCGGCGCAGGCCGAAGGCGTGGCGCCCGCCATCATCGGCCGCCGTATCGACGCGCTCGAGGAGCGGCTCGGCGTGAAGCTCTTCGTGCGCACCACCCGGCGCATCACGCTCACGTTCGAGGGCTCGGCGTTTCTCGAAGACTGCCAGCGCATCATTCACGACATGCAGAACGCGGAGGCCAGCGTTTCCGCGGGCGGCGTGAAGGCGAGCGGGCACCTGCGCGTCTCCGCGCCGGCGGGCTTCGGCAGAAAGCACGTCGCGCCGCTCATGCCCGATTTCACCTCCGCGCACCCTGATGTCACGACCACGCTCGATCTCTCGGACCGGCTCGTCGACCTCGTCAACGAGGGCTTCGATTGCGCGGTGCGCCTCGGCGAGTTGCCCGATTCGTCGCTCGTCTCGCTCAAGCTCGGCGAAACCCGGCGCGTTTGCGTGGCGTCGCCCGCGTATCTGTCGCGGCGCGGCGCGCCCGAGACGCTGGCCGACCTCGCGCGCCACAACTGCCTCGCGCTCGGCGCGAGCAGCGCGAATCAGCAGCGCGGCTGGACGTTTCAGCAGGACGACAAAGTGGTCTCGATTCGCGTCTCCGGCACGATGGAGTGCTCGGATGGCGCGGTGCTGCACGAGTGGTGCCTCGAAGGCTATGGCCTGGCATGGCGCTCGTGGTGGGAAGTCGGGGAGGACATTGCGGCGGGCCGGCTCGCGAGCGTGCTCGACGCGTATGCCGCGCCGCCCATCGGCATTCATGCCGTGTTTCCGCAGCGCCGGCATCTGCCGTTGCGCGTGCGCCTGTTTCTCGACTTTCTCAAGCATACCTACGGTCAGCCGGGTTACTGGGGCCAGGACGGGTAGTCTGGCGAGTCGCGCTTTCGCCTTGCCATTGCGGGAATCGCATCCGCGTTTCCGATATTCGGAGATGCCCGCATGCACGCGATGCGCCGTTTAATTCGCGCACTACAATCGATCTGAGGGCGTTGCGGGGCGCCGGCCATGGCGTGCTCGCCGCCTCTCGAAGCGGCAGTGAACACGGAGGCGCCATGTTCAAGCACATCCTCGTTCCGACCGACGGCACCGACCTGTCGAAAAAGGCGATCGACGGCGCAATCGACCTCGCGCGGACCGTGGGCGCTCGCGTCACGGCCTATGCGTGCCTACCGCAATATCCGTACTCGCCTTACGCCGACGTCGTGATCGAGCTGCCCGGCGACTTCCAGACCCGCAGCGAGCAGGAGGCGCGCATTCATCTGCAGGAGGTGGAGGAGGCGGCGCACAGCGTGGGCGTCACCTGCGACACCTGCACCAGCGTGCATCCTTCCCCGTACCTGGGCATTATCGAAGCCGCCGAAAACTGCGGCTGCGACGTGATATTCATGGCTTCGCACGGGCGGCGCGGTCTAGGCAGCCTTTTGATCGGCAGCGAGACGCAGCGCGTGCTCACGCATACGAAGATTCCGGTGATCGTTTATCGGTAGCGCAGGCGTCGCCTGCGGTTCGCGCCGCAGTCGGCGCATGGACATGCACGGCGGATGTCCATGCGCCTTCCGTGGCTAGCTTCGTCGCGCCTGTCGCGCGACGCTCCCGCGGCTTCCGGCGCCCATGCGGCGGTGGCGACGTCCGGCTGGCCCCGCCAAGGACATGCGAGCCGGCCGCCGCGCCGTGCGTCCGGCGCCAGAAAGGAGCAGGGGGCGTGCCCCCTGCGGGTGGTCTTACGCCACCTTCTTGTCGAAGAACTGCTCGTCTTCCGTCGAACCGTGCAGCGCCGTGGTCGACGCTTCGCGCTCGACCGTCTGCGTCACGGCGTCGAAGTAGCCCGTGCCCACTTCGCGCTGGTGCTTCACGGCGGTGAAGCCCTTTTCCGCAGCGGCGAACTCGGCCTGCTGGAGCTCGACGAACGCGCTCATGTTCTGGCGCGCATAGCCGTGCGCGAGGTTGAACATCGAGTAGTTCAGCGAGTGGAAGCCCGCCAGCGTGATGAACTGGAACTTGTAGCCCATCGCGCCCAGCTCGCGCTGGAACTTCGCGATCGTCGCGTCGTCGAGGTTCTTCTTCCAGTTGAACGACGGCGAGCAGTTGTACGCGAGCAGTTTGCCCGGGAACTCCTTGTGGATCGCTTCCGCGAACTTCTTCGCGAACTCGAGATCCGGCTTGCCCGTTTCGCACCAGATCATGTCGGCGTACGCCGCGTAGGCGAGGCCGCGCGAGATCGACTGCTCCAGACCGTTGCGGGTGCGGAAGAAGCCTTCCACCGTGCGCTCGCCCGTGAGGAACGGCTTGTCGTTTTCGTCGATGTCGGAGGTGACGAGGTCGGCGGCTTCGGCGTCGGTGCGCGCGAGCAGCACGGTCGGCACGCCGCAGACGTCGGCCGCCAGACGCGCGGCCGTCAGCTTGGCGACGGCTTCGCGGGTCGGCACGAGCACCTTGCCGCCCATGTGGCCGCACTTCTTCACCGAGGCGAGCTGGTCTTCGAAGTGCACGCCGGCCGCGCCCGCTTCGATCATCGCCTTCATCAGCTCGAACGCGTTCAGCACGCCGCCGAAGCCGGCTTCAGCGTCGGCCACGATCGGCTGGAAGAAGTCCACATAGCCTTCGTCGCCGGGGTTCTTGCCTTCGGACCACTGGATCTGGTCGGCGCGCGTGAGCGTGCTGTTGATGCGCTTGACCACCTGCGGCACTGAGTTGGCCGGGTAGAGCGACTGGTCGGGATACATTTCGCCAGCGAGGTTGGCGTCGCCCGCGACTTGCCAGCCCGAGAGGTAGATGGCCTTGAGGCCGGCCTTCACCTGTTGCATGGCCTGGTTGCCCGTGAGCGCGCCGAGCGAGTTGATGAAGGGCTCGGTGGTCACGCCTTTCCAGAGTTTCTCGGCACCGTTCTTCGCGAGCGTGTGCTCGGGCTGAATGGAACCGCGCAGGCGCACCACGTCGTCGGCCGTGTAGTTGCGCTTGATGCCCTTCCAGCGCGGATCCGTTTCCCATTGCTGTTGGAGTTGCTGTGCTTGCTGTTGACGAGTCGACATGGTGTGCTCCTTCGTTTACCTATATGGATGAACCGCTGATCTGAACTGCTGAAGCGCTGAACTTCGCGAAGGGGACGCTTTGAGCACTGCGCCTGGGGCGTTTCGTTTCGCGAACTCTTATATAAGAGTCTAGGCAAATCGATCGTCCCGCAACAGGCGGGCAATGAGGAATTTTGTGAAATTTTAAGTCAATAAATTCAATTAGTTATGTTGTAAATTTTGCAATAAGAAACGAGATTTTCCATCTTGCAATAGGTGTCTTTGTGCCACGCAGCACGATTTTTTACGAAGCAAAAAATTTTTTCATATCGTGAAATACTGACTGTGGGCAAAAAAAGACCGGTGACGAAGCACCGGTCCTTGATTTCAACGCTAGCTGGCGGGCGGAGATCTCGCTCCGTCCGGGCGCGCTGGCTTAGCTGTCGCGACGTGCGCCACGCGGGCCGTCGTTGCGGCGCGCACTGTAGCCTTCGCGCGAACGGCCATAGCCATCGCCGCGCGGCTGGCCGTAGCCGCCGCGGTTGTTGCCTTCGCCGCGCGAGGCACCGTAGCCGCCTTCACGCTGGCCATAGCCGCCGCGCGAGCCTTCCGACGAGCGGTTGCCCCAGTTGTTGCCGTTGCGATCGCCGCCGTTGGAACGGTCGCCGAAGCTGCGCTCGCCTTGCGGACGGTCGCCGAAGCTGCGCTCGCCGCCACGGTTGCCGTAGCCACCCGGCTTGCCGTTGCCGTTGCCGAAGCGACGGCCACCGCCATTGCCGCCGCCCGGACGGCCGCGGCCGCCAAAGCCGCGGTTCGAGGGCGGCGCCTTGCGCGGCTCGAAGCCTTCGATGACGTTGACCGGCAGCGGTGCGCGCACGAAACGCTCGATGCGCTTCAGCGCGCCTTGCTCGGCGTGGTGCACGAGGCTCACCGCGGTGCCCGAGCGGCCCGCGCGACCCGTGCGGCCGATACGGTGCACGTAGTCTTCGGCGAACTTCGGCAGGTCGTAGTTGAACACGTGCGTGATGCCCGGAATGTCGATACCGCGCGCCGCGACGTCGGTCGCGACGAGCACGCGCACGCGGCGCTCGCGCAGTGCGCGGATCGTGCGGTTACGCGCGCCTTGCGGCAGGTCGCCGTGCAGCGCGGCGGTTTCGAAGCCGGCGTCGGCGAGCTTGCCCGCGAGCTGGTCCGCGTCCATCTTGGTGGCCGTGAACACGACGGCCTGATCGAGGCTCTCATCGCGCAGCAGGTGGTCGAGCAGGCGATCCTTGTGGTCGCGGTCGTCCACGTAGTGCACGGTCTGGGCGATGTTCGAAGCCGCTTCGACCTTGCGCACGATCTCGATGCGCTCCGGATCCTTCAGCAGGCGGCCCGTGACCGACGCGATCTTGCCGTCGAGCGTGGCCGAGAACAGCATCGTCTGACGCGACTCGGGCGTGGCGGCCACGATCGTGTCGATGTCGTCGATGAAGCCCATGTCGAGCATGCGGTCGGCTTCGTCGAGCACGAGCATCTTCAGCTCGGACAGGTCGATGCGGCCGCGCTCGAGGTGATCGAGCAGGCGGCCCGGCGTCGCCACGAGAATTTCGGGGTTCTTGGCGAGCAGCATGAGCTGCTGGCCGTAGGCCACGCCGCCCAGAATACTGACGGTGCGCAGGCGGCGCAGATGCTTGCCGTAGGTCGACGCGGCGGTGGTCACCTGCATGGCGAGCTCGCGCGTGGGCGTGAGCACGAGGAGGCCGGGGCGCGCAACCGGCTGCGGGCGACGCTGGCGGCGGTCACCCTGGCCTTGTTGACCTTGCGGGCGCGGCTCGCGCGGCAGGGCGGCGTGGGTTTTCTGGAGCTGCGCGAAGCGTTCGATCGCGGGCAGCATGAAGGCAGCGGTCTTGCCCGAGCCGGTCGGGCTGGAGACCAGCAGGTCGCGGCCCGCGATGGCGGCAGGAATGGCGCGTTCCTGCACGGGCGTCGGGGCCTTGTAGCCCGCCGCGGTCAGCGCGGAGACGATCTCCGGCGACAGACCGAGCGATGCGAACGTCGGACCTGCGGGCGTTTCGTCGGCCTGCGCGGCGGCTTCAGGGGCAGCGGCGGTGGCGTCGAGACCGAGGGCGTCGTTGGCAATCGCGTCGAGGGGGCTTTGGGTATTGCTCGAAGTCATGAAAATCCTTGGTACACAGGAAATAGAACGTCGGCGCCAATCGGCATACCCAAGTCGTCGGATTTTGCGAACAAATCGAAAAACGGGGGCAATCCGCACCACATAGAGGCGGATTTTTTCGTTAGAAGCTGTTTTGGGTGCGGCTTAGCCGGGATTGGCCAACCGCCAGCCTGATACTTGACGGCCCGAAAACAGGGCCATGGCAGGAGGGGACAGGTTCTAAACTGGATTGGAGCTTAACGCTACGTGGCGTATTGCTGATCGCAGGGGCGACCGGAGCGCAACGCAGCGTGCATTATATCTCGTTTTGTTGCAGCGCGCCAGCGGTAGTATCGACAGTGCCGCCCGGGCGTGAAGCAGGCCCGGGCGGTTGGAGAAAGCGGTATCCAGAAAAGGAAGAAGGGGGGCGCTGGACGCAGGCAAGGCGCCCGTCGGGCAGGAATCGGAGAGACATCGGGTGTGCGATTTGTCCGGCGCATTACGCGGGGCTATTGCGATGCAGCAGTCCCGCCTTCTGGCGCTTCGCGTGGTGTCTAGCTGACGGCGCCGCTCTTGAGCGATTCGACGAGTTCCACGTACTGCGTTTTCGCGGTGTCCTGCGCGGTGCCTTGCAGCGCGGCCCAGGCTTCGTATTTGTATTTGCCGACGATGTCGGTGAAGCCGGGCTTGTCGCCGTGCGCGTCGCCGTCGGTGGCCTGCTTGAAGAGCGCATACAGGCGCAGCAGCGTCAGGTTGCCCGGGCGCTCCGGCAGCTTCTGCACATCTTGCTGGGCTTGCTCGAATCGGGCGTTCACATCGCTCATTGATTTTTCCTCCACTGGGTGATCGGGACAGCCCAACGATGGTAGCAGCGCGGTTCGCAGCGTCGTCCGATAACGGGCTGGAACCATTGTTCCACTCTAGCGAGGCCGGAGGCGTTGGCGCATGGGCCATGCCTGGCCGGCGACTGTGCGCAGGCGGCGCATTACAATAGCGCTCATGACTGAAACCGTCCTGCTTGCCCTCGATACCTCGACCGAATACTGCTCGGTCGCCTTGCTTCGCGCCGCCGCGCCCGCCGGTGGCGCATCCGTTTCCACCAGCGCCGCTGGCGCCACCCGCGAGGCCCTCGCGGCACAATCCGAGCCCCGCGTATGGACGCGCCACGAAGCGACCGGCGCCGTCTCCAGCACGCGTCTGTTGCCCGCGATCGGCGAATTGCTCGCCGAAGCGGGGCTCGCGCTCGCCGACTGTGATGCGATCGCCTTCGGCGCGGGCCCGGGCTCGTTCACCGGCCTGCGCACCGCCACGGGCGTCGCCCAGGGCCTGGCGTTCGGCCTCGACATTCCCGTGGTCCCCGTGAGCACGCTGCTCATCTGTGCCGAAAGCGCGCGCTTGCGCGATGCGTCGGCGACGCGCGTGCTCGCGGCGCTCGACGCGCGCATGGACGAAGCGTACTGGGCCGACTACGCCTGGGACGCGGTCGCGAACGACTGGCGCACGCTGCACCCGGCGTCGCTCGACGCGCCCGAGGCCATCGCCGCGCCCGACGAGCCGTTCACGCTCGCGGGCAACGCGGCGGCTGCGTTCGGCGCGCGTCTCGTCGTCTCGACGACGGCGCGCATCATCGACGCCGAGGCCCTGCCGCACGCGCTGCCGCTCGCGCACGCCGCGCTGCGCGCATTCCGTGCGGGCCGCACGCTGCGCGCCGACGAGGCCGCGCCCGAATACGTGCGCAACAAGGTGGCGCAGACCACGGCCGAGCGTCTCGCGGCAAAAGCCGCGCAGGGCGGAGCACCGGGCAAGGGCCGCGAGGGGGGGCGATGAGCGGCGTGCTGATGACGGACCGCTACCTCTCGCAGATGACCGAGAGCGATCTCGACGAGGTCGTCGTCATCGAAAAGTCCGCATATGAATTCCCGTGGTCGCGCGGCAACTTCGAAGACTCGCTGCGCAACGGCTACTTTGGCGTGTGCATGCGCCATGTGACGGGCACGCTGCTCGGCTATTGCGTGCTGATGCCGGTCGTCGACGAGATGCATCTGCTGAATCTGTGTGTGGCGCCCCAGGCGCAGGGCGTGGGCGCGGGCCTTGCGCTGCTGCGCGAAGGCGTGCGCCTCGCGCGTGCGCAGCGGCTCGAAGGGCTGTTGCTGGAGGTGCGGCCGTCGAATCATCGGGCGATCCGGCTTTACGAGCAGTTCGGCTTCGTCACCATCGGACGGCGCAAGAACTACTATCCGGCGCGCCATCACACCCGTGAAGACGCGATCGTGATGCGTTTCACTTTTGCATTGGAGGGCGCGGATGCCGCTCGATGAAATCGCGCTGGAGGAACTCGGTCTTGCGCCGCGCTGGGTGCGCAAGGGCATGCTGGCGGCACAGTCCGGCGCGCGGGATGGCGATGCCGCGCCCGGCGACGCAGTGCCAGTGGCGCCGGTGTCACGCTCGTTGGGCGAATCGGTAGCGGGCACCGGCGCGGATCGTTCCGGGCAAGCCGCTGCGGACCCTGCGCCTCGCGGGATCGAACCGCCGCCGCAACCGGTTGTGGAGCGCGTCGCTGCGCCCGCGCCTGAACGAGGCGTGTTCGAGCAAGAGCCTGTTGCGCCAGCGCCTTCTGGCCGCGCCGCCGCCGAAGCCACTCAGGCCGGGGCGGAAGAGCCGCCGCCGCTGACCGAGGACGATTTCGCCTGGTTCGACGCCGTGGCCGAGCCGTCGCTGCCGCGTGAGCCGAAGACCGAGCCCGCGCCGGCTCCGCGCAACGATGTCGCGACGCTCGATTGGGATGCGCTCGCCGAGCGCGTGGCCTCCTGCACGCGCTGCCGTCTGTGCGAGAAGCGCACCAACACCGTATTCGGCGTGGGCGATCGCACGGCGGAGTGGATGTTGATCGGCGAGGCGCCGGGCGAGAACGAAGACCGCCTCGGCGAGCCCTTCGTCGGTCAGGCGGGCAAGCTGCTCGACAACATGCTGCATGCGCTGTCGCTCGCGCGTGGCGAGAACGTCTATATCGCGAACGTCATCAAATGCCGTCCGCCCGGCAACCGCAATCCGGAGCCGGATGAGGTCGCGCGCTGCGAGCCGTATCTGCAACGCCAGGTGGCGCTCGTAAAGCCGAAAATCATCGTCGCCTTCGGGCGCTTTGCCGCGCAAAGCCTGCTCAAGACCGACGGCAGCATCGCCTCGTTGCGCGGACACGTGCACCAGTACGAAGGTGTGCCCGTGATCGTCTCGTATCACCCCGCGTATCTGCTGCGCAGCCTGCGCGACAAGTCGAAGGCCTGGGCCGATCTGTGCCTCGCCCGCGACACCTGGCGCGCGGCGGGAGGCGGCGAGCGATGACGGTGAGGCAGCCTGCGGATGCCCCGTCGGACGGCCGGGCCGTCGCAGGCTCCGGCAGGCCGCTGCTCGACACGCTCTACCAGCGTCTCACCGATCCAGCCGTGCGCGATCTCGCATGGCTGCTGTTCAGCGCCGATTTGTTGCGCGCGCAACCACTTGCGCCGCTGGCCGAGCCGTGGACCGGCGCTGACGAAGCCCGCGCCGCCGCAGCCTGGCTCACGCAGCTCGATCGCGATCCCGCCCGTTTGCATGCCGCGCTCGACGCGACGCGCCTCACGCGACTGGGCCGCTATGCCGAAACCTTGCTTGGCTGGTTCCTCGCCCAGGGTCCGGGGCCCCGGCTCGTCGCGGCGAACGTCGCGCTGCGGCGCGCGGGACTCACGCTTGGCGAGTGCGATTTCCTCGTGGAGACGAGCGACGCACGGCGGCTCCATTGGGAGCTGGCGGTGAAGTGGTATATGCACTCGGGCGTGGCGGAGGGCGGGGTGCCAGGACTCGCCGATTTCGTCGGGCCGAATCTGCGCGACCGCTTCGATCTGAAGCGCGCCCATCTGCTCGATCACCAGTTGCGCTTGAGTGCGCGCGAGGAGTTCGCGTGGCTGGGTTATCAAGGGCCGTGGCTCGCGCAGATGTTCTGGAAGGGCTGGCTTTTCTATCGCGCGGGCAAAGGGGCGGGTACGCCTCCGGGCGAGCCGCCCGAACTCGCCGAACAGCATGGGCGCGGCTGGTGGGTCACGCATGCCGACTGGGCCGGTTTTGCCGAGCGCGAGCGCGCGGATGGCTGGAGCGTGCTGCCACGGCTCGCGTGGCTTGCGCCGCGGCGCATCGGTCCGATGGATTCGGTGGATCCGGATGAGGGGAAACGCTTGCCGGCACCTCAGGAGACCGGGCGCCACCACGACGCGGGAGACGCTACGCTCGCGGCGCGTAGAGCCGTGGCCGCGCCGGTGCCGGCAGCGACGTTGTTCGCCGGGCTCGCGCAGGTTCGCGAGCCCGTGATGGTGGCCGCTTTTGTTGCCGATGGCGCAGGGGGGTATGTCGAGCGCTCGCGCGGCTTCATCGTCCCCGCTGACTGGCCGGCGCGAGCCCGGGCCTTCGCGCGGCCCTGACACTACCCCGCGTCACTCGCGTCTTCACGCCGCGCCCGTCACCCATGACGCCGCGAGCGCTTCACCACCAGCGCCAGAAGTGATGCACCGGGCCGACGCCGTGGCCCACGTCGAGCCGCTCGCTCGCTTCGAGCGCGCCGGTGAGATAGGTCTTCGCCTGCGTGACGGCATCCGCGAGCGTCGCTTGCTGCGGCCACAGCGCGGCAATCGAGGAGGAGAGCGTGCAGCCCGTGCCGTGCGTGTTCGTCACGGGAATGCGCGGCCCGCCCAGGCGCAGCGTCCCGCCCGCTTCGATCAGCCAGTCGGGGCTGTCGGCGCCGCCCAGGTGGCCGCCTTTCATCAGCACGGCCTGCGCGCCGAGCGCACGCAGCGCCTCGCCTTGCTCGACCATCGCGGCTTCGTCGGTGGCCGGCGCGACACCGAGCAGCGCCGCGGCCTCGGGCAGATTCGGCGTGACGACGCCGGCGAGCGGCAGCAATTCCTCGCGCAGCGCCGCCACGGCCTCGGGCGCGAGCAGCGCGTGATTGCTCTTCGAGATCATGACCGTGTCGAGCACGATGCGCGGCGGCTGGTGGCGGCGCAGCGCAGCGGCGACGGCACGCACGATCGACGCGTTGGCGAGCATGCCGATCTTCACGGCGTCGATGCGGATGTCCTCGAACACGGCGTCGAGCTGCGCCGCGACGAAGTCCGCATCGGGCGCGTGGATGGCGGTGACGCCGCGCGTGTTCTGCGCGGTGAGCGCGGTGATGACGCTCGCGCCATAGGCGCCGAGCGCGGAGAAGGCTTTGAGGTCGGCCTGGATGCCGGCGCCGCCGCCCGAGTCGGAGCCGGCGATCGTGAGGACATTGGAAATCGGTGAGGTCATGGCAGCGTCGCAAATGCGCCGCGCTCCGGGCCGGCAGGCCGCCGCCGCGCGGGCGCTGGGAAAAATCGATTACGGGAGAGAGCCACGGCGGCCGGATGCTGGAGGCTTCATGCCCGCGAATGCGCGTGACGCATGCATTGCCGGGCCCCGTCGCCGCAATTCAATGATGGTGATTTTCGCCGATCAGCGCGACCGAGTCGAACGAGCGCTGATTGGCCTGGTGGCGGCGCATCACGAGCCACATCATCAGGCAGACGAAGGTGCCGAACAGCACGATCACGATGGTCACCGGCACGTCGAGCCAGACGAGCACGGCGTAGAGACACAGCATCACGAGCACCGAGAGGTTCTCGTTGAAGTTCTGCACGGCGATCGAATGGCCGGCGGAGAGCAGCACGTGGCCGCGATGCTGGAGCAGCGCATTCATCGGCACGACGAAGAAGCCCGAGAGCGCGCCCACCACCATCAGGAACAGATAGGCGAACACGAGGTAACCCGGAATGCGCATGTGGCCGATATGCAGGCCCCAGTGCGGCGGAAACAGGTGGCGCGTGTAAAACGCCATGAGCATGACGGCCGCGCCCATCATGAT
This sequence comes from Paraburkholderia sp., assembly GCA_031286755.1. GTDB lineage: Bacteria > Pseudomonadota > Gammaproteobacteria > Burkholderiales > Burkholderiaceae > Paraburkholderia. The sequence goes on from JAITTX010000246.1 coordinate 16,140, forward strand.
GCCCACTGGCAGCACCGAGAGCGACTTCTTGAGCGGCACGCGCGCGGCGGCGATCATTGCGCCGGCGGCGACGCCCACCGCCACCACGGCTTGCAGCACCGCGGCTTCGGAGAGCGACATGCCGAGCGACACTTCAGCCCACTTGAGCACGATGAATTGCAGCGTCGCGCCGGCGCCCCAGAAGAGCGTGGTGACCGCGAGCGAAATCTGGCCGAGCTTGTCGTGCCAGAGTGTGTTGAAGCAGTCGGCGAAGTCGGTGACGAGGCGGATCGGGCCGTGCTGCTGGCGCGGGTAGCGCGCGCCGGTGTCGGGGATGCGCAGATTGAAGAGCGCGGCGATCACGTAGATGACCATGATCACGAGCATCGCGGCTTCGGCGGGGGTGTTGATCGAGGCGGGCGTGTGGCGGATGACGTGAGCGGCGATGTGCGGGCTGATGAGCGCGCCGCCTAGCACCGTGCCGAGGATGATCGAGCCGACGGTGGTGCCTTCGATCCAGCCATTGGCGGCGACGAGGCGCTCGGGTGGTAGTAACTCGGTCAGAATGCCGTACTTGGCTGGCGAATAGGCTGCCGCGCCGAAACCCACCACCCCGTAGGCGAACAGTGGATGCGTGCCGACGAGCATGATGGCGCAGCCCACGACCTTGATCGTGTTCGTGATGAACATGACCTGGCCCTTGGGGCGGGAATCAGCAAAGGCGCCGACGAATGCGGCAAGAACAACGTAGGAAAGGACGAAGAACAGCTTGAGCAGCGGCGTCATCCAATTCGGGGCGTGGAGGTCTTTCAGCAGTGCAATTGCAGCGATGAGGAGCGCATTGTCGGCCAACGACGAAAAAAATTGCGCGGCCATGATGGTGTAAAAGCCTTTTTTCATCTGATGCGATGCTTTCCTCGCTGCGGTCCGTCCGCCCCGGACGGGTGGGAGGCATCCGGGCTTATTACGTTCGAAATGGGTTGTGCGCAGGGCTTTATATCACGAAAATAGCGTGGTTCGGACTAGCACATTCCTTGACCGCCCGTCAGGCGGGCCTGCCGGGCGCTGAAAACACCCTGTAAGCTCCTGATTCAAAAGCGTCTTTGCGAAAAAATCCCATGCCTCGCCCCCTTTCCGCCACGATCCATACCGCCGCTCTCGCCAATAATCTCGCCGTCGTCCGCAAATATGCGCCGCAGTCGAAAATCTGGGCCGTGGTCAAGGCCAATGCCTACGGGCACGGGCTTGCGCGCGCGTTTCCCGGCCTGCGCGCCACCGATGGTTTTGGCCTGCTCGACCTCGAAGAGGCGGTGAAATTGCGGGAGCTGGGCTGGGCCGGGCCGATCCTGCTGCTCGAAGGCTTTTTCCGGCCGACCGACATCGACGTCATCGACCGCTACAGCCTCACCACCGTTGTCCACTGCGACGAGCAGATGCGCATGCTCGAAATGGCGCGTCTTTCCAAGCCGCTCAACGTCCAGCTCAAGATGAACAGCGGCATGAACCGGCTCGGCTATGCGCCGGAGAAATACCGCGCGGCGTGGGAGCGGGCGCGCGCCTGTCCCGGCATCGGCCAGATCACGTTGATGACACACTTTTCGGACGCCGACACGCCACGCGGCATCGGCGAGCAGATGGCGGCATTCGAGCGCGGCGCGCAGGGCATCGCGGGTACGCGCAGCCTGGCAAATTCGGCGGCGACGCTCTGGCATCCCGAATCGCATTTCGACTGGGTGCGCCCCGGCATCATTCTGTACGGTGCCTCGCCCTCGGGCGTGGCCTCGGCGCTCGAGGGCGTGGGCCTGCAGCCGGCCATGACGCTCGCCTCCGAGATCATCGCCACGCAGACAGTCGCCGAAGGCCAGACTGTCGGCTACGGCTCGATCTTCACGGCGCGCCAGCCGATGCGCATCGGCGTGGTGGCCTGCGGCTATGCGGATGGCTATCCGCGCGTGGCGCCCGAAGGCACGCCCGTGATCGTCGATGGTGTGCGCACGCGCGTGGTGGGGCGCGTCTCCATGGATATGCTCACAGTCGATCTCACGCCGGTGCAGGGTGCGGGCGTGGGGGCGCGCGTCGAGCTGTGGGGCGCGAATCTGCCGATCGACGATGTCGCGCAGGCTTGCGGCACGATCGGCTACGAGCTGATGTGCGCGGTTGCGCCGCGCGTGCCGGTGCGCGCGGAATAACCACAGCGGCCGCTCGATCGCAGCAGGCTATAAGAAACAGGTAATAGAAACAGGTAATAGAAACAGACACCATGGCAAAAAGCATGGCGAAGGTGAAGACGCTCTATATCTGCACCGAATGCGGCGGGCAGGCGCCGAAGTGGCAAGGGCAGTGCCCTGCGTGC
>JAITTX010000282.1 GCA_031286755.1 Paraburkholderia sp.
CCCTCGCCGATGCTGCGCAGGCGCCAGCTTTCGTCGGTGTGGCCCGTGAGCGCCACCGCGACAGCCGGAGCATGATCGCCGCGGATCTCATGGTCGCGCAGGCGCTGGATCAGGTAGAAGCCGTCCATCGCGGGCAGGTCCAGATCGCAGACCACGGCGTCGGGCATGAGGCTCAGCGCCGCTTCGACGCCCGTTTCGGCGTCCTCCACCGCAACGACCCTGGCCCCCTCCGCCTCCAGCAGGGAGGTCAGGGAATCCCGGCTTTGCGGGTCGTCTTCGACCAGCACGATGGTCGTCTGGTCGAGCTTGTGTACTGCGTTCATTGTGTTTGCTTGAGTGCCGTTCTGTCTGTTTGGCTTGCCGCGCGGCGCAATGGGCGCGCGGTTCGCAGCGGGCAACACACTACGGGCAACGGGCCCGATCGCCCAATTAGAGCAATCCCGATGCCGTGCGTTCAACCCGGCGCCGCGCACGATAGCCGCAGTCAGCGTCACGCCGATGACAGCCGCGCGGATCCCATCGCCGCGCGCCGGATGCCGTTCCGGCCCCGCGCTTCGGCGCCGAGCGGGAAAGACCTGCCGGTAGCGATTGCAAAATCGTCCGTTGCGGGGGGATGAGAGGCGGCAGCGGGGCCGCATCGGCGGTCTGGCGGGCGGACGGTCTGGCGCCCTTGCGAGGCCGGCACGGGGCTCGCGCGACTAGGCGGGCCGTATGCCCTGCGTGATCAACGCCACGGCGTGGCGCGCGATTTCCTCGGCGCCCACACGGCGCGGCACGAGATTGTCGCGCCACACATGCGCCGTGGCGAGCGGCAGCAGCGTGAGCCCGAGCAGCGACTGAAACAGCAGCGACGGCTCCAGCGCCGCATTGAGTTTGCCTTCGCGCTGCCACCGCGTAATGGCTTCGTGCGCCGCGAGCTGCTGCTCGTAGCCATAGCGCTCGTGCATGCGCTGGCGCAGCAAGCCGCCTTCGCTGATCACCTCGCGCACCCACAGCGGCGCGAACCACGCATGCGCCTGCGCCACTTCCACGAAGCGCTGCGTGAGCGCCGTGAGCGCGGCGACGGGATCGTCGGGATACTGCTCGAGCCAGCCGCCCATGGCCGAGCGCAACGGCACGAAACGCTCGTCGATGAGCACGTCGATCAGTTGGTCGCGAGTCTTGAAGTAATAGTGCACCATCGCGGGCGTGACGCCCGCCTCGCGCGCAATCGCGGCCAGCGAGGTATCGACGATGCCCTGACGCGCGAACAGCGCGAGCGCCGCGGCAATCAGGCGCTCGCGCTGCTCCGCGCCGCCCACGCCGCCGCTCGGCCGCCCGGGCCGGCGCGGCGCGGGCTTGCCGGCAGCGGGGCTTGCCGGGGGCGTGGACACCGCCCGCGACCCGGCCGTCGACTCAGCCGGGCTTGCGGCAGGAGGCGTGGCGGAAGATGTGGCATGCGGGGGCGCTGCCCGTGAACTGGATGCTTTCATCTGGTGACATTTTCGGCCTTTGACGGCCATCAAGAATTAACCTAATATTAATCGTCAAGTTAATTAATTTCAAGATCGAAGGCGACCCCGAGACGCTCGAGAGCCGCCAGAGAACCTCAATGCAATCCTCCACGCAAGACACCCCTCAGGTGACGCAGGACGCCGCGCAGCCCCTGGCAGCCGAGCATCCCCCGATCCGGCTGCTGTTTCCCGCGCTGCTGCTCGTCATGCTGCTCGCCGCGCTCGACCAGACCATCGTCTCGACGGCGCTGCCGACCATCGTCGGCGAGCTGGGCGGGCTCGACCGGCTCTCGTGGGTCGTGACCGCGTATCTGCTCACGTCCACCATCGTCGTGCCGCTCTACGGCAAGTTCGGCGACCTGTTCGGCCGCAAGATCGTGCTGCAGGCGGCCATTGCGATCTTCCTCGTCGGCTCCGCGCTATGCGGCGTGGCGCAGAACATGGAGCAGCTCATCGCGCTGCGCGCGCTGCAGGGCGTGGGCGGCGGCGGCCTCATGGTGGTGACGATGGCCGCCATCGGCGACGTCATTCCGCCCGCGCAGCGCGGCAAGTACCAGGGCATGTTCGGCGGCGTGTTCGGCCTCGCCACCGTGGTCGGGCCGCTGCTCGGCGGCTTTCTCGTCGAGCATCTCTCGTGGCGCTGGATCTTCTATATCAACCTGCCGCTGGGCGCCGTGGCGCTCGCCGTGATCGGCGCCGTGTTCAAGCCGCGCGTCGCGCACGTGAAGCACGTGATCGACTACATGGGCGCGGCCTGGCTCGCCGCCGCCCTCACCTGCCTGATCCTCTTCACGAGCGAGGGCGGCTCGCTGCTGCCGTGGACCTCGCCGCAACTGTGGCTCACGCTCGTGCTCGGCGTGGTGTCGGTGGCGGGCTTCATCCACGAGGAAAAGCACGCCGTCGAGCCCATCATGCCGCTCGAACTGTTTCGCGAGCGCACCTTCGTGCTCTCGAGCCTGATCGGCTTCATCGTGGGCGTCTCGCTGTTCGGCTCGGTCACGTTCCTGCCGCTCTATCTGCAGGTCGTGAAGGGCTCGACGCCTTCGCAGGCCGGCATGCAGATGCTGCCGATGATGGGCGGCGTGCTGCTGATGTCGATCATTTCGGGCCGGATCATCAGCAAGATCGGCAAGTACCGCATGTTCCCGATCGTGGGCACCGCGCTCGTGGCCGTCGCGATGATGCTGCTCGCGCAACTGCGCATCGAAACGCCGCTCGCGCACATGTATCTCTACATGGGCCTGCTGGGCTGCGGGCTCGGCATGGTGATGCAGGTGCTGATCCTCGCCGTGCAGAACACCGTCGAATTCAGGCACATGGGCGTGGCCACCTCGGGCGCGACGCTGTTTCGCTCGATTGGCGGCTCGGTGGGCGTGGCCGCGTTCGGCGCGGTGTTCTCGCATGGCCTGCGCGCGCGCCTCGAGACCCTGCTTTCCAGCGGCGTGCAACTGCCCCAGCCGCTCACGCCCGATGCGATCCACCATCTGCCGGCCACGGTGCGCGCCCAGTATCTCGATGCCTTCGCGGGCGCGCTGCACACGGTTTATTTTTCGGCCGCGTGCGTGGTTGTGTTCGCCTTTGCGCTGGCGTGGCTGCTGCGCGACGTGCCGTTGCGCAAGCATTCCTGAGACGGGTGCCGGCGCCCTCGCATGCCTCGTGCGCGGGGGCGCCAATCTTACGTTTTCTGGAAAAAATATTACGTTTAGCTAAAATCCTGTAGCCGCGCGCCCGACAGGGCGGAGCGCGCAACCGCACGCGACGCTCACTCAGCCGTCGTGCCCCAAAAAGTGCATTACAAAGCGCATTTACAGGAAAAGACCCACCCATGAACGTCAAGACCGAGCAAACCGTGCCCGACGCGCACGACACCAGGAGACGTGTGCTCGCCATTGTCGGCGCCTCCTCAGGCAATCTCGTCGAGTGGTTCGACTTCTATATCTACTCGTTCTGCGCGCTGTATTTCGCGCCCGCCTTCTTCCCGAGCGGCAACACCACGACCCAGTTGCTGAACACCGCCGGCGTGTTCGCGGCGGGCTTCCTGATGCGCCCGATCGGCGGCTGGCTGTTCGGCCGCATCGCCGACCGCCACGGCCGCCGCGCCGCGATGATGATCTCCGTGCTGATGATGTGCGGCGGCTCGCTGGTGATCGCGGCCCTGCCCACCTACGCGCAGATCGGCGCGTTCGCGCCGCTGCTGCTGCTCGTCGCGCGCCTGTTCCAGGGGCTTTCGGTGGGCGGCGAGTACGGCACCAGCGCAACCTACATGAGCGAGGTCGCGCTCAAGGGCCGGCGCGGCTTCTTCGCCTCGTTCCAGTACGTGACGCTGATCGGCGGGCAGCTCTGCGCGCTGCTCGTGCTCGTGATCCTGCAGCAGACGCTCTCGACCGAGGAGCTCAGGGCCTGGGGCTGGCGCATTCCGTTCGTCGTGGGTGCGGCTGCCGCGCTGATTTCGCTGTATCTGCGCAAGTCGCTCGACGAAACCTCCACGAACGAATCGCGCCACAAGAAGGACGCCGGCACGATTCGCGGCGTGTGGCAGCACAAGGGCGCGTTCCTCACGGTGGTGGGCTTCACCGCGGGCGGCTCGCTGATCTTCTACACGTTCACGACCTACATGCAGAAGTACCTCGTGAACACGGCCGGCATGCACGCGAAAACCGCCAGCAACGTGATGACCGCCGCGCTGTTCGTGTACATGCTGCTGCAGCCCGTGTTCGGTTCGCTCTCCGACAAGATCGGCCGCCGCATGTCGATGATCCTGTTCGGCAGCTTCTCGGTGCTCGGCACAGTGCCGCTCATGCACGCGCTCAAGGACGTTTCGAGCCCGTACGCGGCGTTCGGGCTCATCGTGGTCGCGCTCGCGATCGTGAGCTTCTACACCTCGATCAGCGGCCTCATCAAGGCGGAGATGTTCCCGCCCGAAGTGCGCGCGATGGGCGTGGGCCTCTCGTATGCGGTGGCCAATGCGATCTTTGGCGGCTCGGCCGAGTATGTGGCGCTGTGGTTCAAGTCGGTCGGCAGCGAGTCGACGTTCTACTGGTACGTGACGGTGCTGTGCGCGATCTCGCTGATCGTGTCGTGGCGCATGCGCGACCCGAGCAAGGAAGGGTATCTGCGCCACGAGCCTTGAGCCGGCCGGTGAGCAGATAAACATGCGGGGCGGCCTTGCCTGGCCGCCCCGAATCCGCTCAAGCGGGTTCAAGAAGGTTCAAGCGGGCTCGGCCTTCGCCTCCATGGCCCGCTCCATCGCGCGCTGCAGCGTTTCGTAGACCTTCGGCCGATTGCACTGCGAAACGTTGAAGCGCAGGAAACTGCCCGCGCTGCGCGACACGCTGAAGACGTTGCCCGGCGCGAGCACCACGCCGTGCGCTAGCGCCTCGCGCGCGACTCGCGCGGCGTCGAGTCCATCGGGCAATTGCGCCCATATCAGCATGCCGGCCTGCGGGCGCGTCCAAGCCGTGACGCCCGCCGAGGCCAGCCGCCGCAGCGTCTCGCCCATCGCGTCGGCGAGCTTCGCGCGCAACCCCTCCAGATAGCGCCGGTACGTGCCGTCCACCAGCAGCCGCTGCACCAGATCGGCGGCCAGCTCCCCATTGCCGAACGACACCGAGAGCTTCAGGTCGACGAGCGGCTCGATCCATTCCGCGCGCGCCGCGATATAGCCGCAGCGCGCCGCCGCCGTCATCGTCTTCGAAAAACTGCCGATGGCCACCACGCGCGCGAGGCCGTCGAAGGCCGCGAGGCGCGGCGCGGGCTCGGTTTCGAAATCCGCGAAGATGTCGTCCTCGGCGATCAACAGGTCGTGCTCTTCCGCAAGCTTGAGCAGCCGATGCGCAACGGTGGGCGCGAGCGTCGCGCCGGTGGGGTTGTGGATCGCCGAATTGGTCACGTAAAGGCGCGGCCGATGTTCCGCGAGCACGCGCTCGAACGCCGCGAGGTCGGGGCCCGTGGGCGTGTACGGCACGCTCACGACCTGCACGCGATGCACGCGCAACAGCGCCTGGAAGTTGAAGTAGCACGGGTCGTCGACCACCACGGTGTCGCCCGGCTCGAGCAGGAAGCGGCACAGGAGATCGAGCGCCTGACTGCCGCCGTCGGTGAGCACGATCTGCTCCGGCACGGCCTCCACGCCGTGCTGCGCGAGCCGCCACGCCAGTTGCTGGCGCAGCGCCGGCAGGCCGGGCGGCGAGGCGTAGTCGGTGAGTTGAGCGTGCGGGTCGCGGGCGATGGCGCGCAGCGCGCGCCGCACGGCATCCTGCGGCAGCCACGACGCGGGCAGCCAGCCGCAGCCAGGCCGCAGCGCGCGCGCATCGGTTTCGAGCGACTGGCGCGTGAGCCACAGCGGATCGATCTCGCGATCGAGGCGCGGGCCCGCCGCGTCTGGCAAACCGCGCGCCGCGAAGGCGCCGTATCCGCCGTATGCGCCGAATGTCCCCGGCGCGCCCGGCAGCGCGTGCGCCGCCACGAAAAAGCCGGAGCCGCGCCGGGCAATCAGCGCGCCTTCGGCCACGAGCCGCTCGTACGCCTCCACCACCGTGGACTTCGAGACGCCGAGCTGCTCGCTCGTCATGCGGATGGACGGCACGCGCGCTCCCGCCGCCAGCGCGCGCGAAGCGATGCGCTCGCGCAGCGCCTGCATCACCTGCTCGACGCGGGTGAGCGCCAGATGCCCTGTCTGCCGGGAGTCTTCCATCTGTACTGCTCCGTGTTCAATACAGTTCGTCAAAATTGTACTGATCTGTAGCTTACCGGTTTGCCGCCACGCGCGCATCATGCCCCGACCGGCATACGCTCTTTCCGACTCCATCCCATGCGCAAACCCCTCGATTCCACCACCGATGGCTGGCTCTGCGGCCTTGCCGGCGTCCTCATCTTCAGCGGCTCGCTGCCCGCCACGCGGCTGGCCGTGCTCGGCCTCGATCCGCTCTTTCTCACCGGCGCGCGCGCCACGCTCGCGGGCGCGCTCGGCGCGCTGCTGCTGCTCGTCCTGCGTGCACCGCGGCCCGAGCGGCGCGAGGTCTGGCCGCTCGTGATCGTGGCGCTGGGCGTGGTGGTGGGCTTTCCGCTCCTCACCGCGCTCGCGCTGCGCCATGTGAGCTCGGCGCATGCCATCGTCTTCGTCGGCCTGCTGCCGCTCGCCACGGCGATCTTCGGCGTGCTGCGCGCCGGCGAGCGGCCGCAGCCCGCGTTCTGGGTCTTCTCGGCTATCGGCAGCGGCGCGGTGGTCGCGTTCGCGCTGCGTCACGGCGTGGACGCCTCCCCCGTGGGCGACGCGCTGATGCTGGCCGCCATCGTCGCCTGCGGAGTGGGCTATGCGGAAGGCGCGCGGCTCTCGCGGCGCCTCGGCGGCTGGCAGGTGATCTGCTGGGCGCTCGTGATCTCGCTGCCCGTGATGGCGCCGCTCGCCTGGTGGTTCCTGCCCGCCTCGTTCGCGGCGGTGAGCGCGGCCTCGTGGTGGGGGCTCGCCTATGTGTCGCTCTTCAGCATGCTGATCGGCTTCGTGTTCTGGTATCGCGGCCTCGCGCTCGGCGGCATTGCGGGCGTGGGCCAGTTGCAGTTGCTGCAGCCGTTCTTCGGCTTCGTGCTCGCCGCGCTGCTGCTGCACGAGGCGGTGCCGCCCGCGATGATCGCCGTGACCGTGGTGGTGATCGGCTGCGTGGCCGGGGCGCGCCGCTTCGGGCGTGGCGCTTCGGCGGCGAATCGCGCGCCGCAAGCGCAGCGCGGATGACGTTGGCGCAGCGCCGCCGATGATGGATTCTCAAAGCGCTGCCGAAGCCCCGTCCAGGCCTGGTCGACGCGGCCCCTCCAGTAAGCGCCATTTTTGACGCGCTTCATTTCGCCGCCCGTCCGGGGCATAGTGGACGACGTTGCCGCGCCGTCCATGCCTGTTGCGCAGATCGTCCGCGCGGCGCCCACGAACCCGCGCCAACCCCATGAACGCACCCCGGAACACGCCTCCCGCCGCGCCGCGCCTGCGCGACGCCACGCCCGCCGACTTTCCCGCCATCGCGGCAATCTACGCCCATCACGTGCTGCACGGCGCGGCCTCGTTCGAAGAGACGCCGCCCGCGCGGGACGAGCTGCTGCGCCGCCACGCCGCCGTGCGCGAGCAGGGTTTGCCATGGCTCGTCGCCGAGCTCGACGGCCGGGTGGCCGGCTATTGCTACGCCACGCCCTACCGGCCGCGCGCGGCGTACCGCTACACCATCGAAGACTCGATTTACATCGACGAAGCGTTTCGCGGGCACGGTCTCGGCCGCACGCTCCTCGAAGCGCTGATCGCGCGCTGCGAGGGCGGCCCGTGGCGGCAGATGATCGCCGTGATCGCCGACCCGCAGGGCGGCTCGCTCGCGCTGCACACGAGTCTTGGCTTCGAACTCGTGGGCACGCTGCGCGCGGTGGGCTTCAAGCACGACGCGTGGCGCGACACCACGCTCATGCAGCGCGCCCTGGGCGACGGCGCAAGCACCCTGCCGGGCGGCGCCTCGACGCACACCACGGCGCCAACCTGAGCACGAATCCAGCCACGAATCCGCGCACGACGCTGGGTGCGGCTTGCACACCGTGCGTCGCGGCGCGGCACGCACGCCTTTACAATACGTCCTCCCAGCAGGCCGGCCGCGCGCCGGCCCGGCAGACTTCGAGGACTTCGCACTTATGAACGCCCTGTTCACCCATATTCAACCGTCCAACTGGAATTTCCTGTGGGACGCGCTCACCAGCTTCGCGCTGCGCCTTTGCGCGGCCGCGGCAATCCTCTGGATCGGCTGGTGGATCGCGCGGCGCGTCGGCAATTGGCTCGCGCGCCAGGAGGGCATCGACGCCACCCTGCGCCCCATCGTGCGCGATTCGTCGCTGTGGGGCGTGCGCCTCATCGCGATCGTCGGCGCCCTCTCGCAAGTCGGCGTGCAGACCGCCAGCATCGTGGCAGTGCTCGGCGCCGCGGGTCTCGCCATCGGCCTCGCGCTGCAAGGCACGTTGCAGAACATCGCCGCGGGCATCATGCTGCTGCTGCTGCGGCCCTTCAAAGTGGGCGACTACATCGACGGCGGCAGCGGCGCCAGCGTCGCGGGCACGGTGGAAGAAGTGAATCTCTTCACGACCCGCCTCACGAAACCCGACGGCATCTGCGAATACGTGCCCAACAGCGGGCTGTGGAGCAATTCGATCCGCAACTACAGCCGCAATCCCACACGCCGACTCGACCTCGAAGTGGAAGTCTCGGTGAGCGACGACGCCAACCGCGCCATCGAAGTGCTGCGCACGCTGGCCGCCGCCGAGCCGCACGTGCTGGAAGCGCCGGCGCCGCAGGTCATGGTGAGCCGCTTCGACGACAGCACCGCAGTCCTGAATATCCGCGTCTGGTCCACCATCGACACGTTCTGGGACATGCGCTGGAGCCTCTCGCGCAAGGTGCGCCAGGCGCTCAACGACGCGCAATGCGCGCTGCCGCTGCGCACGCGCGAGTTGCATATCGTGCAGACGCAGCCGGCGCCGTCCGCGCAAACGGCCCAGCCGGCCCAGCGCGGCGCCTGACCCCCGCCAGCCAGAGCACACTCAGCCAGCATGAAAGCCTTCGTACGCCGCCTGCGCACGTTTTCCACCCAGCTCGTGCCGCACGGGTATCTCGCACTGCTGCTCATCGTCGACGGGCTGATGCTCCTGCGCCCCGTGGCCGAAAACGCGCTGCGCCAGTCACGCGGCTCGTGGTACGAGGACTGGATCACGCTCATCAACGCCTTTGGCGTGCTCGCGCTGCCGCAGGCCGTGATCGCGGCTGGCCTCGCTACGATGGCGATCGGCATCGCGCTGCGCGCCCGCGTGGCGTGGG
>JAITTX010000314.1 GCA_031286755.1 Paraburkholderia sp.
GCGCGTGACGATGCCCGCCTCGATCGCCTCGCCTTCGGGCATCTTGAGGCGGTCCATGATCGCGCGCACGCGGTCGCCGGCGAAGATGCGCAAGAGCGGGTCTTCGAGCGACAGATAGAAGCGCGACGAGCCCGGGTCGCCCTGGCGGCCCGCACGGCCGCGCAGCTGGTTGTCGATACGGCGCGATTCGTGGCGCTCGGTGCCGATGATGTGCAGGCCGCCCGCGGCCTTCACCTGGTCGTGCAGCGTCTGCCACTCGTCGTGAAGCTGCTGGATGCGGCGCGCCTTTTCGTCGGCGGGAATCGATTCGTCGGCTTCGATGAACGCGGCCTGCTTCTCCGCGTTGCCGCCCAGCACGATGTCGGTGCCGCGGCCCGCCATGTTGGTGGCGATGGTGACGCGCTGAGGACGGCCGGCTTCGGCGACGATGGCCGCTTCCCGCGCGTGCTGCTTCGCGTTGAGCACCTCGTGCGGCAGACCGGCCTTGGTCAGCAGGTTCGAGAGCAGTTCCGAGCTTTCGATCGACGTCGTGCCTACCAGCACCGGCTGGCCGCGCTCGTGGCATTCGCGAATGTCACGAATCACCGCGTCATAACGCTCCTTCGCCGTCTTGTAGATCTGGTCCTGCTTGTCGATCCGCTTCGGGGGGCGGTTGGTCGGGATCACGACCGTTTCGAGGCCGTAGATCTCGTTGAATTCGTACGCTTCGGTGTCGGCCGTACCGGTCATGCCCGAGAGCTTCGCGTACATGCGGAAGTAGTTCTGGAACGTGATCGAGGCGAGCGTCTGGTTCTCGCTCTGGATCTTCACGTGCTCCTTCGCTTCCACGGCCTGATGCAGGCCGTCGGACCAGCGGCGGCCCGCCATCAGGCGGCCCGTGAATTCGTCGACGATGGTGACTTCGCCGTTCTGCACCACGTAGTGCTGGTCCTTGAAGAACAGCGTGTGCGCGCGCAGCGCGGCGTACACGTGGTGCATCAGCGTGATGTTCTGCGCGGCATAGAGGCTCTCGCCGGGGCCGATCAGGCCCCACTCGGCGAGCATGCGCTCTGCCTTCTCGTGGCCCGACTCCGTGAGGAACACCTGGCGCGCCTTTTCGTCGAGCGTATAGTCGCCCGGCTTTTCGACGCCCGTGCCGTCGGCCTTCTCTTCGCCGATCTGGCGCTCGAGCAGTGGCGGCAGCGCGTTCATGCGCACGTAAAGCTCGGTGTGGTCCTCGGCCTGGCCCGAGATGATGAGCGGCGTGCGCGCTTCGTCGATCAGGATCGAGTCCACTTCGTCGACCACGGCGAAGTTCAGCGCGCGCTGCACGCGCGCCTCGGTCTCATAGACCATGTTGTCGCGCAGATAGTCGAAACCGAACTCGTTGTTCGTGCCGTAGGTGATGTCCGACCCGTAAGCTTCCTGCTTCATCGCATGGTCCATCTGCGACAGATTGATGCCGACGGATAGACCGAGGAAGTTGTAGAGGCGCGCCATCCATTCGGCGTCGCGCTGCGCGAGGTAGTCATTCACGGTCACGACGTGCACGCCGCGGCCCGACAGCGCATTCAGATACACGGGCAGTGTGGCGACGAGCGTCTTGCCTTCGCCCGTGCGCATTTCGGCGATCTTGCCGTAGTGCAGCACCATGCCGCCGATCAGCTGCACGTCGAAGTGGCGCATCTTCAGCACGCGCTTGCTGGCCTCGCGGCAGACGGCGAACGCTTCGGGCAGCAGCTCGTCGAGCGACGTGCCGTTGGCCACGCGCTCGCGGAACTCAGCCGTTTTCGCGCGCAGTTGCTCGTCGGTGTACTGCTCGATCGTCGGTTCGAGCGCGTTGATCGCCGCGACCTTCTTCTGATATTGCTTGATCAGGCGCTGATTGCGGCTGCCAAAGATTTTCTGTAAGAAACCGGTGGTCATCGGATCGGTGTCTGCGTCGCGGCTTCGGCCGGGATTCCTGCGCAGCTCGCTTGCGGCTCTTCAGCCCCGGATTACGCCGGATTTGCAAACGATTCTCGCGCCACGCACCCGGATCGGAAGGACCTCGGCGGCTTAAGCCCAAATTGGTGGATTCGAATCGGACATTTTAGCACGCACCCTGGTCACAGCCGGTGTCGGCCGTTTGAAGGATGTCGTGCGCAACGCCCACGCTGGCGCGCCTCGCGAGCCGTTCGAGCAACTGCTCGTGCAGCCGGCCGGCAGCCGCCTGCCGCGGCCGCCCGGCGCATTCGTCCTGCGGGCCCTGCGGCTTGCGGCCAGGCGGTCCTGGCCGAACGGTGGCAAGGCGCGTCAAGGCAAAGTACGCAGGCTACAATGACAACCATCACGCGCAGCCCGCGCGCCCCATCTTCCTGTCACATGAGCCGTTTCTCGCCGTTTTCAAGGCCGGATGCCACAGCAGCCGCTGCTCTGCGCACTTCGGGTGCTTCAGGAGTTCCGGCCAGATCGGGCAAATCTCGCAAGTTCGCCTCGCCGCGCGCGCCGCAGCCGCTCACCGAAGTCCTGAGCCGTACCGACGCATTCGCTCCCCTGCGCGCCGGCGTCGAGCAGATCGCGGCCATCCAGCGCGATCTCGACGCACTGCTGCCCGACTATCTGGCCGCGAGCGTGGAGCCGGGCTTCATCAAGGACGGCAAACTCGCCCTGTTCGCGGCGCACAACGCGCTCGCCGCGCGGCTGCGACACCTCGAGCCGCGCCTCGTGGCCGACTTGCAAGCACGCGGCTGGGCGCTGGACGGCGTGCGCATTCGCGTGCGCCCGCAAGCGGTGAAGGACGCGCCATTGCCAAAGCAGGCGCGCATGACACCGGCAGGCGCTGCTGCGCTCGCCGCGCTCAGTGAAAACCTGCCGCCTTCGCCGCTGCAGGAAGCGCTCGCGAAGATGGCCGCGCGTCATTTGAAGCGGCGCTGAGCAACGTAAAACTCTGCGGGGGAAATAAAAAAGGGGGGCATCGAGCCACCCTTTTTTGTCGTGCGACCGGAGCAAACACCCAGCGCACGAACCAGACAATGTCACGAAAACATCAGGCGAACGCCGTTTGCGCCTCGTAACCGAAACCGCGCGGCGCCTTCTGCGCATCGCCGAACGTGACGATCTCGTACGCGTCCTCGTGCGCGAGCAACTCGCGCAGCAGCAGGTTATTCAGGCCGTGGCCCGACTTGTACGCATCGTACGAAGCCAGCAGCGGATGACCCACCACATACAGGTCACCGATCGCATCGAGCATCTTGTGCTTCACGAACTCGTCGTCGTAGCGCAGGCCGTCGTTGTTGAGAATGCGGTACTCGTCCAGCACGATCGCGTTGTCCATGCTGCCGCCACGCGCGAGGCCCAGCTCGCGCATCATCTCGACTTCATGCGCGAAGCCGAAGGTGCGGGCACGCGCGATTTCACGCACGTACGAGGTCTTCGCGAAATCGACTTCGAGCGCCTGGCCCGTCTTGTCCACGGCCGGATGACGGAAGTCGATGGTGAACTTCAGCTTGAAGCCGAAATACGGGTCGAGGCGGGCGAACTTGTCGCCGTCGCGCACTTCCACGGGCTTTTTCACCTTGATGAACTTCTTGGGCGCGTTCTGCTCTTCGATACCGGCCGACTGGATCAGGAACACGAACGACGACGCGCTGCCGTCCATGATCGGAATTTCTTCCGCCGTGACATCGATATAGAGATTGTCGATGCCAAGGCCCGCGCAGGCGGACATCAGGTGCTCAACCGTCGACACGCGTGCGCCGTCCTTTTGCAGCACAGAAGCCAGGCGCGTATCGCCGATCGACATCGCCGACGCAGGGATGTCCACCGGTGTCGGCAAATCCACGCGCGAAAACACGATGCCCGTGTCCGGCGCCGCCGGGCGTAGCGTCAGATCGACTTTGCGGCCCGAGTGCAGGCCGATGCCGACCGTCTTCACGATCGATTTGATGGTTCGCTGCTTCAACATAATTTTCTGCTCATTGAAAATCCCAATCGGGACTTTTTAATTCATAGCACGAATTATACTCCAAGTCTGCCGAATCCGTCGTTGCCACGGGCGTGACAATCTGTTTCCCGTTGTTACGCGAACGGGATGGACGACGGGCCGATGACCGGAACGGAGGCGTTCCCGGCCAGCGGCCCGCACGGCTCGTGGTAATAGCCCGTCACATTTACGCCGCCGGCCCGTTGCACCCGGACAACGCAGGCGCGGCAAATGCGCTCATGTTGGGCTCAACGCGGCAAGTATGCTCGCGGCATCGCTGACTTCGAATTTGCCGGGTGCTTCGACGTTCAGCGTCTTGACCACGCCGTTGTCGATCACCATGGCGTAGCGCTGGGAACGAACCCCCATGCCGCGCGCCGACAAATCCTGCTCCAGACCGAGCGCACGAGTGAACGCCGCGCTGCCGTCGGCCATCATGCGTACCTTGCCCGAGGTCCGCTGATCGCGCCCCCACGCGCCCATCACGAACGCGTCGTTGACGGACACGCACCAGATTTCGTCGACGCCCGCTGCGCGCAGCGCTTCGTACTGCCCGACATAACCTGGCACGTGCTTTGCCGAACAGGTCGGCGTAAAGGCGCCCGGCAATCCGAAGATCACCACGCACTTGCCCGCCGTCTGCTCGCGCACGCCGAAGCTGTTCGGCCCCAGCGTGCAACCCGCACGCTCGTCTTCGATGAACTCGAAGAGCGTTGCGTCGGGCAGCGTATCACCCACTTTGATCATGACTCGTCCTTCGCATCGATGCGGCTCCGGCACGCTCGCAACTCAGTTGGCGCCCGGTTGACAACCACGCGCCGAAGATTTCGCCATTGTGCTACCGACCCGGGCTGCCTGCACTATTTGCCGCGCGTCAAAACGCAGCGGACAGGCCGCCCTGCCACGCATCCTCGCGGATGCGGCGTCGAGGCGCTTCTTCGTCTTCATTGCAACACCATGCCGGCCATTCCGTCTGCGGGCGGGCGCACCGATACCGCTTGCGCCGCGCCGCAGCAGGATTTCGCTCGCAGTGCGCCTCAGTCGGCCTGCTTGCGCAGGAACGCCGGGATGTCGTACGTGTCGACGCCCTTTTCCTGCAGCGCCTGCACGTGCGAAGCCGCGGTGTCGCGCGACGTGCGCCAGACTGCCGGCGTGTCGAGCGCGCCGTAGTCGGCGGTGTTGCCTTGCTGCGGCGTGTAGCTGTGCTGAGCGGCGGCAACCGGATGATTGTCCGTGCCGGTGCGCAGCAACGTCATCGGCGCTGCCTGCTGCTTGTTCGCCGCGCGGCCGAGACCCGTGGCCACCACCGTGACGCGCAATGCGTCGCCCATCGCGTCGTCGTACACCGCACCGAAGATCACCGTGGCGTCGTCGGCCGCGTAGCTCTTGATGGTGTTCATCACTTCGCGCGTTTCCGACAGACGCAGCGAACGGCTCGACGTGATGTTGACCAGCACGCCACGCGCGCCCGAGAGATCCACGCCTTCGAGCAGCGGGCTCGCCACGGCCTGTTCCGCCGCGAGACGCGCGCGATCGACGCCGGCCACCGTGGCCGTGCCCATCATCGCCTTGCCCTGCTCGCCCATGACCGTCTTCACGTCTTCGAAGTCGACGTTCACGAGGCCATCCACGTTGATGATTTCGGCGATGCCTGCGACTGCGTTGTTCAGAACGTCGTCCGCGCACTGGAAGCACTTGTCCATCTCGGCGTCATCGCCCATCACGTCGAACAGCTTGTCGTTCAGAACGACGATCAGCGAGTCGACGTGATCCTCCAGTTGCTGCGAGCCGGCTTCCGCCACGCGCATGCGCTTGCCGCCTTCGAACTCGAACGGCTTGCTCACGACGCCCACCGTGAGAATGCCCATTTCCTTGGCGATCTGCGCGACCACCGGTGCGGCGCCCGTACCCGTGCCGCCGCCCATGCCGGCCGTGATGAACACCATGTGCGCGCCACGCAGCGAGTCGGCGATGCGCTCGCGTGCCTCTTCTGCCGCCGCGCGGCCCATTTCGGGCTTGGCACCCGCGCCCAGACCCGAGTTACCGAGCTGGATCACGGCGGACGCGCGCGAACGCGAAAGCGCCTGTGCGTCCGTGTTCATCACAATGAAGTCGACGCCTTGCACGCCGCGGTTGATCATGTGCTGCACGGCATTGCCGCCAGCGCCACCGACGCCCACCACCTTGATGATGGTGCCGTTGGTTTCCGTTTCCAGCATCTGGAATTCCATGTTGCCTCCGTCAAGAAAAAGATATCCGCACCTCGGCCGTTATTCAGCAGTGAGTCGGGCAACCCACTCCTGCGCGCCAGCCGCCGGCACCAGCGCTAATTCGGTCTCTGCTCTTACCCTTCGCACATGCGAACTGCTTTATCTACCGCGTTATTTACCGCATTAGCCACTGCCTCAGAAGTTGCCGAGGAACCAGTCTTTCATGCGTGAAAAGACCTGGCCCATCGACCCCGACTGCACCGCAACCTTGCGACCGCGCATACGCTGCGCGCGGCCCTCGACCAGCAGCCCCATCGCCGTCGAATAGCGCGGATTGCGCACGACGTCGGCGAGACCGCCCGCGTACTCCGGCACACCAATGCGCACCGGCTTCAAGAAGATGTCTTCGCCGAGCTCCACCATGCCCGGCATCATCGCGGCGCCGCCCGTGAGCACGACGCCCGAACTCAACAACTCTTCGTAGCCCGACTCGCGCACCACCTGCTGCACGAGCGAGAACAACTCTTCCACGCGCGGCTCGATCACGGCCGCCAGCGCCTGGCGCGACAGCGTGCGCGGACCGCGCTCGCCCAGCCCCGGCACTTCGATCATTTCGTCCGGATCGGCAAGCGCCTGCTTCGCGATGCCGTAGCCCACCTTGATGTCTTCCGCGTCGGGCGTGGGCGTGCGCAGCGCCATGGCGATGTCGCTCGTCACCTGATCGCCCGCGATCGGAATCACCGCGGTGTGGCGGATCGCGCCTTCGCTGAAGATCGCGATATCGGTCGTGCCGCCGCCCACGTCCACCAGCACCACGCCGAGTTCCTTCTCGTCTTCGGTGAGCACCGCCAGCGACGACGCCAGCGGCTGCAAAACCAGATCGTTCACTTCGAGACCGCAGCGGCGCACGCACTTCACGATGTTTTGCGCCGCGCTCACGGCGCCCGTGACGATGTGCACCTTCACTTCGAGGCGGATGCCGCTCATGCCGATCGGCTCGCGCACATCTTCCTGACCGTCGATGATGAATTCCTGCGTGAGGATATGCAGCACCTGCTGGTCGGTCGGGATGTTGATCGCCTTCGCCGTTTCGATCACGCGCGCGACATCGGTTTGCGTGACTTCCTTCTCCTTGATGGCGACCATCCCGCTCGAATTGAAGCTGCGGATATGGCTGCCTGCGATGCCGGTGAACACATTAGTGATCTTGCAGTCGGCCATGAGTTCCGCTTCTTCGAGCGCTCGCTGGATAGACTGCACCGTGGCCTCGATGTTCACCACCACACCCTTCTTGAGACCCTTCGATTCGCTCTGGCCAAGGCCGATCACTTCGTAATGGCCATCGCCCTTCATTTCGGCGACGACGGCCACCACCTTCGACGTCCCGATGTCGAGGCTGACCAGCAGATCCTTATAGTCTTTACTCATATCGTGCTCGTTGCGTGTGATGTGCTGTTACTTCTTGCCTGAGGGCGGCGTGTCGCTGATGAAGCGCATGCCCGCCGCCCGAATGGCGAAACCGTTCGGATAGCGCAAGTCCGCATATTCGATCTCTTTCCCCCAACGTTGCGTGAGCGGCGTCCATGCCACGACGAGCCGGTGCGTGCGCTCGGCGAGCGTGGTGGCATTGCGCTCGCGCCCGAGTTCCACCTGCATGCCGTTCGAGAGCTTCACCGTCCACGCGTAGCGTGGCGAGAGCGTCACCTCTTCGGGCTCGATGCCGAGCGGCGCGAACCACTTCTGGAAGTCGCGATAGCGCGCGACCACTTCGGGCGCGGTGCCGTCCGGGCCGTCGAATGCGGGCAGTTCCTCGTCGAGCTCGCCCTGGTTCGCGGTGAAGAGCTCGCCATCGGTGCTCACGAGCTGGTCGCTGCCCCACGTGCCGAGCGGCTTGTACTCCTCGAGGCTCACTGCGAGCGCATTCGGCCAGACACGGCGCACGCTCGCATGGCGCACCCACGGCATCTGCTCGAACGCGGCGCGTGCCGTATCCAGATTCACGGTGAAGAAGTTGCCCTTCAGGCGCCCGACTACGCTCGCGCGCACGGTCGGCTCGTTGATGTGCTCGGTGTCGCCCTCGATGCGGATCTCGCGCAGCGCGAAATTCGGGCGCTGCACGAGCCAGTAGCCGCCGGCCGCCAGGAGCGCGAGCACGAGCAGCGCGTGCAACGCGTTGGCGGCGAGATTGAGCTGGCGTACGTTATTCCACATGTCGAGGCTGTCGATTCAATGCGAAGACTGCAATTCGTCGGTCAATAAGGGTTTAGCGGTTCAATCCTTCAGCGTGAGCGCAAGCACCCGCACCACGAGATCGCGATACTCGATGCCCACCGCGCGCGCCGCCTTCGGCGGCAGCGAGTGGTCGGTCATGCCCGGCGCCGTGTTCACTTCCAGGAAATACGGATTGCCCTCGCCGTCCATCATGAAATCGGCGCGGCCCCAGTCGGTGCAGCCGAGCACGTCGAACGCGCGGCGCGCGAGCTTCTTCAGTTCCGCTTCCTTCTCCGGCGCCACGCCGCACGGAATCAGATACTGCGTGGTGTCGAGGAGGTACTTCGCGTCGTAGTCGTAGAACTCGCCCGCCGGCACGATCTTGATGATCGGCAGGTCTAGGTCGCCGGCGACGCACGCGGTGTATTCGCCACCGCCTTCGATGCTCTTCTCCACCAGCACGATCTTGTCGTGCTGCGCGGCTTCTTCGAGCGCGCTCACGAGTTCCCCGGCCTGCTTCACCTTGATGACCGCGACGCTCGAGCCTTCGCTCGCCGGCTTCACGAAAAGCGGCAAGCCGAGCTTCGCGACGATCGCGGGCGCTTGAGCCGCGTAGTCGTCGCCGCGCAGCACCGCGACGAACGGCGGCGTGGGAATGCCCAATTGCTGCCACACGAGCTTGCTGCGGAACTTGTCGAGCCCGAGCGCGGAGCCGAGCACGCCGGTGCCCGTATAGCGGATGCCGTAGAAGTCGAGCGCGCCCTGGATCTGGCCGTTCTCGCCGTAACCGCCATGCAGCGCGTTGAACGCGCGCACGAAGCCTTCGTCCTTGAGCGCCGAAAGCGGCCGCTCGGCGGGATCGAACGGATGCGCGTCGATGCCGGCGCTCTTGAGCGCCTGAAGCACCAGCGAGCCGGATTTGAGCGACACCTCGCGCTCGGCGGACACGCCGCCCAGCAACACGGCCACCTTGCCGAACTGCTTCGGATCGAATTGGGAATCGATGCTGCTCATGTCACTCACGCCTTCTGTTCCTGTTGCGCGATCCGGCCCGGCACGCCGCCGATCGAACCCGCGCCCATCGTAATCACCACGTCGCCGTCGCGGACCACCGCGGCCAGCGCGTCCGGCACTTCATCCACGGTTTCCACGAACACCGGCTCGACCTTGCCCGCCACGCGAATCGCGCGTGCGAGCGCGCGGCCGTCGGCGGCCACGATCGGCGCTTCACCGGCTGCGTACACGTCGGTCAGCACGAGCGCATCGACGGTCGAGAGCACGCGCACGAAATCCTCGAAGCAGTCGCGCGTGCGCGTGTAGCGGTGCGGCTGGAACGCCAGCACGAGACGGCGCTCGGGGAACGCGCCGCGCGCCGCAGCGATGGTCGCGGCCATCTCCACCGGATGGTGGCCATAATCGTCGATCAACGTATAGGTGCCGCCGCCGTTGACGGGAATCTCTCCGTAACGCTGAAAACGCCGGCCCACGCCGTTGAATTCCGCGAGCGCGCGCTGAATGTCCGCGTCCTTCACTTCGAGCTCGGTCGCGATCGCGATCGCGGCCAATGCGTTCTGGACATTGTGCGTGCCCGGAAGGTTCAACACGACGTCGAGCGACGGTGCGTCTTCGCGCATCGCCGTGAAGTACATCTTGCCGTCGCGCGCCATCACGTTGACCGCGCGCACTTGCGCGTCGGGCGCGAAACCGTAGCGGATGATCGGCTTCGAGACGAACGGCAGGATTTCCTTCACGTTCGGGTCGTCGACGCAGAGCACCGCGATGCCATAGAACGGCAGACGATGCGTGAATTCGATGAACGCCTGCTTCAGGCGCGCGAAATCGTGCCCGTAGGTGTCCATGTGATCGGCGTCGATGTTCGTGATGACTTCGATCACCGGGAAGAGGTTCAGGAACGAGGCGTCCGACTCGTCGGCTTCCGCCACGATGAAGTCGCCCGTGCCGAGGCGCGCGTTCGCGCCGGCGCTAATGAGGCGCCCGCCGATCACGAAGGTCGGGTCGAGCCCGCCCGCCGCCAGCACGCTCGCGACCAGCGAGGTGGTGGTGGTCTTGCCGTGCGTGCCCGCGATCGCGATGCCCTGCTTCAGGCGCATCAGCTCCGCGAGCATCACGGCGCGCGGCACGATCGGAATGCGGCGATGGCGCGCCGCCAGCACTTCGGGATTGTCGCTGCGCACCGCCGTGGAGACGACCACCGCGTTCGCCCCTTCGATGTTCTCTTCGTTATGGCCGATCGAGATGCGCGCGCCGAGTGCGGCGAGGCGGTCGGTGACCGAGTTCTTCGCGAGATCCGAGCCGCTCACGTGATAGCCGAGATTGACGAGCACTTCGGCGATCCCGCTCATGCCCGCGCCGCCGATACCGACGAAATGAATATGTTTGACGATGTGTTTCATTACTTTCCTCCCGGACTGGCGCCCGCCACGGCTGCGCAGATGCGCGCGACCTGATCGGCGGCGTCGGGTTTCGCGAGCGCGCGGGCGCGCTCTGCCATGTCTGTGAGCGATGCTCGGGTTTGCTGCTTGAGCCAGTCCGCGAGCGCCTCTGCCGAAAGCTCGCGTTGCTGCACCACGCGCGCCGCGCCCTCTTGCGCGAGGAACGCCGCGTTGGTGGTCTGGTGGTCATCGACCGCGTAGGGGAACGGCACGAACAGCGCCGCCACGCCCACGGCCGCGATCTCGGCCACCGTCATCGCGCCCGAGCGGCAGATCACGAGATCCGCGTTTTCGTAAGCGCTTGCCATGTCGTCGATGAACGGCACGAGCTGCACCGTGTCACCGGGTTCGATTCCGGCATCGATATAGTTCCGGCGCAATGCGTCGATATGCTTCGCGCCCGCCTGATGCACCACGTGCGGACGCTCGGCCGGCGCGAGTTGCGCGAGCGCGCGCGGCACGACTTCGTTGAGCGCGGCAGCGCCAAGGCTGCCGCCCACCACCAGCACGCGCAGCGGGCCGCCACGCTGCGCGTAGCGCGCCTGCGGCTGCACCACGTGTTCGAGCTCCTCGCGGATCGGGTTGCCGGTCCACTCGGCGTTCGGCAACGCGCCAGGAAACGCCACGAGCACGCGCTTCGCGAGCTTCGCGAGCACCTTGTTCGCGAGGCCCGCGATGGAATTCTGTTCATGCAGCACGAGCGGGCGGCCGGAAAGCGCGCTCATCACGCCCGACGGGAACGTGATCTAGCCGCCCATGCCGAGCACGACGTCGGGCTTCACGCGGCGCCGCGCCGCGAGGCTCTGCGTGCACGCGCGCAGCATGTTTAACGGCAGCATCAACTTGGTCTTGATGCCCTTGCCGCGCACGCCGCCAAAGCGCACGTACTCCATCGGAATGCCGTGCTTGGGCACGAGCGTCGCTTCCATGCCCGCGGGATTGCCGAGCCACACCACGCGCCAGCCCCACTGCTCCATGCGATGCGCGACGGCGAGCCCCGGGAACACGTGTCCCCCGGTGCCACCGGCCATCACCATGAGCGTGCGCGTTGCAACGGTCATACCTTCCCTCCGCGCATCAGCATGAACGACGAAAAAGCCGTTTTGGCCGCGGCGCTACGTGCCTTCGCCGAAATCGTGCGCTGTTGCATGGGGGTCATACCTTCCCCCCACGCATCAGCACACGATTTTCATAGTCCACGCGAAGCAGCACGGCGATCGCAATGCAGTTGAGCAAAATGCCGGAACCGCCATAGCTCACGAACGGCAATGTGAGGCCCTTGGTCGGCAGCAGGCCCAGGTTCACGCCCATGTTGATGAACGCCTGCGTGCCGAACCACACGCCGAGGCCCTTCGCGATGAGCCCCGCGAACGTGCGGTCGAGCGCGAGCGCCTGGCGGCCGATCTCGAACGAACGGCGCACGATCCAGTAGAACAGCAGGATCACGATCAGCACGCCCACGAAACCCAGCTCCTCGCCGATCACGGCAAGAATGAAGTCGGTATGCGCTTCAGGCAGATAGTTGAGCTTCTCGACACTGCCGCCGAGCCCCACGCCGAACCACTCGCCTCGCCCGAATGCGATCAGCGAGTGCGTGAGCTGATAGGCCTTGCCCTGCGCGTACCGCTCGTCCCATGGATCGAGGTACGCGAAGATCCGCTCGCGGCGCCACGGCGATGCCCACACGAGCAGCGTGAAGGTGCCGATCGCCGTGGCCACGAGGCCGCCGAACAGCTTGCCGTTCACACCGCCGAGGAACAGCACGCCCATCGCGATCGCGGCAATCACCATGAACGCGCCCATGTCGGGCTCGAGCAGCAGCAGCGCGCCCACCACACCCACGGCCAATGCCATCGGCAGGAAGCCCTTGGCGAAGCTGTGCATGTATTCCTGCTTGCGCACCGTGTAGTTCGCGGCGTAGATGGTCACCGCGAGCTTCATGATTTCCGAGGGCTGCATGTTCGTGATGCCGAGCGGAATCCAGCGCCGCGCGCCGTTCACGCCCTTGCCGATGTGCGGAATCAGCACGATCACGAGCATCGCCAGCGCGATGAGGAAGAACTTCGGCGCGTAGCGTTCCCACGTGGAGATGGGAATGCGGAACGCCACGAGCGCCGCAACCGCCGCGACCGTGAGCGAGATGAGATGGCGCACGAGAAACGCATAGTCGCGGTACTGGGCGTACTTCGGCGAATCGGGCATCGCGATCGAGGCCGAGTAGACCATCACCACGCCCAGGCCGAGCAGGGCAATCACGGCCCACAGCAGCGAGTGATCGTAGTCGAGCATGCGCGAGCGCGCGGGACGCACACCGCTGACCGCGCTCGAAATGCCGCCCGCGCGCGCACCATTGCCCGCCGCGCCGCCGGAGGTGCCCCCCGAAGCGCCGCCGCTTGCGTCGCGCGACAGGCGCGCGCCGAACCGTTCGGACCAACTCATATCATCGTCCCCCGTTCTGCGGCGATCTCTTCCACCGTGTCGCGAAATACGGCCGCGCGATGGGCGTAATCCTTGAACATGTCGAGGCTCGCGCACGCCGGCGAAAGCAGCACGACGTCGCCCGGCTCGGCGAGCGCCGTGGCCGCGCGCGTGGCGTCTTCCAGCGTGGCGTGGTCGGTGAGCGCGATGCCCGTGCTTTCGAGCGCCACGCGAATCTGCGGCGCGTCGCGGCCGATCAGCATCACCGCGCGGCACCAGCGTTCCACTGGCGCGGCCAGCGGCTCGAAGTCCTGGCCTTTGCCGTCGCCGCCGGCGATCAGCACCGCGCGCTGCGCAAGGCCATCGAGCGCCGCCACCGTCGCGCCGACGTTCGTGCCCTTGCTGTCGTCCACATAGTCGATGCCGTCGATCGACGCGATCAACTCCACGCGGTGCGGCTCGCCGCGATACTCGCGCAGGCCATGCAGCAGCGCCGCCGGCGCCAGATCGATCGCGCGCGCGAGCGCGAAGGCCGCGAGCGCGTTCGCCGCGTTGTGCAGGCCGCGGATGCGCAGCGCGTCCGCGGGCATCAGGCGCTTCATCGTGAGATTCACGGGCGCGGCGTCGAGCTGCTTGCGGCGGCGCGGCGAGACTGGCTCATCCGTGGCGTCACGGTCGTGCGCCTGAACGAGCCAGAGCATGCCGTTGTCGCGCGAAACGCCATAGTCGCCTTCGCGCTGCGGCTCGTTCACGCCGAAGGTCACGACCTTCGCGTCGCCGCTCTGTTGCACGCTCGCGAGCGACATCACGCGCGCGTCGTCGCGGTTGAGCACGCGCGTGGTCTGCGCGCCGAAGATGCGGCCCTTCGCGGCCGCGTAGGCGTCGATGCCGCCGTGCCAGTCGAGATGGTCCTGCGTGATGTTGAGAACCGCTGCCGCGTCAGGCTCGAAACTGTGCACCGTCTCCAGCTGGAAGCTCGAGAGCTCGAGCACCCAGACGTCGGGCAGCGCGGTGTTGTCGATGGCTTCGGCGAGCTTGTCGAGCATCGCCGGGCTGATGTTGCCCGCCACGGCCACGGTCTTGCCCGTGCGCTCGCAGAGCATGCCGGTCAGGCTCGTGGTGGTGGTCTTGCCGTTCGTGCCGGTGATCGCGAGCACCTTCGGCGCGTAGCCGCTCTCGCCGAGATGGCGCAGCGCCTGCGCGAAGAGTTCGAGCTCGCCCCAGACTTCGATGCCGCGCTCGCGCGCGGCGGCGATCAGCGGCACGAGGTCAACGGCTAACGGCGAGAGGCCCGGGCTGATGGCGACGAGCTCCACGCCTTCGAGCAGGGCCGTGGAGAACGCTCCGCCAACGAAGTCCGCGTCGATGCCGCGCGCCGCGAGTTCGGGCACGAGTCTGGCCAACCCGGGCGGCGCCTCGCGCGTGTCGGCGACGCGCAGGCGAGCGCCATGGCGCGCGCACCAGCGCGCCATCGCCAGACCCGACTCACCGAGTCCCAGCACGAGCACCATCGGCTTTTGCCGATCCCGAAACTTCTCGCCAAACATCGCTTGCTTCCCTTTCTTACCTTGTTGAACCTGTAGTTGAGCCTGTAGTTGGACCCGCGGTGCCGATCAACGCAGCTTCAAAGTCGACAAGCCGATCAGGCACAGCATCAGCGTGATGACCCAGAAGCGCACGACCACCTGTGTCTCTTTCCAGCCGGACAGCTCGAAATGGTGATGCAGCGGCGCCATCTTGAAGATGCGGCGCCCTTCGCCGTACCGCTTTTTCGTGTACTTGAACCAGGTGACCTGCAGCATCACGGAGAGCGTTTCCGCCACGAAAATGCCGCCCATGATGAAGAGCACGATTTCCTGGCGCACGATCACCGCGATGGTGCCGAGCGCGCCGCCGAGCGCGAGCGCGCCCACGTCGCCCATGAACACCTGCGCCGGATACGTGTTGAACCAGAGGAACGCCAGCCCCGCCCCGCCCATCGCCGAGCAGAAAATCAGCAGTTCGCCCGCGCCGGGAATGTGCGGGAACAGCAGATATTTCGAGTAGACCGAGCTGCCCATCACGTAGGCGAAAACGCCGAGCGACGCGCCCACGAGCACGACCGGCATGATCACGAGACCGTCCAGGCCATCGGTGAGGTTCACGGCGTTGCTCGCGCCGACGATCACGAAATACGTGAGCGCGATGAAGCCCCACACGCCGAGCGGATAGCTGATCGACTTGAGGAACGGCAGCAACAGGTCCGCGCGCGCGGGCAGGCCCATCGAGAGGCCACTACGCACCCAGGCCATGAAGAGATCGAACACGCGCACGTTGCTCGCCTCGGACACGCTGAAGGCGAGATACACCGCGGCGAACAGGCCGATCACCGATTGCCAGAAGTACTTCTCGCGCGAGGACATGCCGCGCGGGTCCTTGTGGACGACCTTGCGATAGTCGTCGACCCAGCCGATCGCGCCGAAGCCGAAGGTCACGAGCATCACGATCCAGATGAAGCGGTTCGTGAGATCGCCCCACAGCAGCGTGGAAACGGCGATGCTGAGCAGGATGAGCACGCCGCCCATGGTGGGCGTGCCCGACTTCACGAGGTGCGTCTGCGGGCCGTCCGTGCGCACGGCCTGGCCGACCTTCATTTCGGTGAGCTTGCGGATCACCCACGGGCCGAGAAAAAGCCCGATCGCCATCGCGGTGATGGTGGCCATCACCGCGCGGAACGTCAGATAACTGAACACGCGCAAGAAGCTTGCGTCATTCTGCAGCCATTGCGCCAGCGCCAGTAGCATGCCTTGTATTCCTTCGTATTTCAGTGCGCGCCGGACACCGCGTCCGGTGCGCAGGGTTGCGGATTCGTGAGGGCGGCCACCACGCGCTCCATCTGCATGAAGCGCGAGCCTTTCACGAGGATCGTTGCACCAGCGCCGTAACCGGCGCCGGCGAGCGCGCGAACCAGCTCGGGCACACCGGCTGCGTGCAGCGCGTTCGCGCCGAATGCCGCCGAGATGTCGCGCGCCGCGTCGCCAAGCGTATAGAGCGCGTCGATGCCACACTCCTTCGCATAGGCGCCCACTTCGCGGTGGAACGCGGGGCCGTTGTCGCCCACTTCGCCCATGTCGCCGAGCACCAGCACGCGCGGCGACGCATGCGAGGCCAGCACGTCCACGGCCGCGCGCACGGAGTCGGGGTTCGCGTTGTAGGTGTCATCGATCACCAGCGCGCCCGCGAGTTCCCCTAGCGCCGCGCGTTTGATCTGCAAGCGGCCCTTCACAGGCTCGAACGCTTCGAGGCCGCGGCGGATCGTGTCGAGCGAAACACCGGCCGCGAGCGCCGCCGCCGTGGCCGCCAGCGCGTTGTGCGCGTTGTGCGCGCCGAGCACTTGCAGCGCCACTTCGAGATGACCTTCGGGCGTGGCAATCGCCAGGCGGTTTGTGCCTGCGCGCTTGCTCGCACTTTTGTCCGCGCCAGTCACCTGCTTGCCCGTCACCGCCGCTTCAACCGCGCGCTCTTCTGTATGCAGCGCGAAATCGAGCACCTTCGAGCCCGTGGCCGCCACGCGCCAGATGCTTGCGTAGGCATCGTCCGCGGGAAACACCGCCGTGCCTTCGGGCTTGAGCGCGTGAATCACGCTCGCGTGTTCGAGCGCGACGGCTTCCACCGTCGCCATGAATTCCTGGTGCTCGCGCTGCGCGTTGTTCACCACCGCGACGGTGGGCTCCGCGAATTTCGCGAGCAGTTCCGTTTCGCCCGGATGATTCATGCCGAGCTCGACCACCGCCAGCTTGTGCGCAGCAGAAAGGCGCAATAGCGTGAGCGGCACGCCGATGTCGTTGTTCAGATTGCCCGTGGTCGCGAGCCGCGCGTCTTCGCCCACGGCCGCCGCGAAAATCGACGCAATCATCTCCTTGACCGTGGTCTTGCCGTTGCTGCCCGTGACCGCGACGAGCGGCATCGTGAAACGGCGGCGCCAGCCGAGCGCGAGCGCGCCGAGCGCCGTGCGCGTGTCGTCCACGCGCAGCGCCGGCATGCGCCAGTCGCCGGGGCTGCGCGACACGAGCGCCGCGCTCACGTGGCGCCCCGCCACTTCGGAGAGGAAGTCGTGCGCGTCGAAACGGTCGCCCTTGAGCGCGACGAAGAGGTCGCCGGGGCCCGCCGTGCGGCTGTCGGTTGCGATGCGCTCGAACGTTGCGCTCTCGTCGCCGAGAACGCTCGCGCCTGGAATCAGCGCCGCTGCTTCGCGCAGGGAAAGCATTGTCATTCACCGCCTCCGCGCCCATGCCGATCCGTGGTCGGACGAGCTGCGAGAGCAAGCCGCGCGTGATCCTGATCCGAGAACGCGCGCTTCTTGCCCATGATTTCCTGGGTTGCCTCGTGCCCCTTGCCGGCCAGCACGACGACGTCTTCTTTTGCCGCGCCGCGCACCGCCTGCAAGATCGCGCTCGCGCGGTCCTCGATGCGGCGCGCTTTACCGGGCTCGCGCATGCCGCAGGCGATCTGGTCGATGATCGCGGCGGGCGCTTCGCTGCGCGGGTTGTCGCTCGTGATGACCAGCTGGTCGGCCAGGCGCTCGGCAATCGCGCCCATCAGCGGACGCTTGGTGGCGTCGCGGTCGCCGCCGCAGCCGAACATGCACACGAGCTGGCCGCCGCGCGCGGCCGCGATCGGGCGCAGCGCGTCGAGCGTCTTTTCGAGCGCATCGGGTGTGTGCGCGTAATCGATCACGACGAGCGGCTCGTCCTGATCGATGCGGCCGCCGAGACGCTCCATGCGGCCGTTCACCGGCTGCAGCTTCGCGAGTTCGCTGAGCGCCGCGACGAGAGGCACGTTCGCCGCCAGCAGCGCGCCGAGCACGCCCAGCAGGTTGCTCACGTTGAAGAGGCCAAGTGTCTGCACCTCGACGTTCGCCTCGCCCCAGTCCGACGTTTCCAGCCGGAACGCCGTGCCGGTGGCCGTCGCGCGCACGTCGGCGGCGCGCAGCCAGGCATCGGCCGCGGGCAGTTCGGCGGCGGGCGTCGCCACACCGTACGCAATCGCGCGCAGCTTGCCGCGCGTGGCGGCCAGCAGGCGCCGGCCTGCCGCGTCGTCGGCGTTGATCACTGCCGCGTGCAGGCCCGGCCACGCGAACAGGCGCGCCTTCGCGGCCTCGTAGGCCTCGAAGGTGCGGTGATAGTCGAGATGGTCCTGCGTGAGGTTCGTGAACACCGCGATGTTGAACGAGGTGCCGTTCACGCGGCCCTGGTGCAGCGCGTGCGACGAGACTTCCATTGCCACGGCCTGCGCGCCTTCATGACGCAACTGAGCGAGCGAGCGCTGGAGCTGCGACGCGTCCGGCGTCGTGAAGCCGGTATGCACGAGCTGCCCCGGAAAGCCGCTGCCGAGCGTGCCGACGGTTGCACACTTCTGGCCGATCGCCGTAAGCGCCGAGGCAACCCACTGGCTGCACGAGGTCTTGCCGTTCGTGCCGGTCACGCCAACCACGAGCATGGCGTCGCTCGGGTTGCCATACCAGCCGCTCGCGATCTCACCCGCAAGCACGTCGAGCTGCGGCACGGCGAGCGCGTTTTGCGCTTGCGCCGCGTCGAGCTGGCCCGTGTAGCCCTCCGGCTGATAGACGATGGCCGCCGCGCCGCGCCCGAGAGCATTTTCGATATGCGCACGGTTATCGGCGCCTTCCACGGCGTAGGCGAGAAACACGTCGCCAGCCTTGAGCGAGCGCGTGTCGGCGTGCAGATCGGCTTCGGGCGCCACGCGCGCGCGCAGCCACGCAAGCGCGTCCGCGATCTGCCGGTGCGCGGGATGCTGATTGCGCGTGGCGCTCATCGGACGACTCCGGGACGATTCTTCGCGTTGTCGGCGACGGTCATATGACGCGCGCCAACCGGGCTCTTGCTCGCGGGTCCATTCCCGGCGCGCTTCACGGCGGCGGCGGGCGCGGACGGTGCATTGGCGACAGCGACCGCCGAAGCACTGTCGTCGGAGACCACGAGCTGCTTGACCGGCATGTCGGGCGGCACATTGAGCGAGCGCAGCGTGTCGCCGACGATGCCCGAGAACACCGGGCCCGACACCGCGCCGCCGAAGTGGCTGCCGGCCGTCGGCTCGTCGACTGTCACCGCCACCACGATGCGCGGATTCGGCATCGGCGCCATGCCGACAAACGACGCGCGGTACTTCGAGTGGTCATAACCGTGCGGGCCATGCTTGTATGCCGTACCCGACTTGCCGCCCACGCGGTAGCCAGGCACCGCCGCGTCGGGCGACGTGCCGTCCTTCGACACCACGCTCTCCAGCATCGTGCGCACTTCGCGCGCCGTGGTGGGCGAGAAGACCTGCGTGCCGACCACGGGCTGATCGTCGCCGGGGTGGCGGAAGATCGTTACCGGCAGGATCTGGCCGTCGTGCGCGATGGCCGTGTAGGCGCGCGCGAGCTGGAACAGCGAGACCGAGAGGCCATAGCCGTACGACATGGTCGCCTGCTCGATGCGGCGCCAGCTTTTCCACGGACGCAGACGGCCCGCCGCCGCGCCGGGGAACCCGACCTTCGGCGCTTGTCCGAGACCGATGCTGGTGTACATGTTCCACATTTCTTCGGGCTTGAGCGTCATCGCGATCTTGGTCGCGCCGATGTTGCTCGACTTCTGGATCACGCCGCCCACGGTGAGCACGCCGAACGCGGCATCGTCGGTGATGGTCGCGCCGTCGAGCGTAAAGTGGCCCCCGCCCGTATCCACCAGTGTAGACGGCGAGACGCGATGCAAATCGAGCGCCAGCGAGACCGTGAACGGCTTCATGATCGAGCCCGGCTCGAACACGTCGGTCAGGATGCGGTTGCGCAATTGCTCGCCGGTCAGGTGCGAGCGGTCGTTCGGGTTATAGGTGGGATAGTTCACGAGTGCGAGCACTTCACCGCTGCGCACGTCCACCACCATCGCGGCGCCGGCCTTGGCCTTGAACTTCTCCACCGCCGCCTTCAGGTTCGAATAGGCGATGTACTGGATCTTGCTGTCGATCGACAGTTCGACGTCCTGCCCGTTGTGCGGCACGACCGTCTCGTCCACGTCCTCGACGATATGGCCCACGCGGTCCTTGATGACGTGGCGAATCCCGGGCACGCCCGCGAGAATCTTCTGGTCGGAGAGCTCCACGCCCTCCTGGCCTTCGTCTTCCACATTGGTGAAGCCGATCAAGTGAGCGGTAACCTGGCCTTCGGGATAAAAGCGCTTGTATTCGTTACGCTGATAGATACCGGGAATGTCGAGCGCCGCCACCTTTTGCGCGACGTCGAGCGGCACTTGGCGCTTCACGTAGACGAAGGTCTTGTCCACGGAAAGCTTGCTGCGCAGCTCCTTGGTGGACATGTTCAGCAGCGCGCCGAGCTGCGTGAGCTTGTCGGCGCCGAGATCGTCGGGCACGTCTTCGGGAATCGCCCAGATCGCGCGCACGGGCAGGCTCGTGGCGAGCACGAGGCCGTTGCGGTCGAGGATCTTGCCCCGCGTGGCGGGCAGTTCGAGCGTGCGCTGATAGCGGCTCTCGCCCTGCTTCTGATAGAACGCGTTGCCCGGGCCCTGAATCCAGAACGCCCGCGCGGCGAGCGCGACGAACGCCATGAACAGCATGAACACGACGAACTTCGAGCGCCACATCGGCAGGCGCACCGAGAGAATGGGGTTCGGGGTAAAGGCGACGGTCTTGCGGTTATTGCCTTTTTTCATCGCGTGCCCCCGCGGCGGCCTTTCGTGGCTGCCGCACCCTGAGGCGGCGCGGAGGTGGGCACAGGCGCATCGGCGGCGCTAGCGGCGCCCGGCGCGAGTGTCAGGTATTGCGTGCGTCCGGTCGTGACGGGCTGCATCTTGAGCGAGTCGGTTGCGATCTGTTCGACGCGCGACGTCCGTGACAGCGCGCTCTGCTGATATTGAAGCTGTGCGTAGTCCTGCTGAAGCTGCCGCTCCTGCGACTGCGCGCGTTGCAACTGGAAAAACATCTGACGCTGCTGATTGGTGGCGTTGACGACCGACAGCGCGCACCCCATGACGACGATCAGCAGGAAAATATTCAGACGGTTCATGGCGTGACGCGCTCCGCAGTGCGCATCACGGCCGAGCGGGCGCGCGGATTGGCGGCGACTTCCTCATCGCTCGCAAACACGCGCCCGATCAGCTTCAAGGGCGGGCTGGGCAGGTCGACGGCACGGATCGGCAGACGGCGGTCGACCGCGGGCGCCGTGGCATGCGCCTGCATGAACCGCTTCACGATCCGGTCTTCCAGCGAATGAAAGCTGATGACCACGAGCCGCCCCCCCTGCTCCAGCAACGACATTGCTGCTTCTAGAACGACTTGCAGCTCCGCAAGCTCTTGATTGACGTGAATCCGTATAGCCTGAAAGGTGCGGGTTGCCGGGTCCTTACCCTTCTCACGGGTTTTGACGGCGTTAGCCACGATTTGGGCAAGCTCGCCCGTGCTGTCGAGAGGCCCGAGACGGTCGGACTCTGCCCGGCGAGCAACAAGCGCCTTTGCAATCTGAAAAGCAAACCGTTCTTCCCCATAATCTCGAATCACCTCCGTCAGTTCCTGCAACGTGGCCCGCGCGAGCCAATCAGCAGCGGACTCGCCGCGCGTCGGGTCCATCCGCATGTCGAGCGGACCATTGGCGCGGAAGCTGAAACCGCGCTCCGGATCGTCGATTTGCGGCGACGACACGCCCAGGTCCAGCAACACACCCGACACACGCCCTACCCCGCGCGCCGCCATGGCGTCGCGCAGTGAAGCAAAACTCTCATGCACGATCGAGAACCGCGCGTCGCCCACTTGCTCCGCAGTGGCGATCGCGAGCGGATCCTTGTCGAACGCGATCAAACGCCCGGCGTCGGAAAGCCGGCCGAGAATCGCGCGACTGTGCCCGCCGCGCCCGAACGTGCCGTCCACATAGACGCCGTCCGCGCGCGTCACGAGCGCATCGATCGCTTCGTTCAGCAGCACCGTGCGATGCTGCAATCCCTGTCCCATCGCAGATGCCATAACGTTTTAAACCGCGATCAGAACGTGAAATTCTTCAAGGCGTCGGGCATGCCCTGCGCCATCGCCGCCTGTTCCTTGGCGGCGTAGGTCTGCGCATCCCACAACTCAAAATGACTACCCATGCCAAGCAGCATGACTTCCCTTTCCATTCCTGCCGCAAGACGTAATTCAGGCGAGACGAGCACGCGGCCCGCGCTGTCGACATCGACGTCGGAGGCGTTGCCGAGAAAAATGCGACGCCACCAGTGCGCGTCCATCGGCAGCGCCGCGACTTTCGCGCGGAACACTTCCCATTCGGGGCGTGGAAATAGCAACAGGCAGCCGTCCGGGTGCTTGGTGATCGTCACCCGGCCTTCTGCCTGTTGTTGCAGCGCATCCCGATAGCGCGACGGAATCGACATCCGCCCTTTCGCATCGAGTGTCAGCGCCGACGCCCCCTGGAACAATTTGCTCCCCCTCATGCGGCGCCGATCGCCGCCCGTCTAAATCTCAGGAAATTTACCCGAATGCGTATCTGAAATCACACAAAAATACACTTTCTCACACTGTCTCCCACTTTAGAGGAACGACCCACGAGGGTCAAGGTGGGCGGCGCGATTTTTAACGAAATTTATCCGCTAGAACAAGGACTTAGCGGCGCTTGTTCAAGTCAGACGAAAAACCAAAAACCGTTATGAATGAATGAGCTAACGAAGGTTGTGAAGGTGATACGTGAAATGCGCGGAGAAAACCACGATGGTGCGGGGACTTGGCGGGGATTAATTCGGGCGGGTGAAAGACTTGAAAGACCAGGACTTGCGCGGACCGATTAAGTGTATCGGTCCGCGACGACATCTCAAACGTAATACGCGGTGCGGGTCATGATTTTCGATGCGACACGCATCAGCGAGCGCACCGGCAGCGGCAATTCAACACCGCCCAGGTCGGTGGCCGATTTCGCATGAGCGATCTCGTCGGTCCGCATCTGCTCGACGATCGCGCGCGACTCGGCATCGGCGGGCGGCAGCGCATCGAGGTGGCTGTCCAGGTGATGCTCGACCTGGCGCTCGGTTTCTGCCATGAAGCCAAGACTGATCTTGTCGCCAAGGCGCCCTGCCGCAAGGCCGATGGCAAGCGCTCCTGCATACCAGAGCGGATTGAGCAGACTCGGGCGCGAGTCGAGCGCCTCGAGGCGGCGCGCGGTCCACGCGAGATGGTCCTCTTCCTCGCGAGCCGCCTGCTCGAACGCAGCCTTGAGCGCAGGCGAGCGCGCGGAAAGCTTTTGCGCCTGATAAAGCGCCTGCGCGCACACCTCGCCCACGTGATTCACCCGCATGAGGCCGGCCGCGTGAGCGCGCTCGGCAGGCGTGAGCTCGCCGGGCTGAGGCATCGAGACCGCGGGGCCGGATGCGTCGAACGATTCGGGCGGACTGGACTCATTGGGCTCATCCACGGCGGCGGCCGGAAAATCGGCAGTGGCGGCGGACGGCTGCGGCATGGGTCGCGACATGCGCGACACGCCGGTGATCGAGCGCAGGCCTCGATCGAACTCGGTAATCAATTCGTCAAACATCATCCAACCACCCTCCATACCTACGGCAACCCGCTGAAAAGCGGACCGCGCAAAGCCCGACTGACCGGACGTTCTGATCACTACAGGAACTCGTATCACGCCGTCAATCCGGGGCTGCGCCGATTTCAGGCGCATATTTTAGACCATGTTGTGTAAACGAAACAGGTACTTACGGGCCACCCGGCTTTTCCTTTGTCGCACATAAACGGTTTGTTACATTACGGGCAACTTCTCGCGAAGTTGGATGGCCAGGCCCCCGCTAGACAATAAATCGGCCTCGCTGACAAGACGCATAAAAGTCGTAAAACACTGGAGATCATTCAATGAAGAAGTCGCTTCTCGCGCTCGCTGCGCTGGGCGCGTTCGCGGGCGTTGCTCACGCTCAGAGCAGCGTCACGCTGTACGGCATCATCGACGAAGGTTTCAACATCAACACGAACTCGGGCGGCAAGCACCTGTACAACCTCTCGAGCGGCGTGATGCAAGGCAGCCGCTTCGGTCTGCGCGGTGCTGAAGATCTGGGTGGTGGCCTGAAAGCGATCTTCGTGCTCGAAAACGGCTTCGACGTGAATAACGGCAAGCTCGGTCAGGGCGGTCTGATGTTCGGCCGCCAAGCCTATGTCGGCCTCTCCACCGAGCAATTCGGTACGGTCACGTTGGGTCGCCAGTACGATTCCGTCGTCGACTACGTCGGTCCGCTCGAAGCGGGCGACCAATGGGGTGGCTACATCGCCGCTCACCCGGGTGACATCGACAACTTCAACAACGCGTACCGCACGAACAACACGGTCAAGTTCACGAGCGCCAACTACGCTGGTCTGCGCTTCGGCGGCACGTACAGCTTCGGCGGCATCGCGGGCAACGTCTCGCAGAACCAGATCTGGTCGTTGGGCGCAGGCTACAACAACGGTCCCCTGGTCCTCGGCGTCGGTTATTTGAACGCACGCTCGCCGGCAGCGTCGGGCGGCCTGTTCAACAACGGCGGCACGATCGCTGCGCCCAACGCCGCTGTGACCTCGCCGGTCTACGCAGGCTACTCGTCGGCCAACACGTACCAGGTCATCGGTGCGGGCGGTGCCTACACGTTCGGCGCAGCCACCTTCGGCCTGACGTATTCGAACATCCGCTTCGCCAACCTCGGCTCGACCTTCGCGATGCCGGCGTTCCGCGGCCAGTCGGCGACGTTCAACAACGTCGAAGCGAACTTCAAGTATCAGCTGACCCCGGCCCTGCTGATCGGCGCTGCATATGACTACACCCGCGGCGCGTCGATCGGCGACGCCTCGCGCGCGCAGTACCACCAGGGCGCAATCGGCGTCGACTACTTCCTGTCGAAGCGCACCGACGTCTACGTGGTCGGCGTGTACCAGCACGCGCTGGGCGAAACACTGACCGCCGGTGGCGAGGTCGTCAATGCAACGGCCGGCATCAACGGCCTGACGCCGTCGTCGAACCAGAACCAGTTCACGGCTCGCATCGGTATCCGTCACAAGTTCTAATAAGAACAGCCGTTTCAGCCTCGAAGGCGCCTGCGGGCGCCTTTTTTCTTTGGCGCTCGCGCTGCGGTTTCCTGCTCGCCCAAACAAAAGGCCCGCCCTTGCGGGCAGGCCTTCGATGCTCGGCTCTCGCAGCGGCGAGAACTACGCGCGCGCGTCGCGCAACTCGCGCCGCAGAATCTTGCCGACATTGCTCTTGGGCAAGTCGGTGCGGAACTCGATGGCTTTCGGCCGCTTGTATCCCGTCAACTGTGACTTGCAGTATTCGAAAACGTCCTTGTCGGTGAGCGCCGGGTCCTTCTTCACGATGTAGAGCTTCACCGCTTCGCCCGAGTTCGGGTCGGGCACGCCCACGGCCGCCACTTCGAACACGCCCGGCAGCTTCGCGACCACGTCTTCGATCTCGTTCGGATAAACATTGAAGCCCGAGACGAGAATCATGTCCTTCTTGCGATCGACGAGCTTCACGTAACCGAGATCGCTCATCACCCCAACGTCGCCGGACTTGAAGAAGCCGTCCGCGGTCATGACTTTCGCCGTCTCGTCGGGGCGCTGCCAGTAACCCGCCATCACCTGGGGACCACGAATGCAGATCTCGCCCGCTTCGCCAATGGGCAACTCGTTGCCGCTGTCGTCGCGAATCGAGATCTCGGTCGACGGCAGCGGCAGGCCGATCGTGCCCGTGTACTCGGTCGCGTTGGTCGGATTGCAAGTCACGCAAGGCGAGGTTTCCGAAAGGCCGTAGCCTTCGACGATCGGCGTATGCGTGCGCTCGTACCAGCGCTTCGCCACGGCTTCCTGCACTGCCATGCCGCCGCCGTTCGCCACCAGCAGATGCGAGAAGTCGAGCTTGTCGAAATCGGCGTGATTGAGGATCGCATTGTAGAGCGTGTTGACCGCGGGAAAGGTCGTGATCGAATAGCCACGCAGGTCCTTGATCATGCCGGCGATGTCGCGCGGGTTCGGGATCAGCACGGCGAGGCCGCCCGTGCGCATCGTCAGCAGGCCGCAGACGGTCAGCGCGAACACGTGATAGAGCGGCAACGCCGCAACCGTCACCGGCTGGGAGCCGGCAGGCAGGCGCGCGATTGCGGGCTCGGTCCATGCCGCCGACTGCAGCACGTTCGCGACGAGGTTGCGATGCAGGAGCGTTGCGCCTTTCGACACGCCTGTCGTGCCGCCCGTGTACTGGAGAAATGCGATGTCTTCGGGCTTCTGCTCGACGGGCTTGAACGTCTGGCGCGCGCCGGCCGAGAGCGCGTCGTTGAATCGCACGTGGCCCGGCAGGCTCCATGCGGGCACCATCTTCTTCACGTGGCGCACGACGTAGTTCACGATGAAGCCCTTCGCCGCACCGAGCAGATCGCCCATCGACGCCACCACGATGTGCTTCACACGCGTCTGCGCGACAACCGCCTGCAGCGTGATCGCAAAATTCTCGAGGATGATGATCGCTTCGGCCCCGCTGTCCTTGAGCTGGTGTTCGAGTTCGCGCGGCGTATAAAGAGGATTCACGTTCACGACGACATAGCCCGCGCGCAGGACAGCGGCGAGTGCGACCGGATATTGCAGGACATTCGGCATCATGATCGCGATGCGCGCGCCGGGTGCGATGCCGCGCGACTGGAACCATGTGGCGAGCCGCTTCGAAAGTTCGTCGAGCTGACCATAGGTGATGGCCTTGCCCATGCACGCGAACGCGGGCTTCGAGCGGTTCGCGTTGAAGCTCTCCGCGAGCAGTGCCGTGATGGACGCATATTGGCTCGCGTCGATTTCCGCGGGAACGCCGGGTGGGTACGATTTCAGCCAGACTTTATCCATGCGGCGTCTCCTCCTGAATATTTTCGAATGGTCGTGCTAAAACGCCGATCGTAGCATGTGATCAGCGTTTTTCTTCCGTAAATCAGCGAGTTAGAAAGGCCCCTCGAACTGCCGCGGAGGCTTCCTGGAGGGGGTTTTTTTTCGGGTTTACGCGCGTTCGACTTCTACCAGGCAGTCGTAGAACGTGGCCGAACCGCCCAGATCGGTGAGCGCCTGGCTCGTCACTTCGTTCGCATTGCGGCCGTCCGGCGCGAGCTTCTTCCACCAGATCGACAGACCCACTACGAGGCCTTCGCGGGCGCGCTCGGAAACGCGCGCCCGCGCCTGCATCGAGCCTCGGTCGTTGAATACGCGCACCTGATCGCCATCGGCGATGGCGCGCCGGGCGGCGTCGGTGGGATGGAGATCGAGATGCGGCTCGCCTTCGGTCGCCCGCAGGCTCTCGACATTCACGAAGGTACTGTTGAGGAAGTTGCGCGCGGGCGGCGAGATCATCGCGAGCGGATAGCGCGCCGCCAACTCGGGCGCGCCGTCCGTGGATTCGTGAGGCGGCAGGTAGTCGGGCACGGGATCGACGCCAGCCTTCGCGAGCGCCTCGCTGTAGAACTCGCACTTGCCCGTGGGCGTGCGAAAGCCACCGTTGGCGAACGGCGCATCGGCGATATTCAGCTTCACCCAGCCGTCTTGCTTGAGCTTTGCCCAGTCGGCGCCAGCGAGCGCGGGATCGCTCCAGTCGAACGCGCGCGCAGCCACCTCCTCGTCACTCTCGAAGATCGCCGGCTCGGTCAGGCCCATGGCGCGCGCAATCGAGCGGAAGATCTCCGTGTTCGGACGCGCTTCTCCCACCGGCGCAATCGCCGGCAAATTGGCCATCACATACGTATGGCCATAGGACTTGTGAACGTCGAGGTGTTCGAGTTGGGTCGTGGCGGGCAGCAGCAAATCGGCGTAATCGGCGGTATCGGTCTGGAATTGCTCGAGCACGATCGTGAAAAGGTCCTCGCGCGCGAAGCCCGCCGCCACCTTTGCCGACTCCGGCGCGACCGCCACCGGGTTCGAGTTGTACACGACGATTGCCTCGACTTTCGGGCCGAACGCCGCGTCGCTCGCGTGCGTAAGTGCGTCACCGATCTGGTTCATGTTGACGATGCGCGGCTGATGCTGAGGCCAGCCAGGAATCAGGTCGGGACGCTGGAGCGCAGCTCCATTAACCGGCGCCCAGCCCGACGACGAAAGCAGCACACCTCCCGCTCGCTCGCGCCATGCGCCAGTCAGCGCGGGCAGGCACGCGATTGCGCGCACGGCATTGCCACCGCCGCGCACGCGCTGCAAGCCGTAGTTCATGCGAATCGCCACCTTGCGCGTGGACGCGTAGAGGCGCGCGAGATCGACGACAACCTGCTCCTCGATACCGCAGATCTGTGCGACACGTGCAGGCGTGTAGGTCAGTGCACGCGCTTTCAGTTGCTCGAAGCCGTGCGTATGCGCCGCGATGTAGTCGTGATCGAGACGGTCTTCCGTGATCAGCACATGC
Organism: Paraburkholderia sp.; assembly: GCA_031286755.1. GTDB lineage: Bacteria > Pseudomonadota > Gammaproteobacteria > Burkholderiales > Burkholderiaceae > Paraburkholderia. Next base: position 28,648 of record JAITTX010000314.1, read on the forward strand.
ATCATGCCGAGCGCGAGCGCGCCATCGGTGCCGGGCTTCAACGCGATGTGCTGATGACACTTCTCCGCCGTGAGCGAGCGATACGGGTCAATCGCAATCAGCTTCGCGCCGTTGCGCTTGGCTTCCTGCGCACGCGTCCAGAAGTGCAGATTGGAAGCGATCGGATTCGCTCCCCAGATCAGGATCACTTCGCTCTCTGCGAAATGCTCGGTAAGCATGCCCAGGCTCGATCCATACGTGTAGCGCAGGCCCGCTGCGCCCGCGGCCGCGCAGATCGCGCGTTCGAGCCGCGATGCCCCAAGCTTGTGGAAAAAGCGCTGCGCAATGCTGTCGCCTTGCACGAGGCCCATCGTGCCCGCGTAGCTGTACGGCAGGATGGCTTCGGGCGCGCGCTGCGCGATCTCGCCAAGACGCGCGGCCGCGATCGCGCATGCCTCGTCCCAGCTGATCGGCTCGAAGCGCCCCTCCCCCTTGCGGCCGACGCGCTTCATCGGTTGCGTGAGCCGCTTCGGATGATGCACGCGCTCGGCGTAGCGAGTAACTTTCGTGCAGAGCACCCCTTGCGTCGGCGGATGATCGGGGTCGCCACTCACTTTGATGGCCGTGCCGTTCTCGACGCTCACGCGCATCGCACAGGTGTCGGGGCAATCATGGGGACAGACTGCGCGGGCAAATTCGGCTCGTGCGTTCATGAGGAATCCGTCGGTGGAAGGTGATTTCGATGTCTCAATTTTATTATGTTCGGCGTGCCGAGCCGGCACGCGCCGAGACGGTTGCCGCGAAAAAAAAGGTTCGGCGTAGAATGGTCCGTCCAGGCCCGCCTCAAAACAAGGACGGGCGCCCACCTTCCCGAGCACTGTCCGCCATGAAACTGATCCCGGAAATCCAGGCCGCCCAAGGCGAAATTCAGGGCCTACGACGAACGATTCACGCCCACCCGGAACTGCGCTACGAAGAAACCCATACCGCCGAGCTGGTTGCATCGAAGCTCGCCGAATGGGGCATTGAAGTGCATCGGGGTCTGGGCAAGACCGGCGTTGTCGGCGTGCTTAAACGCGGCAACGGCACACGATCCGTCGGGCTGCGTGCGGATATGGACGCGCTGCCCATTCAAGAGCTGAACACATTCGAGCATCGCTCTCACAATGAAGGAAAGATGCACGCATGCGGTCACGATGGCCACACCGCGATGCTGCTCGGTGCAGCGCAGCATCTTGCTCAGCATGGTCAATTCGACGGCACCATCGTGTTCATCTTCCAGCCAGCCGAGGAAGGTGGCGCGGGCGCGAAAGCCATGATCGACGACGGGCTATTCACGCGCTTTCCCGTGGACGCCGTGTTCGGCATTCACAACTGGCCCGGCATGCCTGCAGGATACTTCGGCGTGACCGAAGGGCCGATCATGGCATCGAGCAACGAATTTCGCATCGAAATCAAAGGTGTAGGCTCGCATGCCGCGCTGCCGCACAACGGACGCGATCCGGTTTTCACCGCGGTGCAGATCGCCAATGGACTGCAAAGCATCAT
>JAITTX010000455.1 GCA_031286755.1 Paraburkholderia sp.
GAATTGCCGGTGATGGCTCCGCCCTGGAATTCGTTATGCAGGCCGATGGAGCCAAGGCTCTTGCCGTTCTGATAGATGGCCATGCCGCCCTCGTTCTCGTCCCAGAACGAGGCCGTGTAAATGACGCCTTCGGGCGCGACCCACATCGAGCGGGCGCCATTGCCCACGTGTGCCGCGAGGGTTCCATAGGTGTTGGCGAGCCAGTCCGTGGTGTACTGCTGCGCCTGTGCGGCAGTCGGGAGCGTCATGCCAGACGTGGCGAAAATCGCAGTCGACAGCAAGGCGCAGAGGCGTCTTTTGTTCTTGTTCATGAAAAACTCCTGATGCAATGAGCTTGAATAGTGTCGAGGGTCTGGATTTTCGGCATGTGACGTCTGGTAATGCGAAATGCATGTGATTAATTGCGCAGCATGGCGGCGGGCGCATTAGCAATTGGCGTGCCTGGCCGGGAGGCGCTACCCGTCAAACGTAGCCGCCATGCTGGCGGGTATTGTCCGCGCTTATTAATCGGATTTAATTCATTGCGCATTCGAGGTATTTTTTTCTTGCACTTTGTTTGCGTCTGGGATTGGGGATGCACCGGATTGTTCGTGCATTGCGGTCAATCTGGAATGTGAGTCTGGCGAGATTTTCCGCGTGATGAAATAACAGCGGATTGATGCGCGGCGCGGGCGATTTCGATGCAGAATGCTTGCTTTCGCCATGTCCGGCCATAGCTATGGAGCCTGTGTCTGGAAACCGGGACAGCAAGCCAGTGAAAATGGAATTTGTCGAAGCGAGCAGTGCCCGCCCGGACCTGCTTTGCTACCTTGTGGCCATTGCCGCATCGTCTTATGCGTTGACGCAGGAGTGGCGCGTCGATCACGTCGTCTCGTGCTGCCGCGAATGGCTGCAAAAGGGCGGCTTGACGATGCATTGGCTCGATCGCGTCCGCCTCGGCCAGCTGGCGCTCAAGATCGCCAGCCGCGACCTGCTGGGCGCGGGCATTGCCGTGCGGCTCTCCAGCGTTTCGGTGCTGTTTACAAACGAAATGGAACTCAACGAAGCGTCGACCATGGTGCAACGCATGATGCTGTTGTGCCACGACGCGCTGTAAAAGCGCGATCGGGTATCACATTGCCGGTCCGTCGAAGCCTTCGAGCCATGCCCACGGAAAGATGCCACGGTCGTGGCCGTCACTGAAGGTGAGTTGCACGCCATAGCCCATCGGCGCAATGGCGGTCAGCGTGAGTTCGTCGTGCCCGGTGTCGGCGGCAAAATCGCTCACTTCCCCAAGTCTGTTTCGATCCATGCGCGCACGGCGGCAGCCCGCGCAGGGGCATGCGCGCCGCAGGCTCGCGAGAGGAAGGCGCTGACTCAGGCCGTCCGGCCAGACGAGAATGAGCGCGCCAGATTCGCTGCGCACTTCAACCGGCACGTTCATGGCGTGCCACCTTCGAGCCGCTGCGCGAGTTGCTGCAAGGCGATGCGCGCGGCCTTGCGCACTTCAGGATCGCGGTCGTCGAGCGCCGCGCGCAAGGGTGCGAGGCTCGCGGCAGTTGGCAGCTCGCCCAGCGCGAGCGCGGCCTCCTTGCGCAGGTTGCTGATCGGGTGCTCGAGCAGCGCGCTCACGGCGGCCGCAGCGTGGGCGTCGCCGAGGCGCCCGAGTGCGCGTGCCGCGCGCAGGCGCACCTGCCAGTAATCGTCGGCGAGCGCGTGAATGAGCGCGTCGCGGGCGGCGTGCGCGCGCAGCTTGCCCAGCGTGGTCGCGGTTTCCTCGCGCACTTGCCAGTCGGCGTCGGTGAGCGCGTGCAGCAGTGCCGCGCCGGCATGCGCGTCGTCCACGGCGGCGAAGCCGAGCGCGCCTGTTGCGGCGCGCCGCACCGCGCCATGCGCGTCGCCGGTCGCGAGGGCGGCCAGCGGCGCCACGGCGCGCGGGTCCTTGAGCCAGCCGAGCACGGCCACGGCTTCGAGGCGCACCTCGGCATTAGCGTCGGCGAGCGCGGCCAGCGCGGGTTCGAAGGCCGCCACGTCGCGCAATTCGCGCAGGCCGCGCAACGCCGCCCGCCGCGCGAACGGCTCGGGCCGCGCCGCCCAGCGCCGCAGCACGTGCGCCGAGCCGGGCTCCTTGAGCTCGGCGAGCGCCTGCTGGGCCGCTTCGCGCACGCTCGCGTTGGCGTCGAGCAACGCGGCGCACAGCGTTTCCACTACGTCGTCCTGCTCCCACGAGGCGAGTACGGACGCGGCCTCGCGGCGTACGTCGGGCGAGGGATCGTCGCGCAGCGCCGCGACGAGCGGAGCCACCAGTGTGTGGTCTTCGAGATCGGCCAGGTCCAGCACGGCGATGCGGCGCACGGCGGCGTCGGCGGCGACGAGGCGGGAGAGCGCGCTCGCCGCTTCGGGCGACGCCTCGTTCAGTTGTGTAGAGTCGATCATGGCTCTCTATCGATAGGGAATCCGAAATGATAATGTGCGATGAAACACGGGATTGAATCGTGCCGCTGCTAACGCAGCAAATACGGTATCTCGACCTTCACCGCGCCGGTGGGGCAGTCGCGCTCGCAGGGCATGCAATACCAGCATTCGTCGAATTGCATATAGGCCTTGCCCTTCGTGACATCGATTGCCAGCAGGTCGAGCGGGCAGACGTCGACGCATACGGTGCAGCCCTTGTCGGCGATGCAGCGCGCTTCGTCGATCGTGACCGGCGCGCTGCTGCGCTGGAAGATATCGTGGGCCGTGTAAGTCATGATGGTTTCCTCGCTGCGTTCGTTCGGGAATGCATTCAGGGAGCAATTCAAAGCGTCTCTGCCGGTTCGGGTTCGCGCTCGCGCCGGATGCGCATGCGGTCATAGGCGCCGAGATCGGTTGCGTCGACTGGCACGACGTACGGCGCGACGGCGCGCTTTTCGCAGATCATGCGGCCGCTGGCGTCCTTGCGCAGGTCCGTGTGGCAGAACCAGTTGGCGTCGTCGCGCTGCGGATAGTCGACGCGGTGGTGGTAGAGCCCCCAACGGCTCTCGGTGCGAAACAGCGACGCGCGCGCCGCCATTTCCGCGCAATCGCGAATCGCGCGCACTTCCGCCGCGCGCATGAGTTCGTGCGGGTTATGGGCCTTGATCGCGCCGATGTCCCCGGCGATCTCGTCGAAACGTTGCAGGGCGATTTCCATCTTGCGCGTGACCTTGGGCGGCTGGAGATAATCGTTCACCATGCGCCGCAGCTTGTATTCGACCTGGGCGGGCGCGAGCCCGTGCGTGCGTTCGAGCGGCGCGTAAATGCGCGCGCGCTCGGCGTCGATCTGTGCGTGGTCGAGCGGCGCGTGCTCGCGGCCCGCCACATAATCGGCGGCATCGTGCCCCGCGAACCAGCCATAGGTGAATGCGCCGAGCATGTAGTTGTGCGGCACGGCGGCCATGTCGCCCGCGGCGTAGAGGCCGCGCACCGTGGTTCGCGCGCGCGCGTCGACATACACCCCCGACGCGCTGTGCCCGCTGCAAAAGCCAATCTCCGAGATGTGCATTTCGACCATCTGCGTGCGGTAGTCGGTGCCGCGTCCCGCGTGGAAGCGGCCGCGGCTCGGGCGTTCGTTGCTGTGCAGGATCTGCTCGATGGTCTGAATGGTCTCCTCGGCCAGGTGGTCGAGCTTCAGGAACACGGGGCCGTTGCCGCTTTGCAGTTCCTGGTAGAACTCCCACATCATCTGGCCGCTCCAGTAATCGCATTCGATGAAGCGTTCGCCCTTGCCGTTCGCGGTGAAGCCGCCGAGCGGACCGGTCACGTAGGCGCAGGCCGGGCCGTTATAGTCCTTGATGAGCGGGTTGATCTGGAAGCACTCCAGATTGGTGAGCGCTGCGCCCGCGTGATACGCCATCGCGTAGCCGTCGCCCGCGTTGGTGGGATTCTCATAGGTGCCCATCAGGTAGCCGGAGGCGGGCAGGCCCAGGCGCCCGGCCGCGCCGCAGCACAGGATCACGGCTTTGGCGCGCACCACCACGCATTGCGCCGTGCGGCAGTCGAAGCCCATGACGCCGCACGCGGCGCCTTGCGCATCGGTGAG
>JAITTX010000363.1 GCA_031286755.1 Paraburkholderia sp.
ACGGCGAGCGTCTCCGAAAGCGTGCCGCCGTTCCTGCGCGACAAGGGCCAGGGCTGGCTCACGGCCGAATACGGCATGCTGCCGCGCGCCACGCACACGCGCAGCGACCGGGAAGCCGCACGCGGCAAGCAGACCGGCCGCACCCAGGAAATCCAGCGCCTGATCGGCCGCGCGATGCGCGCCGTGTTCGACCTCGAACTACTCGGCGCGCGCACCATCAACCTCGACTGCGACGTGCTGCAGGCCGACGGCGGCACGCGCACGGCCAGCATCACCGGCGCGTTCGTGGCAGCGCACGACGCCGTTACGAAACTGCTCGCGACGGGCCGCATCGAGCGCTCGCCGATCACCGACTACGTGGCGGCGATTTCGGTGGGCGTCTACGAAGGCGTGCCGGTGCTCGATCTCGACTACGCCGAAGACTCGGAATGCGACACCGACATGAACGTCGTCATGACCGGCTCGGGCGGCATGGTCGAAGTGCAAGGCACCGCGGAAGGCGCGCCGTTCTCGCGCAACGAACTGAACGCGCTGCTGGACCTCGCGCAAAACGGCATTGCCTCGCTGATCGAGAAACAGAAGGCCGCGCTGGAGACCGCGCATGGCTAATTCGCCGGATACGGGCATCGAAATCCCGGGCGTCGAAACGCTCTCGCGCGTCGTGCTCGCCTCGAACAACGCAGGCAAGTTGCGCGAGTTCGCGGCGCTGCTGGGCGCGGCGGGCATCGAGCTCGTGCAGCAAGGCGCATTGAATGTGCCCGAAGCCGAAGAGCCGCACGTGACGTTCGTCGAGAACGCGCTCGCCAAGGCACGCCACGCCGCGAAGCTCACGGGCCTGCCCGCTCTCGCCGACGATTCGGGCCTGTGCGTGCCCGCCTTGCGCGGTGCGCCGGGCGTCTATTCGGCGCGCTATGCGCAACTCGCGGGCGGCGAGAAGAGCGACGCGGCAAACAACGCGCTGCTCGTCGCAAACCTCAAGGCCCACGCCGACCACCGCGCCTACTACTACTGTGTGCTCGCGCTCGTGCGCCACGCGGATGACCCGGAACCGCTCATCGCCGAAGGCCGCTGGCATGGCGTGGTGCTCGACGCGCCGCGCGGCGAGAACGGCTTCGGCTATGACCCGTACTTCTACATCCCGGGCCTCGAAGCCACGGCCGCCGAACTCGATCCGGCGCTCAAAAACGCCTCGAGCCATCGTGCGATCGCCTTGCGGCAGCTGCTCGCACGGCTGGAGGAGCTAGCGTGAGCCAGCAGCATCGCACCGGCATCGACGTGGTGCAGTCGTTCACGATGCCTGGCAGCATCCGCCTGACCTCGCTGCCACCGCTCTCGCTTTACGTGCATTTCCCGTGGTGCGTGCGCAAGTGTCCGTACTGCGATTTCAATTCGCACGAATGGAAAGGCGAGCGCTTTCCCGAAGACGATTACCTCGACGCGCTGCGCGCCGACCTCGAACAGGCGCTGCCGCTCGTGTGGGGCCGCCAGGTGCACACGGTGTTCATCGGCGGGGGCACGCCCAGCCTGCTCTCGGCGGCGGGGCTCGATCGCCTGCTCTCCGACGTGCGCGCACTGCTACCGCTCGACGCCGATGCCGAAATCACGCTCGAAGCGAACCCCGGCACCTTCGAAGCCGCGAAGTTCGCGCAGTTTCGCGCGAGCGGCGTGAACCGGCTTTCCGTTGGCATCCAGAGCTTCAACGAGACGCATCTGAAAGCGCTCGGGCGCATTCACGACGCGGTGCAGGCCCGTCATGCCGTTGAAGTTGCGGCGAACACCTTCGAGAATTTCAATCTCGACCTGATGTTCGCGCTGCCGCAGCAAACGCTCGCCGAATGTCAGGCCGATATCGAAACGGCGCTGTCGTTCGCGCCTCCGCATCTGTCGCTCTATCACCTCACGCTCGAACCGAACACGCTGTTCGCGAAGTTCCCGCCCGCGGTGCCCGACGACGACCTCTCGGCGGACATGCAGGAGTGGATCCACGCGCGCACGGCCGAAGCCGGCTATGGCCGCTACGAGGTATCGGCCTATGCGCGGCCGAACCGGCAGAGCCAGCACAATCTCAACTACTGGCGTTTCGGCGACTACCTGGGCATTGGCGCGGGCGCGCACTCGAAGCTCTCGTTCCCGAACCGCATCGTGCGCCAGATGCGCTACAAACATCCGGCCACGTTCATCGAAGAGGCGCGCGCGGGCAAGCCGGTCCAGGAAGAACACGAAGTGAGCGCGCGCGATCTGCCGTTCGAGTTCATGCTCAACGCGCTGCGGCTCGTGGAAGGCTTCCCGGTGCATCGCTTCATGGAGCGCACGGGGCTGCCGATCACGACAATTGAGCCCGCGCTACAAGAGGCGGAAAAGCGCGGCCTGATCATGCGCGACTACGAGAAGATCGTGCCCACGGAGCTGGGTCAGCGGTTTCTCAACGATCTCCAGGAGCTGTTTCTCAAAGAGCCCGCCTGACGCTCGAATCGAGATGATGGAGGGACTGCCGGCGCGCCAGCGTTTCAGGTTACAATGCGCGGCTCCGGAGGTGTGGCAGAGTGGTTGAATGCACCGGTCTTGAAAACCGGCGAAGGGGTAACCCTTCCGTGAGTTCGAATCTCACCGCCTCCGCCATGAATCCCCACGGGATAAGGCTTTGCGGGATTAGGTAGCCAATTTCCCATGTTGTGCCCCACATAAGACGCGCGCACTGTCACGAACGTGTGCGCGTTTGTTTTTGGCCGCCGCTTTGCATACGCTCGCGGCCTCGTGCCTCGCGCGCGGGTTCTGCGCGCTGTAGCGACCAATCGCCATCAGCGAACGAGTCCGACAGTGACACTCACACCTTCCCTGAATTCGCCCGAGGCCCTGTACGGGAAACTTGAACGCGAGTCCTATCGCGCATTCCACTGCCGCGATCCTATCCATAAGGCAGATCACTTCTTCAATTTCTGCATTACCGCGCATGCCATGCGCGACTACGTCCTTGAGCGTCTCGGCAAAATTCAAAAGGACGAACAACAGCCATTTATCGATGAGTGGAACAAATGTCCGCTCCTTGTCGCCGCGGGGGAGATTGCCAATACCGCAAAGCACTTTCAGCTTCGTTACACGACAACC
>JAITTX010000369.1 GCA_031286755.1 Paraburkholderia sp.
CCGTAGGTCTCGACCACGAGGTCGTACCCGGCCAGCGCCGTGCCGTTCTGCAGTTGCAGGGGCTCGTCGAAATGCAGTGTTTGAGGAGCGACGATGCCGATCGATTCCATTCGTTCCGCCTTGGTTTCCTGGGCGGCTAAACGGTGTCGGCGAGCGCGGAGTGCGAAGGATCTGGCGCGGCTGACGACCTCTTTAGCCGCATTTATATCGAACTCCGGACCGAAGTCAGCAACCGGCCCGGGAGTTCACGCGCCCGCAATCGAGTCAGCAAATCGGCGCGTGGGTGATGCATAAGGAACGCAAAGTATAACGGAAAATGCCGCGCGCCCTTCGGACATTGACGCGGACGAGCCGGCGCCGTAGCAGCCGGCCCGCCCGCGGGCGGGTTGCGGCGGCTCAGGCGCCGTGCGAATGGGCGTTGTGCCAGCGCCGCAACTGGAGCGCGGCGACGCTCATCAAGATGCCGTAAAGGACTGCGTAGGCGGCGATCACCCAGATGAGCGAGAGCGCGCCCGCACCCGGGAACATGACGATGAAGATGCCCACTGCGGCGGAGAGCAGCCCCGAGAGGCCGACCGCCCATGGGTGCGCGATCGCGCGACGGTACTGAATCGCGTAGATGATCTCGAAGACGCCGACCGCGAGTGCCCAGAAACCGATGATCATCACGAGGACAATGGCCGTCTCGCCGGGCCAGAAGAACGCTACGAGCCCGGCAATCACGCCGATCAGGCCGACGACGACATACGACCAGCGCCGCGTGCCGCCGCCACGCGCGCCATAAAGCAGCGCGAAGGCGCCGTCGACGATCGCGTAGGCGCCCCAGACGAGGGCGAGCGTGAGCACGGTGAGGCCGGGCCAGGCGAAGGCGAGCACGCCGAACACGATGGCGGCGATGCCGCGTGCGAGCAGCCAGCCCCAATGCGCGGAGAGGCCGGCGAGAATGGGCAGGGCGGCGGGAGGGAGCGGTCGGTTCATGCGTGTCTTTTCCTTGTCGACCAGGCCTCGCTCTGCGGGCGCCGCCTGGCTACTGAAGAATTATGCGAATCTGCTCGTCGGCATGCTCGCTGGGGGAGCGCTTGAAGCCGCTTTGCGCGTAGCGGTGCCAGCTACCGATGACGTAGCGGACGAGCAGATTGGCGCGAACAGCGGGATCGTAACCGGTTTTCGAAAAGCGGCCACCGGCCGTGCCGCCCTCGGCTTGCGCCTGCTCAGCAATGCTCACGCGCAGGCACTGGCGCAGCGTGGCTTCGATGCGGTTGAGCATCTGGTTCACGCGCTCGGCGAGGCGTTCATGCTCGCCCACGAGCGCCTCGCAGGTCAGCACGCGCGTCATGCCGGCGTTCTTCGCCGAAAATTGAATCAGCATCAAGGCGATCGCACGCGCCTGCAAGTCGCCGCCCGGTTCCTTCGCAACGATCTGGTTGATGAGCTGAAAGAGCGTCTGCTCGATGAAGTCGATCAGGCCTTCGTACATCTGGGCCTTGCTCGCGAAATGACGATAGAGCGCGGCCTCGGAGACGTTCAGGCGCGCGGCCAGCGCGGCCGTGGTGATCTTCTCTCCGCGCGGCGTTTCGAGCATCGAAGCGAGCGTCTGGAGAATGTGCACGCGGCGCTCGCCCGGCTTCGGGCGGCTGCCGCGCCGCGGTGCGGCGTCTGGAGATCCGCTTGCCGCGGCGGCTGCTACGACTGCGTCACGCGTTTCGGTCGGCTGCATGAAGGTCGCCCCCTGAGTCCGGCCTGCGGGCTGCAATCCCGCCCGGCCGCTTGAGTCTTGCCGTTTATCTTGCTGTTTATTGTCGCCCGCTGCGCAATGCGCCGCTTTGCAGGCCGCGTCCCAGCGATTTTAGCGAACGAACGCAATGATCGACATAGTGGGGGCGCCCGCCGCGCGCCACGTGCGCGGGCAGATGCCCCGTGATCCAGACCGTGCGGATGCCGAGGCGCCGGTAGCGCTTCAGATGCCCGCGCGTGTCCTCGACGAGGATCGCGTCGGCGAACGCGACGCGCGCATCGCGCAGCGTCTTGCGCAGCATCGCGTGATCGGGCTTGGCGCGCCAGCGCTCGCGCGTGCGCATATGCTCGATGGCCACGACGCGCTCGAACAGCCGCTCGATGCCGAGCGCCGCGAGCACCGCGTGCGCGTAGTCCGTGGGGCCATTGGTCAGCACGATCTTGCGGCCGGGCAGCGCCGCGAGCGTGCGCGCGAGGCCGCGCTCGGCATGCAGCATCGCGTGCAGATCGTCGAAGGTGTGCACGATCTTCAGGAAGTCGTGCGGATCGATCGAATGATGGCGCGTGAGGCCCAGCAGCGCCGCGCCGTAACGGTGCGTGTAGCTCGTGCGCAGATGGTTCGCGACGTCGTGGCTCACGCCGAGCGCGTCGACGATGTACTGCGTCATGCCGCGGTTAATGGCCGGGAAGATCGCGCGCGAGGCGCAATGCAGCGTGTTGTCGAGGTCGAAGAGCCAGACGGGGCCGCGTAAGGCGGGGGCGCTGTAGCCCGGGCCGCGTGAGGTGGGGCCGCGATCGCCGGCGCGCGTGGTGTGCTGGCCGGCATGCGACGGCCGGCGGCGAAGCGGGCGTGAGACGTTCATCATGCGAAAGCTGGCGAAGCGCGGGCGCCGCGCAGGGGAGGCAGGCGCCGCGGCACAAGCGGCGGCGCCCGGAGCGAATTTCAGTGCGAGCGGATCATCGTGCCGAATGGCTGCTCGGTCAGGATTTCGAGCAGCACCGAGTGCTCGATGCGGCCGTCGATGATGTGCACCGAGCGCACGCCGCTCTTGGCCGCGTCGAGCGCCGACGAGATCTTCGGCAGCATGCCGCCCGAGATCGTGCCGTCCTCGAAGAGGGCGTCGATCTCGCGCGCGGAAAGGTCGGTGAGCAGATTGCCCGCCTTGTCCATCACGCCGGGGATGTTGGTCATCATCACGAGCTTCTCGGCGTTGAGCACGACCGCGAGCTTGCCCGCCACCAGATCGGCGTTGATGTTGTACGAGAGGCCGTCCTCGCCGAAGCCGATCGGCGAGATTACCGGAATGAACGCGTCGTCCTGGAGCGCCTTCACCACCGCCGGGTTGATCGCCTCGACTTCGCCCACCTGGCCGATGTCGATGTACTGCCCCGGATTGTCGCGGTCCGGCATCATCAGCTTGCGTGCGTGGATCAGGCCGCCGTCCTTGCCGGTCAGGCCGACCGCATGGCCGCCGAAGTGATTGATGAGCGTGACGATGTCCTGCTGCACCTCGCCGCCGAGCACCCACTCGACGACTTCCATGGTTTCTTCGTCCGTGACGCGCATGCCCTGGATGAACGTGCCTTGCTTGCCGATCTTCTTGAGCGCCGTGTCGATCTGCGGGCCGCCGCCGTGCACGATGACCGGATTGATGCCCACGAGTTTGAGCAGGATCACGTCGCGCGCGAAGCCCTGCTTGAGCCGTTCTTCGGTCATGGCGTTGCCGCCGTACTTGATGACGACGGTCTTACCGTGGTACTGGCGGATATAAGGCAGTGCTTCGGCCAGAATTTCGGCTTTCAGGGTGGGCGCGATCTGCGAGAGGTCGATGGGCTCGGACATGGCGGCGGAGTGGAGAGAAAACAGGAAAACGGGGGCGAAAAACGGTTGAATCAGGCGCGCTCGCGAAAGCGCGGCTGAAACAGGGCGAATTGTACAGGACTGGCGCGGTGCAACAGGGTTTTCGGCGGACGGGCGGGCGAGGGCGCAACAGGGGGCGCCGTTGCACACCACGGAAACAAATTTCAGATGATCGCGCGCTAATTTTCCCCAAATGCGTTCGAAGGGGCTTCAGGCGCCTGCGTCGTCCTGTGGCATCATTTTCCCATTGCTGAATCCGGCCTCGCCAGGAGCGCGCCGCCATGACCGCCCCCGCAAGCACTGCCCCCGCCATGAAGAGCGCCCGCTGCCCGCGTTGCGGCAGTGCCTTCGACTGCGGCAGGCGCACCGAGCCATTCGACTGCTGGTGCAAGACGCTGCCCGCCGTGCCGGCGAGCCAGCTCGACCCGCGCGGGCGCTGCCTGTGTCCTGATTGCCTTGCCGAGGCCGTCGCCGCGGGCGCGGCGTCCCACGACACCAGCGCAACCCGCTGAGGATGCCGAGCCGCCCGCAGCCCATTGTCTAGCGCGTCTGCTTTGCCCGATGCTCGCCAGCGAGCTTCGCGAGGTCAGCGCTCACATCGTCCAGCACGGGGCCCCACTCGCGGAACCGCTTTTGCCGATACAGCGTCGTGTGCGGGTACCACGGGCTGTCGCGCCGCTCCAGTTGCCAAACCCAGTGCGGGTTCACATCCAGCAGCGCCCAGGTGCGCTGGCCGAGCGCGCCCGCCAGATGCGCGCTCGACGTGCAGACCGAAATCACCAGATCGAGCGCGTCGACGAACGCGGCGGTGTCGTCGAAGGTGCGCCATTCGGCGCTGAAATCCGCGATCTCGAAGCCCGCCGCGCGCGCGGCCTCGACCTCGGCGCCGGCACCCGGCTGCAAGGAATAGAACGCCACCTCGGCGAGGTGGCCGGCGAGGTGCGTGGTGACGCGCTCGAGCCCCACGCGCCGGAACGGGTTGCGTTTGTGCGTGAGGCTGCCCGTCCATGCGAGCCCGACCTTCAGGCGCCGTTCTCCCGCGAGCCGCTCGCGCCAGCGCGCCGCCGCCGCAGGCTCCGGCGCGAGGTAGCGTGCCGGGCCGGGGATCGTGTCGTCGCGTGTGCCGAAAATCAATGGCAGGCTCAGCAGCGACACTTCGCAGTCGTAGGGTGGCAGTGCCTCGACGGGGCCGCCCGTGCAGTAAAGATCGCAATGCTCGCCCAGACTGCGCGAGAGCAGCGCGCCCATCTGCGGGAACGAATTCCAGACGAGCCGGCCGCCTTCGCGATGCACGTGCTCGGCGAGCATCGGCACGTAACGGCAGAACTGCAGCAGATCCCCCATGCCTTGCTCGCCCCACACCAGCAGCGTGCGGCCGGCTAGCGGCTCGCCTCGCCACTCGGGTTTGGGGAACACCGGGCGGCCGCTGGCCAGTTCGCTTGCGCCCTGCCAGCGCACCTCGTGCCCAAGCCAGCCTTCGGCGTAGTTGCCGCGCAGGAGCTGGATCATCGACAGGTTCAGGCGCATCGATGCGTCGTTCGGCGCATACTGGCAAGCGCTGCGCGCGGCCCGTTCGGCTTCCTCCCATTGCTGGGCTTCCCTGCACGCCATCGCGTAGTTGTTCGCGGCTAGCGCGCTATGCGGCGCGAGTGCGAGCGCGCGACGACCCGCTTCGAGCGGGCGCGTGAACTCGGTGTCGGTGGACAACACCCGGGCGAGGTTGATCCACGCATTGGCATCGTTGGGGTCTGTCGTGACGGACTCTTCGAGGAGCGTCAGGATTTCGCCGCTATTGATATCGATATTGATTTGCGTCAATGCGCCGGCAAGATTGTTTCGCAGATTTGGAAACGTTCGTTTGATTGCGAGTGCATGGCGGTAAGGTTGCACGGCTTCGGCGTGGCGGTTGGCGAACTGGAGCGCGAGTCCAGCGGCGAACCACGCGGCGGCACGCTGCGGTTCGAGTCTCGCGATCGCGGCACTCAGCCGGATGGCCTCGTCGGCCAGTGCGGGCTCGCGGGCACCCGCCGCGATGAGCATGAGCGCGTCGTCGTCGAGGCCGCGTAGCGAGGCGCGGGCTTTCGCAAGCAGCTCGCGGGTGGCCGCGTCGGCTGCTTCGCAGGCGTCACTGGTTGCGGCATCGACGAAATCGAGAAAGAGATCGCGCACGCGGGCAAGCGTGCCGGGAATGGGAGCGGGGAAAGGGGTTTGCACTTGACCTGGTTGCCTTGTCGGAAAGCGCCGCATCGAATGTAGCCGGCGGATGACTTAGATTGAAGCAAACCTTTCCAAGATAATGAATCAGACGAGTCCGAACAGGTAGACTGGCACCATGCATCGCGTAACCGTCAGTGCTAGCGTCAATCTCAGCCATTTGTTCTGGCTGCGCAGTCTTGCCATCATCGGCCAGCTCTGCACGATAGCCTTCGTGCAATTCTTTTTCGGCGTGAAATTGCCGCTGCCCGCCATGCTGTTCGTGATCGCCATGGAAGTGGCCTTCAACGGCGTCACCTGGCTGCGCGTCACGCAGGACCGTCCCGAGTCCAATCTCGAATTGTTCGGCCAGATCTGGGTCGACCTGGGCGCGCTCTCCGCGCTGCTGTTCCTCTCTGGCGGCACCACCAATCCGTTCGTCTCGCTCTATCTGCCGTCGCTCGCCATCGCGGCCGCCGTGCTGCCATGGTATCTCACCGCGTGGCTCGCATCCTTCGCCGTGGCTTGCTACGTACTGCTCGGTTTCGACAACGTCCCGCTCAATCTCGACAATCCCGCCAATCTCTTCGATTACTACCGTGGCGGTATGTGGGTGAACTTCATGGTGAGCGTGGCGCTCATCGTGTGGTTCGTCGCGCGCATGTCGCGCGCGCTGCGCCAGCGCGAAGCCGCGCTCGCCGACGCTCAGCAACTCCTTCTGCGCGATGAGCGCGCGGTCGCGCTCGGTGTGCAGGCGGCCACCGTCGCGCACGAGATCGGCACTCCGCTTTCGAGCATCGCCATGCTCACCGAGGAATTGCGCGACATCGCGCGTACCGACAAAGGCCTCGCGCCATATGGCGCTGACCTCGAACTGCTCGACCAGCAGATCACGCTGTGCACATCGGCGCTCGCGCGCCTGCGCAGCCGCGCGTCGTCCACGGGCAGCCGCCAGGCCGTGAGCGAATGGCTCGGGCCGTTCGTCGAGCAATGGCGCCTGCGTCATCCGCATGTGAAGTTCGAACTCCTTGGCAAGGCGCCGGCCGAGCTGTGCCTCGACGACACCGTTGCGGTCGGCCAGATTCTCACGATCCTGCTCGACAACGCCGCGCGCGCGAGCCGCGATTTTGTCACGCTGCGTGCGTATCCCGCGGCGCGCTCGGGCTATATCGATTTCGAGATCTGCGATGCGGGACCGGGCATCCCGGCAGCGCTTCGGGCCTCGCTTGGCGCGGCGCCCGTGGAAAGCACGCAGGGCGGCCACGGCGTGGGGCTGTATCTCGCGTTTTCGTCGGCGGCGCGGCTGGGCGGCTCGATCGATCTTGCCGATGCTTCGGCTGGCGTTGCCGCCGCAGGAGATGCCGCGTCGGGTGGCGCCGCTGCATCGGGTGCCGGAGCGCCTCACGCAAGCGCACGGGAAATCCCGGGCACGGGTGCGGCAAGCGCGCGCCCGCGCAAGTCGCGCGGCACGCGTGCGGTGCTGCATGTGCCGGCGAAGACCGAGGCCCGCCCGGCGGCGGCGGGCACGGCGGGGCAGTCGAGCGAGACGGCGCGCGCAGACGTAGCGGAGCAGAGTTCGGAAATTGGACGAGGCGAAGGGCCAGGCCGGCCCGACGCCGCCTGACAACACGGAGAAGCAGTATGAGCGATATGAATTTCCTGGTGATCGACGACGACGAAGTGTTTTCGGACATCCTCACGCGCGGCCTCACACGACGCGGCTACCAGGTTCAGCAGGCGCACAACGCCGAGGAAGCGATCCGCTTCGCGAATCAGCAGAAGTTCGCGCAGATCACCGTCGACCTGCATCTCGGCGACGACTCGGGCCTCTCGCTGATCGCGGGCTCGTATGCCGCGTGGAAGCGGCGCAGGCGACTCGCGCTGTCGGCGCAGAACGCGCTGCTCGCCGCGTTCCCGGTGACGCTCGTCGCGGCGATCATCCTCCTTGTAGCGCTCGGGCGGCGCGACATGACGTTCGTCTACGTCTCGCAGCACACGAGCCACAAGCTCCCGCTCGGCTACGCGTTGTCCGCGTTCTGGGGAGGCCAGGAAGGCTCGCTCCTGCTCTGGCTGCTCGTGCTCACGGGCTACGCGAGCATCGCCACGGCGGTGCAGGCCGTGAAGGATGGCGCGGACAACTATCTCGCCAAGCCGGCGAACGTGGAAATGATCCTCACCGCATTGCAAGGCGATGCGAGCGCGTTGCAGGCCGACGCGGCCATCGAGCATCCCGCGCCGCTTTCGGTAGCGCGTCTCGAATGGGAGCACATCCAGCGCGTGCTGGCCGAGCACAACGGCAACATCTCGGCCACGGCGCGCGCGCTCAACATGCATCGGCGCACGCTCCAGCGCAAGCTCGCGAAGCGGCCGGTGCGCCAGTAAGCGCGCAAGCGGTACGTAGCCGGCGCGCGTGCAACGCATAAGCGTATAAGTCGCGAGCAAAGAAAAGGGGCTCCGCTGATGCAGAGCCCCTTTTCGTTTTCGCCTGCGCACAGCAGGCTTCTTTGGGTCCGCGCGCTTTAACGCGGCGAGTTCATACCGTTACAGCACATACCGCGAGAGATCCTCGTCTTGCGCGACTTCGCCGAGCGCCTTGTCCACATAGGCCGCGTCGATGGTCACGCTTTGGCCCGCATGGTTGCCGGCCGAGAACGACACGTCTTCCAGCAGCTTTTCGATGACCGTATAGAGACGGCGCGCACCGATGTTCTCGGTCTTCTCGTTCACCGAGTAGGCGATTTCCGCGAGGCGACGAATACCGTCCTCGGCGAAATCGAGCTGCACGTCTTCGGTTTCGAGCAGCGCCTGATATTGCTTGACGAGGCTCGCGTCGGTGGCGACGAGGATTGCTTCGAAGTCCTTCACAGACAGCGAGTCGAGTTCCACTCGAATCGGGAGGCGCCCTTGCAGCTCGGGAATCAGATCGCTCGGCTTCGAGAGATGGAACGCGCCGCTCGCGATGAACAGGATGTGATCGGTCTTCACCATCCCGTACTTCGTGTTGATGGTCGTGCCTTCCACGAGCGGCAGCAGATCGCGCTGCACGCCCTGGCGCGAGACTTCGCCACCGCTGCCTTCGTTGTTGCGCGAGGCGATCTTGTCGATTTCGTCGAGGAACACGATGCCGTTCTGCTCGACGTTCTGCACGGCCTTGGTCTTGACCTCTTCGTCGTTGAGCATCTTGGCCGCTTCTTCGTCGGTGAGGACCTTGAGCGCTTCCTTCACCTTGAGCTTGCGGCGCATCTTCTTGCCGCCGCCGAGATTGGCGAACATCGAGCGGATCTGCTCGGTCATGTCTTCCATGCCCGGCGGCCCCATGATGTCCATGCCCACTTGCGGCTGCTCCACGTCGAGCTCGATTTCCTTGTCGTCGAGCTGGCCTTCGCGCAGGCGCTTGCGGAAGGTCTGGCGCGTGGCGTTGTCGCTGTCGCCGTGGCTCGCGTCGGTCGACGAAGAGCCGAAGCCCACCGGGCGCGCGCTCGGCAGCAGGATGTCGAGGATGCGGTCTTCGGCCTGATCGGTGGCCTTGCTGCGCACCTTGCGCATTTCCGACTCGCGCGTCTGCTTCACCGAGATTTCGATGAGGTCGCGCACGATGCTGTCCACGTCGCGGCCCACGTAGCCGACTTCGGTGAACTTGGTGGCTTCGATCTTGATGAAGGGCGCGTCCGCGAGCTTGGCGAGACGCCGCGCGATTTCGGTCTTGCCGACACCCGTCGGCCCGATCATGAGGATGTTCTTCGGCGTGATTTCCTGGCGCAGCGGCTCGGCCACCTGCTGGCGGCGCCAGCGGTTGCGCAGCGCGACGGCCACGGACTTCTTCGCCTTCGTCTGGCCGATGATGTGCTTGTCGAGTTCCGAGACGATCTCGGCAGGGGTCATGGTGCTCATGGTGCGGTCCTTACTCGATCGTTTCGATGATGCGATTGTGGTTCGTGTAGATGCACATGTCGCCGGCGATCCCGAGCGACTTCTCGACGATCTCGCGCGGCGACAGCTCGGTGTTCTCGACGAGCGCGCGGGCCGCGGCCTGCGCATACGCGCCGCCTGAACCGATCGCGCAGATGCCGCCTTCGGGGTCGAGCACGTCGCCGTTGCCGGTGATGACGAGCGTGGTGTGTTCGTCTGCGG
>JAITTX010000395.1 GCA_031286755.1 Paraburkholderia sp.
CGCGACACCATTCACGCAACCATCTGCGAGCGCAGCTTCAACCCCTCGCTCAACTCGTTCACGCAGATCTACGGCGGCACCGACCTCGACGCGAACCTCCTGCTGATCCCGCTGGTGGGCTTTTTGCCCGCCTCCGACCCGCGCATCGCGGGCACGGTGGCGGCCATCGAGCGCGACCTGATGGTGGAAGGCTTCGTGATGCGCTATCGCACCACCGACTTCAACGACGGCCTGCCGCCCGGCGAGGGCACCTTCCTCGCCTGCAGCTTCTGGATGGTGGACAACCTCGCGCTCCAGGGCCGCATGGACGACGCGCGCAAGATGTACGAGCGCCTGCTCGCGCTCGCCAACGACGTCGGGCTGCTCGCCGAGGAATACGACCCGGCCGCGGGCCGGCTTGTGGGGAATTTCCCACAGGCGTTCTCGCATGTGGCGCTCGTCCATACGGGCCTGAATTTGATGCGCCACGAGCAGGAAATGGCCCGGGCGACCGGGCATCCGGCCGTGGCGGGCGCCCTGCCGGCCGATCTGGATTTCGCGGCGGCCGCCAGCACGGCATCGTAAAAGTACGAAACCAATGAAAAACAGGTGCAAACCCGGTGCGGAACCCCACGAAAGCGCACGAAAACCCCCATGCGCTCGCGCCAAGTGCGCTACACTTGGGATCTGGATTGCTGCGTTGCACAACGATCTGAGGTCCGCCAGGCATGGCATGCCGGTTTCTGGCGCAAGGATTCGGGGTCGCTCGCGGCAAGCCGCAGCCGCGCCGCTCAAACGGCCGGCCGCACAGCCGATAGAAACAGGCTAACCGACCCATTATCGACCAACTACCGGCCCGTTCCCGCGCCGCGCTTACCCAGCGCGGCACGAGAGCGAACCGCCCCTGATGCTGGAGCGTCCATGCTCTACCAAATCCGTGAATTTCAGCGCGCCTTGCTGAGCCCGCTTACCGCGTGGGCGCAGGCCGCCTCCAAGTCGTTCTCGAATCCGTCGAGCCCGTTCTCGCTCGTGCCGGGTGCCACGCGCCTCGCCGCGGGTTACGAACTGCTCTACCGGCTCGGCAAGGACTACGAGAAGCCCGAATTCGACATCCGCCAGATCGAGAAGGACGGCTTCAATATTCCGATCGTCGAGCAGACCATCATCGACAAGCCGTTCTGCCGGCTGCTGCGCTTCAAGCGCTTCGCCGACGACCCCTCGGCCGTCGCCGCGCTCAAGGACGAACCCTCGGTGCTCGTGTGCGCGCCGCTCTCGGGCCACCACTCGACGCTCCTGCGCGACACCGTGCGCACGCTGCTGCAGGACCACAAGGTCTATATCACCGACTGGATCGACGCGCGCATGGTCCCGCTCGAAGCCGGTCCGTTCCATCTCGACGACTACGTCGCGTACATCCAGGAGTTCATCCGCCATATCGGCGCGAAGAACCTGCATGTGCTTTCGGTGTGCCAGCCCACGGTGCCGGTGCTCGCGGCCATCTCGCTCATGGCGAGCCGCGGCGAGCCCACCCCGCTCACCATGACGATGATGGGCGGCCCGATCGACGCGCGTCGCTGCCCCACGGCCGTGAATTCGCTCGCCACCGAGCATTCGATGGAGTGGTTCGCGAACAACGTGATTCACACGGTGCCGGCCAACTATCCGGGCGAAGGGCGCGCGGTGTATCCGGGCTTCCTGCAGCACGCGGGCTTCGTCGCGATGAATCCGGGCCGCCACACCACCGCGCACTGGGACTTCTACAAGAGCCTCCTGCGTGGCGATGAAGAGGATGCCGAAGCACATCGCCGCTTCTATGACGAATACAACGCGGTGCTCGACATGGCCGCCGAGTACTACCTCGAAACCATCCGCACGGTGTTCCAGGAGTTCAGCCTCGCCGAAGGCACATGGGACGTCGCGGGCGAGCGCGTGCGGCCGCAGGACATCCGCGAGACGGCGCTCTTCACGATCGAAGGCGAGCTCGACGACATCTCGGGCTCGGGCCAGACGCGCGCCGCGCACGACCTGTGCACGAGCATCCCGGAGAGCAGCAAGCAACACCTGACGGCGGAAAAGTGCGGCCACTACGGCATTTTCTCGGGCCGCCGCTGGCGCACGATCATCTATCCGCAATTGCGCGACTTCATCCGCCAGCATCAACGCGCGAAGCAAGGCGCGAAGGAACGCGCCGCCGCCTGACACCCGCGCAGGCAAGCGCGCACAGGCGCGCCATGCAACGCTCGACGCCGCGCCCGGTTCGCACCGGGCGCGGCGTTTTTCATCTGCACGCCTGATTGCGCTTTATCTGCGCCTCATTTGCGCATCAGGAACGCGAGCAGCATTTCGGTGTTGAGCTGAATGATCTCGGCGCGCTCGGTGCTCGCGCTGAAGTCGCGCCCGAGCGTGGCGTTGAGCGTGAAGCGGTTGGACACGATGTAATAGCCCATGCCCGAGAGCGTCACGTAAAGGCGCAGCGGGTCGATGTTCGCGCGAAAGAGCCCGGCCGATTCGCCGCGCGCGAGGATGGCGCCAAGCGTGGCGACGATCGGCGAAACCATCTCGTGAATGCGCGTGGACTTGCCCATATAGCGCGCCTCGTGCAGGTTCTCGTTGTTCACGAGCCGCAGGAGATCGGGATGGTCGCGGTAGTAGTCCCAGACGAAATGCGCGAGCCGCGTGATGGCCTCGACCGGTGCGAGCCCGTTCAGGTCGAGTGCGCGTTCGGCCTCGTTCAGCGCGCCGAATGCGTGCTCCAGCACGGCGGTGAACAACTGCTCCTTGCTGCCGAAGTAGTAATAGAGCATGCGCTCGTTGGTTTCCGCGCGGCGCGCGATCTGGTCGACGCGGGCGCCGAACAGGCCGCCGCTCGCGAACTCTTCCGCTGCGGCAAGCAGGATGCGGCGGCGCGTGCCTTCAGGATCTCTTTTGATTTTCGTCTGATTCATGGTGGCAGGATCGCTCGATAGGCGCGCGGCTTCCCACTTTGCGCTGCCGGGCCTCTCCAAACCCATCGTGCGGCAGCGTGGCATGGAGCGCGCCGGGTTAGGGGCCTGTTCTTGCTAATAACAGGCTCGCGAACGTGCTTTTCCGGTCGCAGTGCAAGGCGCAAGGAGCGCCGTTTGGCAGAGCCAAACAAGCGACGCGCAACGCCGTCCTGCGGACTCGATCCAATGCCGTGCGCGAGGTAGTGCAACCACGGCCAGGACATTCGAATTAAGCGCTTTGATTATGGCACATGCCCCGCCGATGGCAATGCGGGAAATCGGCGATAATGCGGCCTTTGGCGCCGCGCGGAACCCGCCGTGCAAGACCCCATGCGTCGAACCCCGCTGTGCGGGACCCGGAAGAAACCCAACGGGCCCGCCCACCAATCGCAACCGTGAACGATTCCAAGACACTCGCAGATCGCATCGAAGATCTGCTGCCCCAGACCCAATGCACCAAGTGCGGCTACGAAGGCTGCCGGCCCTATGCCGAAGCCGTCGCCACCGGCGCCGCGAACTACAACCAGTGCCCGCCGGGCGGCGCCGAGGGCGTGGCGCGCCTCGCGAAGCTGCTCGGCAAGCCGGTCATCCCGATCAATCCCGTGAACGGCGTCGAGCGGCCGCGCCCCGCGGCCTTCATCGACGAGCAGTTGTGCATCGGCTGCACACTGTGCATGCAGGCGTGCCCGGTCGATGCGATCGTCGGCGCGCCCAAGCAGATGCACACCATCGTCGAGGATCAGTGCACGGGCTGCGACCTGTGCGTCGCGCCCTGCCCCGTGGACTGCATCGCGATGATTCCGGTGACCGGCGCGGCAACGGGCTGGGACGCCTGGAGCCAGCAGCAGGCCGATGAAGCGCGCGTGCGCCACGACCGCCGCCAGGCCCGCCTCGCCGCAGAGCGCGACGCAGCCGAAGCGCGCGCCGCCGCGCGCCGCGCGGCAGTGGCGCCCGCCGCAGCCAGGCCGGCCAGCGCGGCCAAAGCGGACACTTCGGGTACGCCTGTGGAAGGCGCGGGAGCCGCTGCGGCCACGGGCGCCGAAGACGCCGAGGCGAAGAAAAAGGCGATCATCCAGGCGGCTCTGGAACGCGCGCGGCGCAAGAAGGCGGAGCTGGCCGAGCGCGGCGCCGGCCCGCGCAATACCGAGCATGTGAGCGCCGACGTGCAGGCGCAAATCGACGCCGCCGAGGCACGGCGCCGGCGCATCGGCATCGCCGCCGACCCGGATGCCGCTAACGAGTCCAACCCGCACGACGACAAACCCACTTGAGCCGCATGAGCCCCAACGAGCCAGCGGCCCCCGCACGCCAGCCATGAACGCCACCAAGCGCCGCGCCATCTACGAAACGCTCCAGAGCCTCAACCCGCACCCGACGACCGAGCTGGAGTTCACGACGCCCTTCGAACTCCTGATTGCCGTCATGCTCTCCGCCCAGGCCACCGACGTTTCGGTGAACAAGGCCATGCGCAAGATGTTTCCGGTGGCCAACACGCCCGAGGCGCTGCTCGCGCTGGGCGAGGAAGGCGTCGCCGATTACATCAAGACGATCGGCCTGTACCGCACCAAGGCGAAGAACGTCGTCGCCACCTGCCGGATCCTGATCGAGCAGCATGGCGGCGAGGTTCCGCAGACGCGCGAGGCGCTCGAAGCGCTGCCTGGCGTCGGGCGCAAGACCGCGAACGTGGTGCTCAACACGGCGTTCGGCCACCCGACCATCGCCGTGGACACGCACATCTTCCGCGTCGCCAACCGCACGGGCCTCGCGCCCGGCAAGGACGTGAAGGCCGTGGAAATCGCGCTGGAGAAGGTCACGCCGGCCGAATTCCGCCAGGACGCCCACCACTGGCTGATCCTGCACGGCCGCTACGTGTGCAAGGCGCGCCGCCCCGAGTGCTGGCATTGCGTGATCGAGCCGCTGTGCGAATTCAAGCCGAAGACGCCGCCGCCCGAGCTCTGACGAGCCTGCTGACGCAACGGCGCCAGTACGCGCGCAAGCGTAAAATCGACGCTGGAGCCGCCGCATCGGGCGGCGGATTCGCCCGCCCGGGCGAGCACCAGGCCCTCCCCGCGAGGCCCCCAGTACCGCACACGATTCACCACGACTCACGATGTTCAATCCCAGCCGCGACGAAGTCCGCCGCTTTTTCACCGAAACCTGGCGCAAGCAGCGTGCGGGCGAAATCCTCACGCCGCTCGAGGCAATGGCCGCCGACTGGATCGTCGAGCACCCCGAGTACCACGAGCAGCTCGCCGACGCAGAAGCCGCCACCGCACAGGACTATTCGCCCGAGCGCGGCCAGAGCAATCCCTTTTTGCATCTGTCGATGCATCTCGCGATCAGCGAGCAGCTCTCGATCGACCAGCCACCGGGCATCCGCGCGGCGCACGAGCGGCTCGCGGCGCGTCTGGGCTCCACGCACGACGCCCAGCACGCCATCATGGAATGCCTCGGCGAGACGATCTGGGAAGCGCAGCGCACCAACACGCCACCCGACACCGACGCTTACCTCGCCCGCATCCAGCGGCGCGCTTCGCGCGACTGAGTCCCGCCCGCATCCGCGGAAAGCCCCATGAAAAAACACCCCGTGTGAGGCGCGCTCAGGCGCGTCTCACACGGGGTGTTTCGCATTCGTATCGCGCACAACAAGCGCCATGCATATTGCATGGCGCCTGCCCGCTGCGCTTACTTCTTCTCGACCAGATCGCCCTTGAGCGACTCGACGTAGGCAGCCAGATCCTTCAGGTCGCGCTCCGAGAGGCTTTGCACCTGCGCCTGCATGATCGGATTGCTGCGGCCGAAATTCGGGTTGCCGTTGCCCATCTGGTACTGGCGCAGCGCCCAATAGACGTAGTCGGCGTGCTGGCCCGCGAGCTTCGGATAATCGGGGCTCACCGGCTTGTTCAGGTTCACGCCGTGGCAGGCCGCGCAGTTGTGGCTGTCGGCGAGCACCTTGCCGTTAGCGGCATCGGCGGCCTGCGCCGGTTGCACGGCAAACGCGAGCGCTGCGGCAGCGCAAACCGCCGAGGCGGCCTTGAGCAGCGAGGCGCGGACGGCAACGCCGCCGCGTGCGAACGCGTGCTCGGCCGTATAGGGCTTGTTCATGGATTCTCCTGTCCTGTCCCGTGCCGATTACTTCTCGGGATTGTTTTTCGAGGCGGCCGTCTGCGACGAGTAATAAGCCGCGATATCGGCGATGTCCTGCTCGGACAGCGACGTCGCGATCGCGTGCATCGTCCCGAAGTGGCGGTCGCCCTTCTTGTAGCCGTGCAACGCGCTTTCGATGTATTTCGCGTTCTGGCCGCCCAGGATCGGCACGTGATAGACCTCGGGATAAGCGGTGCGGTAGTCGGGAATACCATGACAGCCGATACACATCGCAACCTTACCCTGCCCTGCCTTCGCGTTGCCCACGACATCCGCGTGAGCCGTGGCCGCGAAGCCCGCCAGCACTGTCAATGCGCCAAACATGACGTGCTTGCCGACAATTTTTTTCATAGCATCCAACCTGGCTTGAGGGGATTCGAACGCCCGAACCGCAGGCCACGGCCTGCGACGCATGACTGCTGTTTTACTTTTGGGTCGCCGTGCAGGCCGAAAAAAATCGGTCCGAGTATACCGCGACGCCCCGCAGCACGTCCACCGGGCTGCCGCCCGGCCAATGCCCGCTCACGCCCGCCCGACGGGGCTCGGGCGTGAATGAGAAAATTCGCGAGCAGTCAGGCATGGTGGCGTGCGGGTCATCCCTGATACGGCTCGCGCACTGCTCGCGAGCCGCAAACGAGTGACACAAAGGTCCACATCGCGGGCGGACCCAACGATACGCGAGCGCCCCCCGGCCCAACACCCCTTCTGACTTATACTGGGATTTTTTTAGCGAGCGGTTCATCATGCGCGCCACGCGTTTCGAAGGCTCTTCGCAGTACGTCGCCACCGACGATCTCAAGCTCGCGGTCAATGCCGCTATCACGCTCAAACGGCCGCTGCTTATCAAGGGCGAGCCCGGCACCGGCAAGACCATGCTGGCCGAGGAAGTGGCGGCTGCCCTCGACATGCCGCTCATGCAGTGGCACATCAAGTCCACCACGAAGGCGCAACAAGGCCTCTATGAGTACGACGCGGTCTCGCGCCTGCGCGACTCGCAGCTCGGCGACGAGCGCGTGAAGGACATCGGCAACTACATCGTGAAGGGCGTGCTGTGGCAGGCGTTCGAAGCGGAGCAGCAAAGCGTGCTGTTGATCGACGAGATCGACAAGGCCGACATCGAATTCCCCAACGACCTGCTGCGCGAGCTCGACCGCATGGAGTTCTATGTGTACGAGACGCGCGAGCTCATCAAGGCGAAGCAGCGCCCGCTCGTCATCATCACGTCGAACAACGAGACGGAGCTGCCCGACGCGTTCCTGCGCCGCTGCTTCTTCCACTACATCAGCTTCCCGGACCCGGCCACGATGCAGCGCATCGTCGAGGTGCACTATCCGGGCATTCGCGCCGACCTGCTCAGCGCGGCGATGGAAAGCTTCTTCGAGCTGCGCAATGTGGCGGGCCTGAAGAAGAAGCCGTCCACCTCGGAGCTGCTCGACTGGCTCAAGCTGCTGCTCGCCGAAGACATTCCGCCCGACGCGCTGCGCGCGGCCGATGGGTCGAAGTCCATGCCGCCGCTCGCCGGCGCGCTGCTCAAGAACGAGCAGGACATGACGCTCTTCGAGCGGCTCATCTACATGAACCGCCACAACCGCTAACACCGCCGCCAGGCGCGAGGCAAGCCCGCAAGGCCGGAGAACCCGCATGCTGATCGACTTCTTTTACACGCTGCGAGACGCGAAACTGCCGGTCTCCGTGAAGGAGTACCTCACGCTCGTCGAAGCGCTCAAGGAACGCGTGATCGCGCCTTCGCTCGACGAGTTCTACTATCTCGCGCGCATGACGCTCGTGAAGGACGAGCAGTATTTTGACCGCTTCGATCAGGCGTTCGGCGCGTACTTTCGCGGCATCGAGAAGAAGTCCGAACTCGCCTTCGAGATTCCCGAGGACTGGCTCAAGAAGCGCCTCGAGCGCGACTTCACGCCCGAGCAGCGCGCGCAGATCGAGGCGATGGGCGGGCTCGACAAGCTCATGGAGCGCCTGAAGACGCTCTTCGAAGAGCAAAAGGAGCGCCACGAAGGCGGCAGCAAGTGGATCGGCACGGGCGGCACCTCGCCGTTCGGCAATGGCGGCTTCAACCCGGAAGGCATCCGCATCGGCGCTGCTAACGATCAGGGCGGCCAGCGCAGCGCCGTCAAAGTGTGGGACGCGCGCGCCTACCGCGATTACGACGACCAGGTCGAGATCGGCACGCGCAACATCAAGGTGGCGCTGCGGCGCCTGCGCCGCTTCGCGCGCGAAGGCGCCGCCGAAGAACTGGATCTCGGCGACACGATCCGCAGCACCGCCGCGAACGCGGGCTGGCTCGACCTCAAGATGGTCCCGGAGCGCCACAACAACGTGAAGGTGCTGATGCTGCTCGACGTGGGCGGCTCGATGGACGATCACATCAAGCGCACCGAAGAGCTCTTTTCCGCGGCCAAGGCCGAGTTCAAGCATCTCGAGTTCTACTACTTCCACAACTGCGTCTACGACCATCTGTGGAAGAACAACCGGCGCCGCCACGCCGAGCGCACGCCCACCTGGGACCTGCTGCACAAGTTCACGCCCGACTACAAGCTCATCTTCGTGGGCGACGCCACCATGAGCCCCTATGAGGTGCTGCAGCCGGGCGGCTCGGTCGAGTACAACAACCCCGAGGCCGGCGCCGTGTGGCTGCGCCGTCTCGCCTACCAGTTCCCGCATTTCGCGTGGCTCAATCCCGAGCCCGAGCGGCTATGGGAATACCGCCAGTCGGTGTCGATCATCCGCGAGATACTCGGGCACCGCATGTATCCGCTCACCGTCGCCGGGCTCGAGACGGCCATGCGCGTGCTGAGCAAGTAGCGCCACCGCGCGCCAGCGCAAGGTACCGGCGCAGCGCTCCAAAGCGGCGCTCAGCCAGACCCTTGCGCGCACAACCATAAAACGAGGAGATTCCCAGCATGACCGCGCCTTCGTCCCCGGACCTGCCATCGACGTTCCGGCCGGGACCGCTGCGCCCCTTCGCCGACACCTCGGTGGCGGCCGTCGTCGCCGGCTTCGTCGCGATGATGACCGGCTACACGAGTTCGCTCGTGCTGATGTTTCAGGCAGGCCAGGCCGCGCACCTCTCCCCCGCGCAAATTTCCTCGTGGATCTGGTCGCTCTCGATCGGCATGGGCGTGACCACCATCGGACTGTCGCTCTGGTACCGCGCCCCCACCGTGATCGCGTGGTCGACGCCGGGCGCCGCGCTCCTGATCGGCTCGCTGCCGCACGTGCCCTATGCCGAGGCCATCGGCGCGTACCTCGTGTGCGCGGTGCTGCTCACGGCCGTGGGCGTGACCGGCTGGTTCGACGCGCTCATGAAGCGCGTGCCGGCCGGCATCGCGGCGGCGCTGCTCGCGGGCATCCTGTTCGAGATCGGCATCGAGATCTTTCACGCGGCGCAGGTGCAAACGCCGCTCGTGCTCACGATGTTCTTCGCATACCTGCTGCTCAAGCGCTGGGTGCCGCGCTACGCGATCGTCGGCACGCTCGTGGTGGGCGTGGCCGCCGCCGCCATGCTCGGGCTGCTCGACTTCAGCCACTTCCACGTGGCGCTCGCGAAGCCCGTGTTCACAATGCCCGCGTTCTCCGCTTCGGCGATCGTGAGCATCGGCATTCCGCTCTTCGTCGTGGCGATGGCCTCGCAGAACGTGCCCGGCATCGCCGTGCTGCGCGCCGATGGCTACAACACGCCCTCCTCGCCGCTCATCGCGACGACCGGCATCGCCTCGCTCGTGCTCGCGCCGTTCGGCTCACACGGCATCAATCTCGCGGCCATCACGGCGGCCATCTGCACCGGCCCGCACGCCCACGAGGACCGCACCAAACGCTATAT
Organism: Paraburkholderia sp.; assembly: GCA_031286755.1. Lineage (GTDB taxonomy): Bacteria > Pseudomonadota > Gammaproteobacteria > Burkholderiales > Burkholderiaceae > Paraburkholderia. The sequence continues at coordinate 9,952 of JAITTX010000395.1, forward strand.
GGCGGCCGTCTGGTGCGGCATCTTCTATCTGATCGCGGGCATCTTCGGCGCCACCATCGCGGCGCTGTTCGCGGCGTTTCCGCAGGCGCTCGTGGTCTCCATCGCGGCGCTCGCGCTGTTCGGCTCGATCATGAGCGGCCTCACCAACGCCATGCAGAACCCGCACGAGCGCGAGGCGGCGCTCGTGACCTTCATGGTGACGGCTTCGGGGCTCACCCTGCTCTCCATCGGCGCGGCGTTCTGGGGGCTCGTGGCGGGCGTGATCACCCAGGTGATCCTGAACGCGCGGCGGGCGTGAAACCGGCAAGGCCGCGCGGGCACTTCGCCTCGCGGGGGCCGCGGCAAGGCACCTATTCGGTAACAAAGGGAAACCGGGGCGGAACCGCAACGCCGTCGGGAGGTCACTGAGAGATCGCTGGCGGCGCGCCGGCAACGCCTGCCGGCCCGGCCGTACGGCACCCGCCACGCGCGTCATCGCACCGCCACCCGATCCGCCATAAAATGACGGGATACGCCGCGCCCACCGGCACGGCAGCGCGCGCCGCCCGCGCTCCGTCCCCGCACTCGCGGGCGACGGCGCCAAGGACGGCGACGCAGCGCCGTCCCGCGTTTCAGGCGTTCTGCATTTCGCGTTCCGCCCTTCGCGCCAGGAGCCAGCGGCTCGGGCGCGCGAGGCCGTTCCACCCCTACCGACGCCGGCGCGCATGCGCCCACAAGGCCTGACATGACTAACGCACTCGATCAGCTCAAGCAGTACACCACCGTCGTCGCCGATACGGGCGACTTCCAGCAGTTCGTCCAGTACAAGCCGCAGGACGCGACCACCAACCCGTCGCTGATCCTCAAGGCCGTGCAGAAGGCCGAGTACCGGCCGCTGCTCGAAAAAACCGTGCGCGACCACGCGGGCGAATCGGTCGAGTCGATCATCGATCACCTGCTGGTCGCCTTCGGCACCGAGATCCTCAAGATCATTCCGGGCCGCGTCTCGACCGAGGTGGACGCGCGCCTCTCGTTCGACACGAAGAAGTCGATCGACAAGGCGCACCACATCATCGACCTGTACAAGCAGGCCGGCATCCCGCGCGAGCGCGTGCTGATCAAGCTCGCCTCCACGTGGGAAGGCATCCGCGCGGCCGAGGTGCTGCAAAAGGACGGCATCCGCTGCAACATGACGCTGCTGTTCTCGCTCGCCCAGGCCGCCGCGTGCGCCGAAGCCGGCGCGCAGCTCATCTCGCCGTTCGTCGGCCGCATCTACGACTGGTACAAGAAGGCCAAGGGCGCCGACTGGAACGACGCGAAGGACGGCGGCGCGAACGACCCGGGCGTGCAGTCGGTGCGCAAGATCTACGCGTACTACAAGAAGTTCGGCTACCAGACCGAGGTGATGGGCGCGAGCTTCCGCAACACCAGCCAGATCGTCGAGCTGGCCGGCTGCGACCTGCTCACGATCAGCCCGGACCTGCTGCAAAAGCTGCAGGACAGCACGGAGAAGGTCGAGCGCAAGCTCTCGCCCGAAGCGTTCAAGGACGCGCAGATCGAGCGCGTGGCCGTGGACGAGCCGTCGTTCCGCTTCCAGATGAACGAAGAAGCGATGGCGACGGAGAAGCTCGCGGAAGGCATCCGCGCCTTCGCCGCCGACGCGATCAAGCTCGAAAAGATGATCGAGGAGCTGCGCGCGCGTTAAGCGCTCGACGTCTGGCGGCGGCGCGGTTACCACGCAGTAGCCGCCGCTGCGCTCCCGAGGGCCGCACAGGCATCCTGTGCGGCCCTTTTTGCATGACACGCGTGCTGCCTTCGCGGCAGCGAGCCCTGCAACCTCCATTCCCGCCTGCGCTCTCGCAAACCCTGACGACACCGGCCTCCGAAAAGCGCGTGCCGTAATCTGGAGCGCCTAGAATCAGGGCTGCGGCGCAACCCGCCGCGCCACCCCGGTCCCGCCCTGCCCCGCACCGTCACCCAAACCGCGCGGCAATCCTCACGGGACCGCCCGTCCTGGAACCGCCCACCAAGGGATCGCCCGGCGGTCCACTCCGCAAGGAAACTGACGATGCAAATCCAGCCCTACCTGTTCTACAACGGCACCTGCGAGCAGGCGATCGCGTTCTACCGCGAGGCGCTCGGCGCGCAGGAGCTGTTCAAGATGCGCTTCAAGGATGCCCCGCCCGATCCCGAGCGCCCGATGGCGCCCGAGTTCGCCGAAAAAATCATGCACGCCACGCTGCAGATCGGCGACGCGCAGATCATGATGTCCGACGGTGGGTGCATGGCGCAGAATGAGAAGTTCGCCGGTTTCAGCGTCTCGCTCACGGGGCCCGACGCCGCCACCGCGCAGCGCTACTTCGACGCGCTCGCCAAAGGCGCCCAGGTGACGATGCCGTTCCAGAAGACCTTCTGGTCGCCCGGCTTCGGCATGCTGACCGACCAGTTCGGAGTGCCGTGGATGGTCAGCGCGCCGCCGGCCGAAAGTCCCGCCTGAGCAACGCCAAAGCGCGACACCAGAACGCTCGCGAACGGGCAACGCATCACACCATGCGGTGCAGATGCGCGCGTTCGATGTTCCATCTCGGCTCGGTTTCGAGGAGCAAGGCACGCAGTTGCCCCACCTGCTCCTCGAAACGCTGCTCGAGCCAGTAAGGCCCCTGCATTTGCGGCGCGAGAG
>JAITTX010000463.1 GCA_031286755.1 Paraburkholderia sp.
GAACCGTTCAGCAACGTCTATCGCTTCGACACGATCCGCGTCGACGCGCCCACGGCCTGGATCGCGCGCGACAAGGCGGGCGTGCTCAACGTCGAGAAGCTGGCCGGCGCCCCGGCGGCAAAGGCCGAGGCGCAAGCGGCGAAGTCCACTGCACAACCCGCCGAAGCGGGTGCGCAAAAGAATGGGCAGAAGGGCGGCGCGAGCGCCGTCGCGGCGGTTCCGCCCGCGGCGTCGGGCGCACAGGCCGGGCCCGCGACCGCGGCCAAGGCACCGCCGCTCGACCTGTCGATCCGCCAGTTCGCCATCACGGGCGGCACGGTGCATGTGCACGATGAAGCGGCCTCGCGGCCCGTCGAGCTGAACCTGAGCAACGTTGCCACGACGCTCACCAACTTCTCGACGGTGGCAAAGGCGCCTGCCGCCTATACCCTTGCGTTCAGCGCGGGCGACGGCAGCACGGGGCAGGTCTCGGGGGCGCTCGGCCTTGCCGCAAAGAGCGCGGACGCGAAGATCGCCCTGAACAACGTGACCCTGCCGCAGGCCCAGCCGTATCTCGACGGCGTGACGGCCGCGCAGATCCTCGACGGCAAACTGAGCCTCGACTCGACCATCAAGGCGGACTGGGCGCAAGCGCCGGCCGCCGTGCAGGTGGGCGCGAGCACGCTGAATCTCGATGGTGTCAAGATCGCCGCGCGCGGCTCGAAGGCGCCGGTCGTGACGCTCGCGAAGGGCACGGTGCAGGTGAACCAGGTCGATCTCGCGGCGCGCACCGCGCAGATCGCTTCGGTGGACACGAGCGGCCTCGACGTCAACGTCGAGCGCAAGAAGGACGGCAAGATCGATCTGCTGCAACTGGCGGGCGGCCACGAGGCCGCGCCCGAGCGCACGGCCATTCACGCGGCGCAGAAGTCGGTGAAGGAAGGCCCGGCGTGGCACTACAAGATCGACTCTCTGAGCGTGAGCGGCGGCTCGATCAACTTCACGGACAGCACCACGTCGCGGCCGGTCAAGCTCGCCGTTGCGCCGCTCGACCTCAAGGTCCAGCAGATCAGCGACGACATGAAGCACGCGCTGCCCATCGACCTGAAGGCGACCGTCAACAAGAAGGGCACGCTCGCGCTCAATGGCGACCTGAACCCCACGCCGCTCACGGCGAAGTTCAAGATCGACGCGAACCGGCTGGACGCCGCCGCGTTCGAACCGTACTTCGGCAACCAGCTCAACGCGGTGATCGCGAGCGCGCTGCTCAACATGAAGGGCCAACTGGCCGTGGAGCAGGGCAAGGCGCTCAAGGCGAACTATCGCGGCGACGCGGCGCTCGTGGACGTGCGCATGCTCGACAAGGCGACTTCCGACCCGTTCGCGGGCTGGCGCTCGCTCGCGCTCTCGAACCTGAAGGCGAGCTACGACGACGCGCGCGGCACCGACGTGGACGCGAGCCGCGTGACCTTCAGCGGCTTTTACGGACGCGTGCTGCTCGACGCGCAAGGCAAGCTCAATCTCAGGGACGTGGTGGCGCACGAGAGCGGGCAGGCACAGTCGCTCACGCGCGATGCGAGTGCGGGCGGCCGCGAGCCGGTGCCGCTCTCGCCGCAGGCGGCGAGCGAACCGGTGGCTGCCGCCCCGGCGCCGGCCTCCGTGCCCGCGACGGTGACCGCCGCGCAGCCGCCCAAGCACCCGGTGCGCCTGCATTTCGGCGAGCTCGTGCTGCAGAACGGCCGCGTGAGCTACACCGACAACTTCATCAAGCCGAACTACAGCGCCGACCTCGTGCAGATCCAGGGCACGGTGGGCGCGTTCGGCACCGAGTCGACCACGCCCGCACCCGTCGACGTTACGGCGAAGCTCGCGGCCAACGGGCCCATCTCCATCAAGGGCACGGTGAACCCGCTCATCGAGAAGCCTTCGCTCGACATCACCTCGAGCGCGCACGACATCGAGCTCACCAACCTCACGCCGTATTCGTCCAAGTACGCGGGCTATCCGATCACGAAGGGCAAGCTCAACGTCGACCTGCACTACCAGCTCGCGAACGACCAGCTCACCGCGAACAACCACATCTTCATCGATCAGCTCACGTTCGGCGATCACGTCGACAACGACACCGCCACGAAGCTGCCCGTGCGTCTGGCGATTTCGTTGCTCAAGAACCGGCGCGGCGAGATCGACGTGAACATTCCGGTGTCGGGCTCGCTCTCGAACCCCGAGTTCAGCCTGGGCGGCCTGATCTGGAAGGCGGTGCTCAACCTGATCGCGAAGGCCGTGACCGCGCCGTTCTCGCTGCTCGCGAACGCGTTCGGCGGCGGCGGAGAAGAGCTCGGCTATGTGGAGTTCGAGCCGGGCTCGGCCAAGCTTTCCGACGCCGACGACAAGAAGCTCGACACGATCGCGAAGGCGCTCGACGACAAGCCGTCGATCAAGATCGACCTGATCGGCCGCGTCGACCCGGCCGTGGACACGCCCGCGCTGCGCGAGAAGTATGTGGACCGCCTCGTGCGCCAGCAGAAGGTGAAGGACACCGTGGGCAATGGCGAGAGCGTGGATACCTCGCAGGTGCAGGTCGATCCGAAGGAATACGAAAAGTACCTCACGAAGGCCTATAAGGACTCGGACTTCAAGAAGCCGCGCAACATGGTGGGCTTCACGAAGACGCTGCCTGACGACGACATGAAGAAGGCGCTGGCCGAGCACGCGCCCGTGGACGACGCCACGTTGCGCGATCTCGCGCAACGACGCGCGCAGGCCGTGCAGCAATATTTCGAAGGCAAGGTGGACCCGAGCCGCGTGTTCGTGGTGGCGCCCAAGCTCGACGCGAAGGGCATCAACGATAAAGGCGCGACCACGCGCGTGGACTTCGGGCTCAAATGAGGGCGGACATGCGGGGCAGGTTTTTCATGCCCTGCTTTTCATGCGCCGCTTTTCATGCACCCCACGCCGCTCGCGTTTTTCACGCCGCGCGCTCGCGCGGCGTACTCGCGGCGCGAAACGCGTGTTCCTCGATCACATTCGCGAGCGTCGCGAAGGCCGGCGCGATGTCCTCGTGCGGCACGCACGCATAACCCGTCAGTAATCCTTTGCGTTGCTGCTTGCCGAAGTAATAGGACGCCAGCGGCCGCACGATCACGCCGGCATCATACGAAGCCGCGGTCACCACGCGGTCGTCGCAATCCTCGGGCAGGCCCAGCACGAAGTGCAGGCCCGTCTCGTCGCCCATGACCGGCAGCGCGTCGCCGAAATGCCGCGTCACGGCGTCGATCAGCAACTGCCGCCGCTCGCCGTAGAGCGTGCGCATGCGGCGCACGTGCGTGGTGAGATAGCCGTCCATGATGAATTCGGCGAGCACGGCCTGCTGCATCAACTGGCCTTCGCGATAGAGCTCGGCCACGCCCGTGCGAAACGCGCCCACGAGCCGTTCGGGCACCACCATGTAGCCCACGCGCAGGCCCGGAAACAGCAGCTTGCCGAGGCTGCCCACGTAGATCACCTGGCCCGCATCGTCGAGCCCCTGCAGCGAGGCGAGCGGGCGGCTGCCGTAGCGGAACTCGCTGTCGTAGTCGTCCTCGATGATCCACACCTTGTGCTGGCGCGCGTATTCGAGCAGCGTGCGGCGGCGCGCGAGGCTCATCACCATGCCGAGCGGGTATTGATGCGAAGGTGTGACGAGCGCCATGCGCGGCGGATGGCGCAGGTCCGACTCGCGCGGGTTGAGCCCTTCGCCGTCCACGGGAATGGGCGCGAGCTTGATGCCCGAGGCTTGCAGCACGCTGCGCGCGCCCCAGTAGCAGGGCTCTTCCACCCACGCGCGGTCGCCGGTGTCGGCGAGCATGCGCACTGCGAGATCGATCGACTGGTGAATGCCGGTCGTGATGATGATCTGGTCGGGCGAGCAGCGCACCGAGCGCGCCACGCGCAAATAGTCCGAGAGCGCGCGGCGCAGCGGCCGGTAGCCGCCGCCCGGCGCGTAGGTGAGCAGGTCGGGGCTCGCCGACTTCCAGAGCCGCGCTTGCAGGCGGCTCCAGGTGCGCGCGGGAAACTCGGCCACGTCGGGGACGCCTGGCATGAACGCACCCCATTGCCTGGCCGAGACGCCGGCTTCATCGATGAGGCGCTGTCCGCGCACCGACATGTCGCCGCGCGGACTGGGCTCGGGCACGGCGCGGCCATCGTGCGTCGGCGTGTCGGGGGCCGGACCCACGGCGGCCGAGTCGGGGCGCGTGTCCGCGACATAGGTGCCGCTGCCGGTGGTCGAGAGCACGTAGCCTTCGGCGCTTAGCTGGTCATACACGTGCAGCACCGTGTTGCGCGCGATGCCGAGGTCGGCCGCGAGCAGCCGCGAGCTGGGCAGCTTCGTGCCGGGCGCGAGCTGACCGGTCAGGATGGCCTGCTGCATGAGTTGCAGCAACTGGCGGTAGACCGGTTCTCCCGAGGCCTTGTCGAGTTGCGCGGCGAGCCAGTCGAACAGGATGACCATGGCCAAGTGGTTCCATCGGGAATAATGAAATGGCTCCATTCAATAGAGCCGGGAGCGTCTATAGTAATCCGCACGTCAGATCCGGTTACCCTATATGACAGAATAAATTTAACCGTGCCGGATCAGGCTGGGCGCTCGCCCGCGCATGCCGCGTGGCCGGGCCGCTCGCAGAACAACGAAAGACAGCATGGAGACAGGGCGATGAAGACCTCGGAGGCGATCGTCAGCTTTCGCGGCGTGCGCAAGACGTACGACGGCGAGACGCTGGTGGTCAAGCAACTCGATCTGGACATCTATCACGGCGAATTCCTGACGTTGCTCGGGCCGTCCGGCTCCGGCAAGACCACTTGCCTGATGATGCTGGCGGGCTTCGAATTTCCCACTGGCGGCGAGATCCGCCTCGAAGGCAAGCTGCTCAACAACGTGCCGCCGCACAAGCGCGACATCGGCATGGTGTTCCAGAACTACGCGCTCTTTCCGCACATGACTGTCGAGCAGAACGTGGCGTATCCGCTCGGCGTGCGCAAGGTGCCCACGGCCGAGCGCGCTGCGCGCGTGAACGATGCGCTCAAGATGGTGCGCATGGAGGGCTTCTCCAAGCGCTATCCCGCGCAGCTCTCGGGCGGCCAGCAGCAGCGCATCGCGCTCGCGCGCGCGCTCGTGTTCCAGCCCAAGCTCGTGCTCATGGACGAGCCGCTCGGCGCGCTCGACAAGCAGTTGCGCGAACATATGCAGTACGAACTGAAGTCGCTGCACGAGAAGCTCGGTGTCACCTTCGTCTACGTCACGCACGACCAGGGCGAGGCGCTCACCATGTCGGACCGCGTGGCCGTGTTCGACAAGGGCATCGTGCAGCAGCTCGACAGCGTGGACCGCCTCTACGAATCGCCGTGCAACGAGTTCGTGGCGAACTTCATCGGCGACAGCAACCGGCTGCGCGGCAAGATCGCGGCGGTGGACGGCGAGTTCTGCGAGATCCATCTCGCCGACGGCACGCGCCTGAAAGGCCGCAACGTGGCGGGCGCCCAGACGGGCGCGGACGCCATCGCGTGCATCCGGCCCGAGCGCATGAAGCTCGCCGCCCAGGGTGCTCACCGCACCAGCGCGGGCAATGGCGCGAACGCGCTGGCGGGCGAGGCGCGCGGCCTCATCTATTTCGGCGACCACGTGCGCATGCGCTGTGGTTTGCCTCAGCAGGACGAGTGCTTCGTGAAGGTGCCGCTCGGCACCGAGGCGCTCGAACGCTTCGCGCCCGGCCAGCCGGTCGCGCTGGAGTTCGCGCCGGAGCATCTGCGCGTGTTCGCCTGATGCCCTCGAGCGCGCGACAACAAACCACCAAGGAGAAGGGGACTACACCATGAAGCAGATCGGCAACTTGCGCGTTGCGGCGGTCGCCGCGGCGCTCGCGCTTTCGTGCGGCGTGGCGCACGCCACGGAACTCACGGTCGTGAACTTCGGCGGCGCCAACGGCGACGCGCAGAAGGTGGCCTTCAATGAACCGTTCCAGACGCAGAGCGGCACGAAGATCACGGCCGTGGAATACAACGGCGAGCAGGCCAAGGTCAAGGCCATGGTCGAGGCGAAGCACGTGAACTGGGACGTCGTGGAAGTGGAGACCGGCGACATCGCGCGCGGCTGCGACGAAGGCCTCTACGAGAAGCTCGACTGGTCGAAGCTCGGCAACAAGGCCGACTTCATCAAGGCCGCGCAGCAACCGTGCGGTGCGGGCTTCTTCGTGTGGTCGACGGCGCTCGCCTATAACGCCGACAAGCTGAAGACGGCGCCCGCGAACTGGGCCGACTTCTGGGACGTGAAGAAATTCCCGGGCAAGCGCGGCATGCGCAAGGGCGCGCGCTACAACCTCGAATTCGCGCTGATGGCCGACGGGGTCGCGCCGCAGGACGTCTACAAGGTGCTCTCGACCAAGGCGGGCCAGGACCGCGCGTTCAAGAAGCTCGACGAGCTCAAGCCCAACATCCAGTGGTGGGAGGCGGGCGCGCAGCCGCCGCAGTTCCTCGTGGCGGGCGACGTGGTGATGTCGACGGCGTATAACGGCCGCATCGACGCCGCGCAGCGCGAAGGCAAGAACCTCAAGGTCGTGTGGAACGGCAGCATCTACGACCTCGATTACTGGGCGATTCCGAAGGGCTCGCCGAACAAGGCGCAGGCCTTGCAGTACATCGCGTACACGCTTTCGTCGAAGCCGCAGCAGGAGTACGCGAAGCATATCGCCTACGGCCCGGTGAACGAGACGGCAATCAAGGCGCTCGACGAGAAGACGCTCGAAAACCTGCCGAACTCGCCGAAGAACGGCAAGACCGCGATCCAGGAGAACCTCACGTTCTGGACCGACCACGGCGACGAGCTCGAGCAGCGCTTCGCCTCGTGGGCCGCGAAATAAGCCGCGGCGATGCGGTAAAGGCATGACGCGCGGCGCGCGCATCGGACGGAACTCGGACGTAACCAGGACGGAAGCCCGGCGATGCGCGCCCGCGCGATAACGGAGGACACCCGCACGCGTCACACGCCGCACGAAGTGCGCGGGGCGCGCGGCTTGCCGCTCCAGAGCGAGGGCCTTCGGAGCGAGAGCAGGAGACTGATTTGACACCCATGACGACCGCGACACACGCAGCCGACGACGCAAGCGAATCGGGTTCGCGCCTGAAGCGCGAACTGCGGCTCGCGCAGGCGAAGAAGCGCACGATGGCGCTCTTGCTGATTGCGCCGCTGGCGATATTTCTGCTGCTGATCTTCGTGGTGCCGATCGCGGCGCTGCTCACGCGCGCCGTGCAGAATCCCGAAGTGGCGACGGCGCTGCCGCACACCATTGCCGCGCTGAGTAGCTGGGACCGCAAGAGCGCGCCGCCCGACGCGGCCTATGCCGCGCTCGCGCAAGACCTCACGGCGGTGCAGGACGGCGACGCCATGGGTGCGCTCGCGCGCCGCCTGAACGTGGAGATCGCGGGCTATCGCTCGCTCGTGGCGAAAACGGCGCGCGCGATGCCGCTCGCCGACGACGACGGCCATCCGCTCAAGCTGACGCCCGCGCAAACGCGCGCCAGGATCGTCGAGCTCGACGACCGCTGGAACGACGTGACGTACTGGCAGGCCATTGCGAAGAACAGCGGCCAATACTCGCCGTTCTATCTGCTCGCCTCGCTCGATCACAAGCAGGACGCCTTCGGCAGCATCATTCCCTCCGACCCCGACCAGCAGATCTACCTCGCCGTGTTCGGGCGCACCTTCGTGATCAGCGTATTCGTCACGCTCTTCACGCTCGCACTCGGCTATCCGCTCGCATACTGGATCTCGACGCTTTCGGAGCGACGCGCCAATCTCGTGATGATCCTCGTGCTGATCCCGTTCTGGACTTCGATTCTCGTGCGCGTGGCCGCGTGGATCGTGATTCTGCAGAGCGAAGGGTTGCTCAATAAAGCGCTGATCGGCACCGGCATCATTTCCACGCCGCTCGCGCTGCTGTTCAATCGCGTGGGCGTCTATATCTCGATGACGCATATCCTGCTGCCGTTCATGGTGTTGCCGCTCTACAGCGTGATGAAGTCGATACCCAACACCTACCAGCGCGCGGCCGTCTCGCTCGGCAGCCATCCGTTCGCGGCCTTCTGGCGCGTGTACGTGCCGCAGACCTATCCGGGCATCGGCGCGGGCGTGCTGCTTGTCTTCATTCTCTCGATCGGCTACTACATCACGCCCGCGCTGCTGGGCGGCCCCGCCGACCAGATGGTGAGCTATTACGTGGCGTACTTCACGAACGTGTCGATCAACTGGGGCATGGCGTGCTCGCTCGGCGCGCTCCTGCTGGTGGC
>JAITTX010000499.1 GCA_031286755.1 Paraburkholderia sp.
CTAGCGCGTAGGGCACGATGTTCTCCTTCAGGTCGTACGGCCACGCGTTACTGTAATCCCGCGCGCAAAACGGCATCGGCGCGCGGGCCGCCCTGGCGTGAAGTCCGGCCGGCAATTGAACACGACGAAATGCAAATCCGCTCATGCACCTTGTGGTCGCGCAAAATACTGTATAAATTAACAGTATGTGTTTACGTCCAGTAGGAGCGTGGCATGGAATCGCTAATCCGTGTTGTGAACGACGAGGACCGTCAGGCGCTGGAGTGGTTGCTCGCCAATGTGGGCGCGGAGCGCGTCGCAGCCGCCGTGAGGCGGCTGGCGGGAGGAGGAAGGCGGCCGTTCGTTTCCGCGCTGTGCCGGTACCTGGGGGCGTGGCCACCGGCTGCGCGTCGTGCGCGACGGGTCGAGCCTGTTCATACGGCGGTCGGCGATCGGCATCTCGCGCAGATGCGCGAGATGCTTGCACACCGCGGCGCCGCGAAGTTTCGCGCACATTGACGCGAGAACCGCCCCGGAAATCCCGGCAAGAAGGGCGAACTAACCCGACTAGTCTCCTAGCGCGCCTTCCCCGGCACTTCATGTCCGCGCAGCGAGCATCCGCGCGTCTCGATCACGAAGAACAGCGCGGCAGCCCCCACCGCGCACGCGGCCATCATGTAATACGCCGGCACGAGCGCGCTGCCGGTTTTATCGACGAGCCAGTCGCTCACGATAGGCGCGGTGCCGCCGAACAGCGAGGTCGAGATGTTGTAGGCGATCGCCATGCCGGCATAGCGCACGTGGGTCGGGAACATGGCGGGGAACATCGCGGAAATGGTCGCCAGTTGCGGCACGTAGAGCAGCCCGAGCACGGCGAAGCCGAGCAGCGCGCCGGCCACGCCGTGGTGCATGAGCTGGAACATCGGCACGGCCGCCACGAACAGGCCCACGAGCGAGAACCACCAGAGCGCCTTGCGGCCCACGCGGTCCGAAAGATGGCCCGCGAACGGCAGCAGCGCCATCATCGTGAGCATGCCGATGAGCGGAATCAGCAGCGACATGTTTTCGCTCACGCCGAGTTCCTTGTGCATATATGTCGGCATGTAGGCGAGCAGCACGTAGTTCACGACGTTGAGCGCCACCACGAGGCAGCCGAGCAGCACGAGCGGCACGCGGTGCTCGCGCAGCAGCGCGCGCAGCGAGATGGCCGGCCGTGCGTGCTCCAGTTCTTCCATCTTCGCTTCCATTTCGCGGAACACCGGCGTGTCTTCGATGCGCGAGCGCAGATAAAAACCCACGAGGCCGAGCGGCGCCGCCACGAGGACCGGCAGGCGCCAGCCCCATGCGTGCATCGCGTCGCTGCCGAGCAGCAGCGAAGCCGCGAGCATGAGCAGCGCGCCCAGCGAGAAGCCGGCGAGCGTGGCGAATTCGAGGAAGCTGCCGCAGAAGCCGCGCCGCTCGTCGGGCGCGTATTCGGCCATGAAGGTGGCCGCGCCGCCATATTCGCCACCCGTCGAGAAACCCTGGATCATGCGCAGCACGATGAGCGCGGCGGGCGCGAGCCAGCCGGCTTTCGCGTAGGTGGGCAGCAGGCCCACCAGCAAGGTCGCGCCCGACATCATGAGCACGGTCAGCGCGAGCACGCGCTTGCGGCCGAGCTTGTCGCCGAGCGGCCCCCAGAACAGGCCGCCGAGCGGGCGGATCAGGAAGGAAATGGCGAACGTGCCGAGCGCGAACAGCGTCGCGCTGGCCGCGCTGCCCGGAAACAGCGCGGCGGAAATATAGGCGAGGCCGTAGGCGTAAATGCCGTAGTCGAACCACTCGGTGGCATTGCCGAGCGCGGCGGCGGCAATCGCCTGGCGCGGCAGCGTGCGGCGCTGTCCGGCTTGCGGTTTGCGCTCGGGAGATTCCTCGGTGTCCCAGGGGGAGGGACCCGCGGGGTGGGTGGGCCAGGATTCGGCGTATCGCATAAGAACGTCCTTAATCTGGAGTTGCGGTCCGAATGGCCCGCTGGAACGATCAAGGTAGCCCGCCCAAATTGGTTTCCCGATGTCATAGGACGATTTCGTATTGGTGATTTCCCTGCCCTGACGGGGCCGGCCGCTCGTTCACGTCCGCCGCCGCATCTTTCAGGCCCGGCAATGCGGCTGTGCAATATCGCCCGGGGCAGTCATTGGGACTCCTGCTTGCTATTGCGTGGATCACGCGCGAGGCGCTTTCGGAGCGCCCGGAAACGTCAGCGTGACGGCGAATCCACCGCGCTCGGGAAAAGCGAAGCTCACGCTGCCGTGGTGCGCCTTCATGACTTCCTGGACGATCGCGAGACCGAGGCCCGAGCCGCTGCGGCGCGGCGCGCCTTCCGGCTCGAAGCGCTCGAACGGGCGCAGCGCGGCCTCCCAGTGTTCGCGCGGGATGCCGCGGCCGTTGTCGGTCACTGTCAGCGTGAGCGTGTCGCCGGTGGCCGGCACGCTGGCCACGCGCACGACGATCTCGTCCGCGTTGCCGTGCAGCAAGGCGTTGTGCAGCACGTTCGAGAGCGCCTCCTGAAGGCTGATCGGGTCGCCGGCGATGGCGGCGTGCGGCGCATCGCTTTCGAACGCCACCTGCACGTCGCGCTCGCCCGCGAGCGGGATCGTGCGCCCGATGGCCTCGCGCGCGAGCGCGACGAGATCCACGGGCTGCAGCGGCACGGCCTCGGTGCGATGAATCACCATCGCGTGATTGAGCAGTTGCCCCGTGAGCCGGCCGACATCGGAGCAGGTCGTGCGCAACGCGTCGAGTCCCTGCGCGTAGCGAGCGGGATCGGTTTCGCCGCTGAGCAGTTCGATTTGCGCGTCGAGCCGCGCGATGGGCGTGCGCATCTGGTGCGCGGCATCGGCAATGAAGCGCTGCATGGCGGTCATGCGCTCCGCGAGCCGGCCGATGAGTCCGTTGATGGCGCCGATGATCGCGTTGATCTCGCTGGGCGTGTCGTGCTCCACGGGCCGCAGGTCGGCGGGGTCGCGCGCGGCGATGATGGTCTCGATGCGCGCGAGCGGCCGCAGGCCGCGCCGGATCGCGAGCCCGCTGGCGCCGATCGCGAGCACGCTCATCATCAGAATGAGCGTCCACACCTTGAAGCTCATGTCGTTGGTCAGTTGCTGGCGCGCGTTGGTTGTCTGCGCAACGGTCACGACGGCCCAGCCGGGCACGCGCTCCTCGGGCATGTAGCGGGCGATGGTGGCCGTGCGGATGCGCTGGCGCTGGTAGGCGCCGTTCGCGAACTCGGGGCCTTGCCGCCCGGGCGCCGTGCCGGCCGGGCCGGGCAGGTCGCCATAGCCGGCCACCACCACGCCGCGCGAATCCACCACCCTGTAGTAGACGAGGTCGTAGCGCGAGAGCGAGGACAGCGCGGCCACGGGCGGATTGAGCGCGAGCACGCCGCCCTGCACGTAAAGATTTTCGGCCACCTGAATGGCCGCGCCGGCGAGCAACTGGTCGTAGGCGCGCTCCGCGGCCACGCCCGCGTAGTAGCGCGCGATGACGGCGAGCGCGAGCGCGCCCGAGGCCACCACCAGCGCGATGAAGAGCAGCGTGCGCCCGAGCAGCGTCTTGCGGAACCAGTCAAAGCGCGGCAATTTGATATCCCATGCCGCGCGCCGTGCGGATTTCCACCGAGCTGCCCTGCAGCTTCTTGCGCAAGCGCGTGACGTATTGCTCGACGGCGTTGGCGGTCGGCTCGTTGCCGTAGCTGAACAACTGGTTCAGCAGTTCTTCCTTCGGGAAGATGCGTTGCGGACGGCTCGCAAGGATTTCGAGCAGCGCGAATTCCTGACGCGAGAGCGAAAGCGGTTTGCCGTCGAGTTCGGCGAGCCGGCTGCTGCGGTCGATTGCAAGACC
>JAITTX010000583.1 GCA_031286755.1 Paraburkholderia sp.
CCGGCGCATGCCGCGCCCGATGCCCGAGGAAGCGGCCGAGGCGCCGCTGCGCGACGACCAGGGCGAGCAGAGCCCGTTCATCGAGCCGGCGCGCGGCCGGAGCGTGCGCGAGCCGTCGCTGGCGGGCGGCAGCGCCGCTGAGGAGCGCGTGGAACCGGGGTTTGGCGCGGTGGCGCCCGCCGACACGCCGGTGGACATTCAGGCGGAGAGAACCTTCCCGAACGGTTTTTCGGACGACGAGCCTGACGAGGCCGAAGGCCAGGAGCCGCCCGCGTCCCAGGCCGTCGGGCATGGCGGGGAGCCGGCCGCGGCGTCCGGCAAGCAGGCGGACCGCGAGATAAAGGATGAAAAGCGGGATGAACCGCGGGACGAAAAACGGCACGAAAAGCGCGAAGACAAGCGAGACGAGAAGCGGGATGAAAAGCGTGCCGAAGCCGACCGTGTCGAGCCGGTGCTGCCCGCCGCCACGACGATCTCGTCGGCGCCGCCCGCCATCGTGGATCGGCGCATCGACTGCATCGTGCCGATTCGTCTTGGCGCGACCCTGCCCGGCGAGCGTGTGATTCCGCTCGCGCAGCGTCTGCGCCGCGCGGGCAGCAAGCCGGTGCATATCGAAGGCAAGCCCGAAGGCGGCGACGGTTGGGAGCTGCTGCAAAACGGCGTGCGCTATGAGGAATTGCGCGCGGCCGCGCAACTGGCGAATCGCAACGGACCGCTGAACGAACTCGAGTTCTCCGAGTTCGTCGCGGGGGTGCAGCAGTTCGCGGACGCGGTCGATGGCTTGCCCGAATTTCCCGACATGACCGAAACCGTGGCGATGGCCCGCGAGCTCGACGGCTTCGCGGCGCAGTGCGATGCCCAGCTTTCGATCAACGTGCTCTCGGACGGCGCGCCGTGGTCGGCAAATTATGTGCAGGCGGTGGCTGCCCAGGACGGCTTGCTGCTGTCGCGCGACGGCACGCGTTTCGTGAAGCTCGACGCGAAGCAGAGCCCGGTGTTCATGCTGCAATTCGGCGACACCAATTTCCTGCGCGACGATCTCACCTACAAGGGCGGGCAGATGATCACGCTGGTTCTCGACGTGCCTGTGGCCGACGAGGACATCCTGCCGTTCCGCCTGATGTGCGACTACGCCCGCTCGCTCGCGGAACGCATTGGCGGACGCGTGGTGGACGACCAGCGCCGGCCGTTGCCGGAATCCGTGCTGCAGTCCATCGACAAGCAGCTCATGACGCTCTACGCGAAGCTCGAGCAGGCTGGCATTCCGGCGGGCTCGCCGGCCACGCGGCGGCTTTTCAGCCAGTAAGGGCGCGAGCCTGGCCGTTGCAGGAGGCGCGGCGCCGTTATGGCGCCGCGCTTTTTTTGTGCGCGGCGCAAACGCAGGTACGCGGGCGGATCGGGCGGTCCGCCCGTGGGCGCAGCGCAGCGTTCGATGGGGCGGATATGTTGCGGTGCGTTCGAGGCTGCATCGCGTGCGTGCGGCGTCAATGCGATCCCGGTGGGCGCCGGCCATTCGGCCAGGGTATTCGCGCGGCCCGTTGGCCCGTTCGGCGGCGCACGAAGCTGGCCGTTCAGCCGATGCCACACAGATGGCTTCCCTGAGATAATCTGACAACCTGATCACTCATAAGAAGCCGCCCCAAGCATGGTCCGTTCTCCCGCCCGCCCTTCCGAAGAATCCACTGCGGCGCAGCGCGCGTCGTGGTTGCGCGCCGAACTCGAGCGTGCCAATCACGCGTACTACGTGCTCGACCAGCCGGAGTTGCCCGACGCGGAATACGACAAGCTGTTCCGCGAACTCCAGCAGATCGAGGCCGGGCACCCGGAGCTCGTCTCGCCCGATTCGCCCACCCAGCGCGTGGGCGGCGAGGCGGCGGCGGGCTTCGAGCAGGTGGTGCACGACGTGCCGATGCTCTCGCTCAACAACGGTTTCGCAGACGAAGACATCGCCGCTTTCGACAAGCGGGTGTTCGACACGCTCGGCAAGGCCGAAGGCGACCTGGTCGAGTACGCCTGCGAGCTCAAGTTCGACGGCCTTGCCATCTCGCTGCGCTATGTGGACGGCGTGTTCGTGCAGGCCTCCACGCGCGGCGACGGCACGACCGGTGAGAACGTCACGGAAAACGTGCGCACCATCCGCTCGCTGCCGCTGCGCCTGAAAGGCCAGCGCGTGCCGAAGGTGCTCGACGTGCGCGGCGAAGTGCTGATGTTCCGCCGCGACTTCGACCGCATGAACGAGCGCCAGCGCGAAGCGGGCCACAAGGAGTTTGCGAACCCGCGCAACGCGGCGGCGGGCAGCCTGCGCCAGCTCGATTCGAAGATCACCGCACAGCGGCCGTTGTCATTCTTCTCCTATGGCATCGGCGGGCTCGAAGGCGAACCCATGCCGGCCACGCACAGCGAGCTGCTCGACTGGTACGCGGAAATGGGCCTGCCGGTGAACAGCGAGCGCGCGGTCGTGAAGGGCGCGCAGGGGCTGCTGGAGTTCTTCCGCGCGGTGGGCGAGAAACGTGAGACGCTGCCCTACGATATCGACGGCGTGGTCTACAAGGTCAACCGGCGCGACGAGCAGGAGACGCTCGGTTTCGTCTCGCGCGCGCCGCGTTTCGCGCTCGCCCACAAATTCCCTGCGCAGGAGGCGCTCACGAAGGTCGTCGCCATCGACGTGCAGGTGGGCCGCACCGGCGCCATCACCCCGGTCGCGCGGCTCGAGCCCGTGTTCGTGGGCGGCGCGACGGTCACGAACGCCACGCTGCACAACGAAGACGAAGTGCGCCGCAAGGACATCCGCATCGGCGACACGGTGATCGTGCGCCGCGCGGGCGACGTGATTCCGGAGGTGGTGAGCGCGCTCGGCGAGCGCCGCCCCGCGGACGCCCGCGAGTTCGTGATGCCCACCGAGTGCCCGGTGTGCGGTTCGAGCATCGAGCGCCTGCCCGACGAAGCGATCGCCCGCTGTACCGGTGGCCTGTTCTGCCCGGCGCAGCGCAAGCAGGCGCTCTGGCACTTCGCGCAGCGCCGCGCTCTCGACATCGACGGCCTGGGCGAAAAGATCATCGACCAGCTCGTCGACCAGAATCTCGTGCGCACCCCGGCCGACCTTTTCAACCTCGGATTCGCGACGCTGGCGGAACTCGACCGCATGGCGGAGAAGTCGGCACAGAATCTGCTGGACTCGCTCGAAAAGGCCAAATCCACCACGCTGGCGCGCTTCATTTACGCGCTCGGCATCCGCCATGTGGGCGAATCCACGGCGAAGGATCTGGCGAAGCATTTCGGCTCGCTCGACCCCATCATGGACGCGTCCATCGAGCAGCTGCTCGAAGTGAACGACGTCGGGCCGATCGTGGCCGAGTCGATTCATCAGTTCTTTGCGGAAGAACATAACCGCACCGTAATCGAGCAACTGCGCGCGCCGGGCAAGGTCAGATGGGCGGACGGTCCGCCCGCGCCGAAAGCGCCGGTGGGCGTGCTGGCGGGCAAGACGGTGGTGCTCACCGGCACGCTGCCCACGCTCAAGCGCGAAGAGGCGAAGGAGAGGCTGGAAGCGGCCGGCGCGAAGGTGGCGGGCTCGGTGTCGAAGAAGACCGACTACGTGGTGGCGGGTGCCGACGCGGGCAGCAAGCTCGCGAAAGCCGAGGAACTCGGCGTGCCGGTGCTCGACGAAGAAGGGTTGCACAAGCTCCTGGAGGGGCACACGACATGATTCGCGAAATTCTCAGGATGGGCGATCCGCGCCTGCTCGGCATCGCCAGACCGGTCGATCATTTCGACACGCCCGAATTGCACGAACTGATTGCCGACATGTTCGACACGATGCACGCGGCGAACGGGGCAGGGCTTGCCGCTCCGCAGATCGGCGTCGACCTTCAGGTCGTGATCTTCGGCTTCGAAGACAACGAGCGCTATCCCGACGCGCCGGCGGTGCCGCAAACGGTGCTGATCAATCCGGTCATCCATCCGCTTTCGCACGACATGGAAGAGGGCTGGGAAGGCTGTCTTTCGGTGCCCGGCCTGCGCGGCGCGGTGAGCCGCTACTCGATGATCCGCTACGACGGCTTCGACCAGTACGGCAATCCCATCGAGCGCGTGGCGGAAGGTTTTCACGCGCGCGTGGTCCAGCACGAATGCGATCATTTGATCGGCAAGCTGTACCCCATGCGCATCACCGACTTCTCGAAGTTCGGTTTCACCGATATCCTGTTCCCCGATCTCGACCCGAAGAGCGACGATTGAGACCGCGCGAGCAAGGAAGCGGGCGCGCATGAAAAACGGGAGCCAGTTCAGTTGGCTCCCGTTTCGTTTGTTGCAGCATCGGCGATGCGTGACTTCGGCGGTTTCAGAATGCCTCGTCAGCCGACAGATAGCGCCATTGACCTTGTGGCAGCGCGCCCAGCAGCACACGGCCCATGCGCACGCGCTTGAGACCCACCACCTTCAGCCCGACCAGTTCGCACATGCGGCGGATCTGGCGCTTCTTGCCCTCGCGCAGCACGAAGCGCAACTGTTCGCCGTTTTGCCAGCTCACCATCGCGGGCTTGAGCGGCACGTCGTCGAGCGAGAGGCCGTGGCGCAACTTCGCCAGCAATTCGGGCGGGAAGTGCTGGTCGATTTCCGTTTCGATGTCGTCATAGGTCACCCGCACGAGGTATTCCTTGTCGATATCGGAGCTCTCGCCAATCAGCTGCTTCGCCACGCGGCCGTCCTGGGTCAGGACGAGCAGGCCGGTCGAGTCGATATCGAGGCGGCCCGCGGGCGCGAGCGTGCGCAAGTGTTGCGCCGAGAAACGGATGCCCGAGCGGTCGCCGTCCCAGTGGTTCTCAGCCGTGACGAGCGTGGCAGCCGGCTCATAGCCGTCCTCGGCCTGGCCCGAGACGTAGCCCACTGGCTTATGCAGCAGGATCGTCACCTGGCGAGCCTGCGCAGCCAGCGCGGCGGGGTCGACTTCGATGCGCTGCGTCGGCGTGACCTTGGCGCCCAGCGTGTCGACGACTTCGCCGTCCACGTAGACCCAGCCTTTCTCGATCCATTCGTCGGCCTCGCGGCGCGAGCACAGGCCCAGCTCCGACATGCGCTTGGACAGGCGCAGCACGTTGTCGCCGTCGACTTCCACGCGCGCTGCGCGCTGCGGAGCGGCATGCTCGCCAGCCGCGCGCCCGGGTTCGCGACGCGGTGCCTGATCGGCGCTTTTCGCGAAGGGCTTCGGCCCGGGTTTGCGTGCGCGCGCATCTTCCGCGTTGCGGCGCTCCCGTGGTGCGAACGATTCGCCCTCGTTGCGGCCGCGCGGGCGCGAGCCGGCGCCGCTGCGCTCGTTTGAGTTATCCCAAGAGGGCTTCACGGGGCGGGCGAAGCCCCGGTCGTCGCGCGGACGCCGTTCGTCGGAACGCTGGTCGCGGCGAAACGCGGGGCGATCGGTGCCTTCGTCGCGGGCGCGGAAGGGGCGCTGACTGTCGTTCTCGTCGCGGCGTGGGAAGCGGCGTTCGCCACCCTCGTCGCGAGCGCGGAATGGACGACGTTCGCCGCCCTCATCGCGAGCGCGGAATGGACGACGTTCGCCGCCTTCGTCGCGGGCACGGAAAGGACGTTGGCCTTCGCCTTCGTCACGGCGTGGGAAACGGCGTTCGCCACCTTCTTCACGAGCACGGAATGGACGACGTTCGCCGCCTTCGTCGCGGGCCCGGACGGGCCGTTGGCCTTCGCCTTCGTCGCGACGCGGGAAACGGCGCTCGCCACCTTCTTCGCGAGCGCGGAAGGGGCGCTGACTGTCGTTCTCGTCGCGGCGCGGGAAGCGGCGTTCGCCACCCTCGTCGCGAGCGCGGAATGGACGGCGCTCATCGCCTTCGCGGCGTCCGCGCGCAAAACCGCGTTCGCCGCGCTCGTCGCCGTAG
Source organism: Paraburkholderia sp. (assembly GCA_031286755.1). Classification (GTDB taxonomy): domain Bacteria; phylum Pseudomonadota; class Gammaproteobacteria; order Burkholderiales; family Burkholderiaceae; genus Paraburkholderia. Next base: position 5,889 of record JAITTX010000583.1, read on the forward strand.
CCGCCGCCTTCGCGCGGTGCGCGAGCGGGGCGCCCCGATGTGTCGCGCTCGCGCGCGTTCGCCGGCTTGCCGGACGCGGGCTTGCCTGCCGGCGTTGCCGCAAACGGGCGTGCGGGCCGTCCTTCAGCCGGCCGCGTCTCGGCGGGCCGCGCCGGCTTGCGGGCGGTCGTGCTGCCGCGGCGGACGGGGGCGCGTTCGGGGGTAGCCGGGCGCGGATGTTTGGCTGTCAGTTTGGCTCGCATGGTTCTACGTCTTTCGTTGTTGCTTCACACTGCTATCGCGCGCAGCAGTTCGGTTTCGACGCGGATCTGCTGGCGGTTGTCGGACAGACCCGACCCGTCGAGCAGAAACACGTCCTCCACGCGCTCGCCGAGCGTATTGATCCGCGCCGCCTGGACGCCGATGCGGTGCTCGGCCAGCACGCGCGCGATGGAATAAAGAAGGCCCAGCCGGTCGTTCGCGGACACGGACAGGATGTAGTACTGGTCGCGCTCGTCCGCCCGCAGATCAACGCGCGGCGTGACCGGAAAGGTGCGCGACAGGCGCGAGAGCCGCCCCTTGGACGGCTCCGGCAGCGGGTTGCCGGACTCGGCGAGGCGCTGGGCGAGCTCCTGCTCGACCAGATTCGCGATATCGCGGTAATGCACGTCGCCTTCGGTATGGGCGACGATGAAGTTGTCGAGCGCGTAACCGTGGCGCGTCGTGCTCACGCGCGCATCGAGCACGGACAGGCCGCTGCGGTCGAAATAAGCGCACATGGTGGCGAACAGGTCGGGCCGGTCCTTGGCGTAGACGAGCACCTGCAGCGCCTCGCCCACCGGCGAGGGCCGCGCGCGCACGACCGGCGCGGGCGTTTCCACGTACCGGTAGAGCACGCGCGTCTGCCACGCGATGTCGGCGGCGTCGTGACGCAGGAAGTAGCCCACGTCGAGCTTGTCCCACAGCGCGCGGTGCGCGTGCTCCGGCACCGTTTCGAGGCGCAGCAGCGCGAGCGCCAGCTCCTGGCGCGTCTTGAGCTCCGAGTGCGCGTCGGGCTGGGCGCCACCGAGCACGGCGAGCGTCGAGCGGTACAGGTCCTCGAGCAGCTTGCCTTTCCAGTTGTTCCAGACCTTGGGGCTGGTGCCGCGGATATCGGCCACGGTCAACAGATAGAGCGCCGAAAGCCGCCGCTCGGAGCCCACCAGATCGGCAAAGCGCTTCACCACCTCGGGGTCGCTCGTGTCCTGCTTCTGGGCGACCTGGCTCATGGTCAGGTGCTGCTGCACGAGCCAGACGATCAGGTCTGCGTCCTCGCCCGCGATGCCGTGCTCGCGGCAGAAGCGCCGCGCGTCGGCCATGCCGAGCTGCGAGTGGTCGCCGCCGCGCCCCTTGGCGATGTCGTGAAAGAGCGCCGCCACGTAGAGCACCCAGGGCCGCTCGAAATGACCGATCAACTGGCTGCAGAACGGGTACT
>JAITTX010000026.1 GCA_031286755.1 Paraburkholderia sp.
AGCGCGCACAGCGCGGCCAGCGTGCGCGCGACGAGGCCGACCGCTCGCGCGCGGCGCGCCTCGCCACCTTGAGCGTGCGCGAGCGCGAGGTGCTCGAGAACATCGTGCGCGGCCTGAGCAACAAGGAGATCGCGCGCGAACTGGGCCTGTCGCCGCGCACGGTGGAGACCTACCGCGCCAACGTGTTTCTCAAGCTGGAGGCCGACTCGCTCGTCAATCTCGTGCGCGAGTACGCATCGCTCGTTGGCATGCCGCCTCCGTAGCGCTACGGAGGCGGCATCCGTAGGCGGGCGGGTTACGTGAGACGAGTGCGCTTTCTACCATGGCGGTCGCAGTTACTGTCATCTACAAGGAAGCGATTCACATGTTCAAAGCTCTGGCCCTGCCGACCTCGGCCGCATTGCTGATGTCCGGTGCCGCGTTCGCCGATACGAACGAAGCGTCGAAGCAAGATGCCGCCGCGAGCGATGCGGGCTACTACGCCACGGCGCGCGTCGTCGGCGCCTTCGACAACGCCGTCAACATGGAACTCACGAGCCCGCGCGTCACGAACCGCGTTGGCGGCCCGGACATGCAGTCGCGCGCGACCGGCGCCGTGGCGCTCGGCTATCAGTTCGGCAACGGCTGGCGCGCGGAAGGCGAATACACGTTCAAGCGCAGCGGCAACTTCGTGAGCTACTGGGCGCCGTTCGATGCCAACGCGAACGAATTTCACGTGTCGTCGCAGCGGCTGATGTTGAACGGCTATCGCGACTTCGATCTCGGCCACGGCTTCTCGGTATTCGGCTCGCTCGGGCTGGGCGTGGCGATCGTTTCGGCCGATGGCTGGCAAACCAACCCCGGCCGGCAATTCGCGTCGCGCACGCAAACCAATCTCGCATGGGCGGGCGGCGCGGGCGTGAGCTACGCGATCAACAAGCGCTTCGCAGTCGATCTCGGCTATCGCTATGTCGACATGGGCAATGTCGAAAGCGGCTATAACACGTTCGCTAACCGCGTGCTCGCGCGCGATGAGCAGCTCAAGGCGAAACTCACTTCGAGCGAAGTGTTCATCGGCCTGCGCGGCCGCTTCTGATTGCCTGAAGATTGCCGGAGCCGCGGCGCGGCCCGCCTTCACATGACCGCACGATTCGCTGTGCTACCCTTGCGCTGCCCCTTGCCCGCGTAGTTGTCTCTAGCCGCATCGCATCATCACCTCGCGCGGGCAGGCTGATTTGTGTTTCGACATCCCGTATCGACACCCATAACAAGGAAGAGAACCAGATGAGAAAGCACGAGAAATTGCGCGCGGGTTTGCAGGGTCATGTGCGGGCGGTGGCGTGTGCGCTCGCCATCGGCACGCTGTTTGCGGGCGGCGTTCAGCCGGCCCACGCCGCGCCCACCGAGATCCAGTTCTGGCACGCGATGGAGTCGGAGCTGGGCGAGCGCGTCAACCAGATCGCCCAGCAGTTCAACGCCTCGCAAAGCGAATACAAGATCGTGCCGGTGTTCAAGGGCACCTACGATCAGACGCTTGCCGCGGGCATTGCCGCGTATCGCAGCGGCGACGCGCCCGCCATCCTGCAAGTCTACGAAGTGGGCACCGCCACGATGATGCAGGCGAAGAAGGCCATCGTGCCCGTGTACCAGGTGATGAAGGACGCGGGCGTGCCGTTCGACGAAAAGGCTTTCGTGCCGACCGTCGCCAGCTATTACAGTGACGCGAAGACGGGGCATCTCGTCTCGATGCCGTTCAATAGTTCCACGCCGCTGCTCTACTACAACCGCGACGCGTTCAAGAAGGCCGGCCTGAACCCCGACGAACCGCCGAAGACCTGGCCCGAAGTGGCCGCCGATGCCGCGAAACTCAAGGCGGCCGGCATGAATTGTGGTTTCACCACGGGCTGGCAGGGCTGGATTCAGATCGAGAACTACAGTGCGTGGCACGGCGCGCCCATCGCCACGCGCAACAACGGCTTCGACGGCGCCGACGCCGTGCTCGAAATCAACAAGCCGTTGCAGGTCGCGCATATCGCCTTCCTGCAGAAGATGGCGAAGGACGGCACCTTCACCTACGTGGGCCGCAAGGACGAGGCCACGGCGAAGTTCTATAGCGGCGACTGCGGCATCATGATGGGCTCGTCGGGGGCGCTCGCGAACGTGCAGCAGTACGCGAAGTTCAAGTACGGCACCGGCATGATGCCCTACGACCCGAGCGTGAAGGGCGCGCCGCAGAACGCCATCATCGGCGGGGCGAGCCTGTGGGTGCTGGCGGGCAAGAACCCCGAGGTGTACAAAGGCGTGGCGAAGTTTCTCGCCTATCTGAATACGCCGGCCGTGGCGGCGAAGTGGCACGAGGACACGGGCTATCTGCCGGTCACCACGGCGGCCTACGATCTCGCGCGCAAGCAGGGCTTCTACGACTCGCACCCGGGCGCCGATACGGCCACGAAGCAGATGCTCAACAAGCCGCCGCTGCCCTGGACGAAGGGCCTGCGTCTGGGCAACATGCCGCAGATCCGCACGGTGGTGGACGAAGAGCTCGAGCAGGTATGGACGGGCAGCAAGACGCCGCAACAGGCGCTCGATTCGGCCAATGCGCGCGGCAATGCGTTGTTGAGGCGCTTCGAGAAGCAGGGCGGCTAATCACGCGCGGTTTTCAGTGCGCCACGCAAAACGGCGCGATGCCTTCCGGGGCATCGCGCCGTTGCTGCGTTTACGGAGCGCTATTTAGAACCACGCATCCTGCATGTCGAGCGTCGTGCGGTCGAGCGAAGCGAGCAGATCAAACTGCGGTCCGGTCTTCGGCAACTCCCACGCGAAGAAATACTCGGCGGCGGCGAGCTTGCCGCGATAGAAGTTCGCCTCGTCGTTGCTATCGCTACTGTTGCCGCTTGCGTGGGCCGTGCGCGCCAGCGCCGCGCGCGCCGTGAGCGCCTGTTCGAGCCAGATCCATGCCACCACCACGTGCCCGAACGCTTCCAGGTACACCGAAGCATTGGCGAGCGTCACGCTGGGGTCGCCCGCCGACCAGAGCGTCCGTGTGACGTCGGCGAGCCTGCGCAGCGCGGCTTCGAGCACGCGCGCATGGGCGGCGTCCTGCGCATCGCCGTTCGAGCGCGCGCGCTCGAGCGTGGTCTCGACGCGTTGCACGAACAGCTTGAGCGCCGCGCCGTCCTTGATCGTGACCGTGCGGCCCAGCAGGTCGAGGCCCTGGATGCCATGAGTGCCTTCGTGAATCGGGTTCAGGCGATTGTCGCGGTAGAACTGCTCGACGTTGTATTCGCGCGTGTAACCATAGCCGCCGTGCACCTGGATCGCCAGATCGTTGGCGGCGAGGCACCACTGCGAGGGCCAGCTTTTCGCAATCGGCGTGAGCAGATCGAGCAGCAGCGTGAGCGGCTCGCGCGCCGCGTCGTCCCGCGCGGCGCGCGCTTCGTCCACGAGCTGCGCGCACCAGAGATTGAGCGCGAGCGCGCCTTCCACATAGCTCTTTTGCGCGAGCAGCATGCGGCGCACGTCGGCGTGCTCGATCAGCTTGATCTGCGGCGATGCCGGGTCCTTGCCCGCCGCACCCGCGCCGCGCCCCTGCGGACGGTTGCGCGCGTAATCGAGCGCGTGCAGATAGCCGGTGTAGCCGAGCATGGTCGCGCCGAGGCCCACGCCGATGCGCGCCTCATTCATCATATGGAACATACAGGCGAGGCCCTTGTGCGGTTCGCCCACGAGATAGCCGATGGCGCCCGCGCGGCCGCCCGGCGCGTATTGCGTGCCTTCGCCGAAGTTGAGCAGGCAGTTGGTCGTGCCGCGATAACCCATCTTGTGATTGAGGCCCGCGAGCACGACGTCGTTGTGCTCGCCGCGCGAGCCGTCCTCGTTCACGAGGTATTTCGGCACGATGAAGAGCGAAATGCCTTTCACGCCGGGGATGAGCTTGCCGTCCGGGCCGGGAATCTTCGCCAGCACGAGGTGGACGATGTTATCGGAGAGCTCGTGCTCGCCGCCCGAGATCCACATTTTGTTGCCGCGCAGGCGGTATTGCGCGCCGAGCGGCGAGCCGCATTCGAAGTCGGCGCGCGTGGCCACATCGGAGAGCGACGAACCCGCCTGCGGCTCGGAGAGGCACATGGTGCCGAAGTAGCGGCCCTCGAGCTCGGGCTTCACGAAGGTCTCGATCTGCTTCGCGCTGCCGTGCGCGAGCAGCAGGTTCGCGTTGCCGATGGTGAGGAACGGATAGGCGCTCGTGCCCACGTTCGCGGCCTTGAACCACGCGAAGCCCGCCTTCTCGACCACGAGCGGCAATTGCATGCCGCCGTATGCGTAGTCCTGGCCCGCGGCCATCAGGCCCGCTTCGCAGAACGCCTTCAGCGCGGTCTTCACCTCGGGGATGATGGCGACGGTCTTGCCGTCGAAGTGCGGCTCGTGCTGGTCGTTCTTCTTGTTGTGCGGCGCGAACAGGTCGGTGGCGATCTTCTCGCAGGTGTCGAGCGCCGCGTCGAAGGTCTCGCGCGAATGGTCGGCGTAGCGCGCAATGCGCGTGAGGCGTTCGACGTCGAGCCATTCGTAAAGCAGGAAATTCAGGTCGCGGCGGGAGAGGATCAGCGACATGGCGGACGGCCTCGCGAGTAAGAGAAGTCCTAGGGTAACGAAAATAGAACGATCGTGCTATTGGTAATTTCTCCGGCTTCGCGGCCACTCTTCAGTCCGATGGCGCGCTAGCTGGCTGACACAAATCAAGCGTGAACGACTGTTCACAAATTTTCAAATGGAGACAGTGCTTTGGGCAATCGATTGACCTAAGCTCGACGCCGCTCCCTTCCTAATTGGGGAGCATTCTTCAACACACGCAAATACTTATGGAGGTTGCTCATGCAACTGCTCCAACGTGAAGAGCTGTCGAATCTGCAAGTGGTTACGGCTGGCGCTGGCGCCAACAAGACGCCGTCGTCGGTCACCCTGACGATCACCAAGGAAAACGGCCTGAACCTCGTGATCACGCCGCAAGCCGCAGCATCGGCAAGCTAAGTACCGGCGGAGGTCTCTGACCTGAAAAACGGGCAAACCTCGTTTGCCCGTTTTTTTTCGCGCTCCCGCGCATCAGCTCTGTACTTCACGCACGGAAAACGCGCTTACGAAGATCACGTGCACCGTGTCGCCCCGCTATGGAATGCTCCTGCATAACGGATGATGGGCTGAATGCCCCGGGGGTGATGGATTGGCCGCCCCGGCAGAGCGCCGTGGCGGCCGCTGTGGCGGCCACGGCCGCCCACCACTGGCCGCAGGGCGCACGCTCGAGCGCACACCCCGGGAGGATCCGGCAATATTCGTCCTCATCCTCCCGAACAGCGAGAACATCATGGACCGGCTCGAAGCAATGGCCGTGCTCGTCGCCGTGGCC